>NZ_JABAED010000007.1:0-215982 GCF_023701875.1 Rahnella sp. CG8
AAGGGTCCATGATGAGCATGAACCCTTTTTACACGAGCCACCGGATCGGTCAACTGATCCTTAAACGATCGGCATTAACCTCCGGAGTCGCCTTTTTGTTTCAAAATTTGTTATTCAGCGCGATGTGATATCAATTGTCGGGATCACAGACATCCCGACTTTCAGACGCTTCGCATCGGGCTGATTACTGTCGAGCACAATTTTAACCGCCAGACGCTGTACAACTTTAGTGTAATTGCCGGTCGCATTGTCCGGCGAAATAGGCGAAAACGTCACGCCGGTGGCAGGCGAAATGCTGTCCACCTTCCCTTTGAGGGTCACACCCGGCAACGCATCCACCTTAATCTCAACCGGTTGATGCGGCTGCACATCACCCAGTTGTGTCTCAAGGTAGTTCGCCACAATGTAAGCGTTTTTCAGCGGCACCACGGCCAGAACGCGTGCTCCTGCAGCCACATATCCGCCGATACGCAACGAGCGCTGCCCGACCACGCCATCCACCGGCGCCGTAATTTCGGTATAAGAAAGATTCAGCTTCGCCTGTGCCAGCGCCGTTGCGGCTGAATCGATTGCAGCTTTCGCTTCTGCCTGTTCCGCTTTCAGTACATCAACCTGCTTTTCAGCGCCCAGAGCTGCGGCCATATCACTCTGCTGCGCAGCCAGTTTTGAACGTAAATTGGCATCAGACTCATCACGTGCATCGGCCGTGCCGGAGCCATTTTGCAGCAGGCGTTTATAACGGTCAGCACTCTGACGCGCATAAGCAATACTGGCCGCATCAGCATTAACCAGTGCCCGGGCCTGCAAGATAGTCTGTTGTTGTTTCGCCAGTTGCGCGGTCAGGCTGAGTATCTGCGCATTAGCGGTTTCCAGATTTGCTTCTGCCGTCAGTACCGCATTGCGGTAATCACGATCGTCGATTCGGGCAAGTACATCACCGGCTTTCACCATCTGGTTATCCTGCACGTAAACATCCGCAATCGTGCCGGAAATCCGCGGCGCGACCAGCGTGGAATCTGCAGAAACAAAGGCATCGTCAGTAACGGGTAGAGTGCTCTTGCCGAGTATCCACAAGGCGATGACAACCAGAAATATCACTACCACAGCGGCACACAGCCAGCTCAGGCGGACAGGTGAGGTTTTTATCATGATGTTGTTCTCTCGTACTTTTCAGAGTGGAATACTACGGTTAATAGTGATGCGATACTCAGGGACGTTTAACCAGAGACTGAGGCGGATATGTGCGTTTAGGTAAAATGGCGACCAGCAATATCAGGGAGAGTGCCAGCCCGATGATCACCATGTAAGCGTCCGATATTCCCAGCACCAGCGCCTGCTGTCTCACCCCTTGAGAAAACCGGGTGAGTATTTCTGTCGAAATCGCTGCGCCGCCGCTGTTCAGCGGGGCCAGAAAGCTGCTGTCGCCACCATATGGCTGTGAGAGCAGATAGCTCACGCTACCGGCGTGATTGAGCAAAACATTGGAATGGAATTGCTCGCGGTGGCTGACAAAAACAGCCAGCAAAGAACCGCCCATCACGCTGCCCAAACCGCGGGTGGTGTTAAACATCGCGGAGGCAAAAGGCCCTTCCAGTGGCTGTACAACACTGGTTGCACTCATCAGGATCGGCAGGACCGCCATCGGTTGTCCGAAAGCCTGCATAATCTGGATCAGATAGAAATTATCGCGCGCCCAGGCACCGGTAAGATGTGTTCCCCAGTAACAGGAAAAGCCCACCAACCCTAATCCGCAGACAAGCACCCAGCGGCTGTCTATCCAGCGCATGGTCAGCACAAAAGCGATCAACGGGGCGAGTAATAGCTGCGGTAAACCGATAGTCAGCGCCAGCGGTCCGACCTGTATGGCACGAAATCCGCCAACCTGCTCCATATAACTGGCGGGTAACGCGGAGCCCGATAAGAAGAGAAACATCAGAGCGAACAACGTGATTAAGCCGTGCGTCAGATTATGTCTTCTCAGCATTTGTAATTTGAACAATGGCAACGGGTGATACCATTCGTTGACCAGGAAAACCGTCAGCAAGCCAAGCGCCGTGAAAAACATCAGCGTAATCAGCGGCGAACTGAACCAGTCGAGGCGTTCTCCCTGCTGCAAGGCCAGCACCAGCAGCGTTACTCCGCCCGTGCCAGTCAGCATGCCGACGACATCCATTTGCCGGAAACGCTCAAAACGCGGCGGATCCTGCGGCAGCCCATGGGCGATCATCGCTACCGCCAGCAGACACGGTGGGATCACCTGCCAGAACACCCACTCCCAGCCGACATAATCGGTCCAGATGGCCGCCAGTGAAGTCGCCATATTGGGCCCGAAAGTCGCCGTCAGCGCATAAGCACTCAGACCGTATAACTTGTATTGCGGCGGCATAAAACGCAGGGCGGACGTCATCAGTAACGGCGGCAAAGCACCACCGAAAACGCCCTGAACTGCGCGCAGTGCAATGAATACCGGCAGATTTGGGGTGTACGGCAAAACAGCGGCAATAAGAACAAAACCCAGCGTGACAAACACGGTGAAACGACGCAGTGAAAAGGTCATGGCAAACCACGGCGCCAGCATCATTGCGGAGACTTCCGCCGCCTGATAGGCACCAATCAGCCATGAGCCCTCATCTGTGCTGATGCTGAGTGCACCTCGAACATCGGCAAGCGCAATGTCAGTAACACGGTCGTTAAGGCCAGAACACAATGAGGCGATTAAAACCCCCAGTAACCCGATAACCAGCCTTAACGTAAAAGGGGGCGGCACGGGCAGTGCAGCAACAGGCGCCATTGTGATTGTCTGATTCATCGTTAACTCCACCGCTTTATCATGGCGGCGATAGGAAGAAGGCAGGTTTTGTGTCGCAGAAGTGCAAAATAAGCGACCTGCATCACAAATATTTCGATGCATTGCACCACATTGTGATACACGCAGAAATACTATAATACGGTGCACTGTATTGCAATGTGATTAAAAATTGTTTTTCACCCGTTGAGCCATTACATTGACCACTCAGGTTTATGGACAGGATCACGCACGGAGATAAAGGAGAAATCATGGCTCAGGACAATCCGGCAGACGAAGAACGCAGCGGTGGGATTCAGGTGATCTCGCGGGCGGCCACCATACTCAATTCGCTGGGAAAACATCCGCAGGGAATGAGTCTCGGTGCCATTGCCAATGAAGTGGATTTACCACGTTCGACTGTGCAGCGCATCGTCGCCGCACTGGCCGAAGAAGGGCTGGTTCGCTCAGAAGGTAGCGGAGGCGTACGGCTTGGCCCGACGCTTCTGAAACTCGTTTCAACGGTCCATACCGATGTCATCGCCATCGCCTCCCCATTTCTGCGTCTGCTTTGCGACAACACACAGGAAACGGTGTCGCTCGGGCGGGCAAGTGGTCGGCAGATCGCCAATATTCACAGCATTGTGGCCGAACGGGAACTGCGCGTGGTGCCGCGCGTCGGCCTGAATCTGCCCATTTACAGCACATCGAGCGGCCGTGCCCTGCTGTCGCTAAAAACCGATGAAGAGATCCGCATTATTGTCGGGGATGTGCTGGAGCCCGCCACGGAAAATACCGTGCGTACCCTTGACTCACTGCTGGAAAAAATCGCCAGTGTGCGGGAAAGCGGAATTGCGATGGAAGAGGGAGAAACGGTAAACGGCGTTACCACGCTGGCTATCGCAATAGATACAATTTTAGGCCGTTACTCGGTATCGGTACTTTTCCCTACCGCCCGGCGGGCGGCCAAAGAGTCGCAAATCCGTGAAGCGTTGCTGGAATGCAAACATGCCCTGATTGGCGAAATTGGTAAATTGGATGAAACCCAGGTATCCGGTGGAAAATAATAAAGAAAGGAATTGCCGTGTTTGATGTCATTTTGTTAGCCGTAGACGGCTCAAAGCAATCCCTTCTCGTGATTGATCTCGCCCGCCAGCTGGCAAAGGGACGAGCTTCAACGGTTTTCGTCACCTGCTGCATTGACGAGTCTTACGCACTGGAAAATAACGGCGATGTTCCCGGTGAAATTGTCAGCTACCCGCCGGCAGAAGAAGAGCAAAACACCGCACGCGCCGTGGTCGGGCATGCGCTGGAAATTTTGTCGCAAGCAGGGATCAATGCGAAAGGCAATCTGATCGTCGGTCCGGCCGGAGAAGCGCTGGTGGCTGAAGCTGAAAGAATCAATGCCTCGGTGATTGTCATCGGCCACCGTCAGCTTTCAGCGTTTGGACGGATGATGAAAGGCTCGGTCAGTGCGGAAGTGATCGCGGCCGCCCCCTGCCCGGTTATGGTTGAAGTTCGCGGTAATTAATATTACTGATGCCAGACGACAAAAAGCGCCCTCAGGCGCTTTTTCAGACGGGTAAAGAACAGTAATAACGAAGCGGATTATTTAATGTTTATCAGCCCCATGGATTTTGCCCAATCTGAGATGTGATCCCGATAAAAGAAAGTGATGTCCAGTTCCAGTGAACATTCCTTTGATGGCGTCACACTGCCTAAACACGGATATTCCAGCGGACGATATTCAAAAAGGAAATCATCCATTTCCTCATCAGTCATCAACTTATCGCCTTCTATTTTATCCTGATAGAAATAGGCATCCAGCATCCAGGCGCGGTATTCAAAATCATTTTTAATCAATTGCATAGGAATAATCTCGCTAAATGACATGTTACATATCTGACAGGGCTTTCCCCTGTATGACGGCCTGTTTCATCAGATATGTGTCGTATTCGAGCCATCCATTGCCGATTTCATAACAAGAAATTAACATATTAATGACCGTTAGCAAGCTGCAATTACTCTTAAAAAAGTTTTTTCCAAACTCACCTGCGCTCAATAGAATGAAAAAACATCTTTATATAATTCAAATAAATGAATCACATTATTTGCATTCATAAAGTAATTAATTAGGAGAGAATTATTAATAGCGGGGGGAGAGAATGTGGAAGGAACAGAACTGACATTGGGGATGCTTTTGCATCGCCACTGCCAACCCTGTTCCCAAAATCTTTAACGTCTGCCCTTCAACTCATCAAACTTTCGTTACCAGCGGCCCGGAGGCGGACCTTCGCGCCAGTGTCCAGGAGGGCCATCACGCCAGTGCCCAGGAGGGCCATCGCGCCAGTAGCCGGGTGGCGGGCCTTCATGCCAGTGCTCATGATGCCAGTAGCGTGGCGGCGGCGGGGCCGGTTCGTAATAAACCCAGTGCCCGCGGCCTTCATCACGATAATGCTGGTCCCACCAACCCGGTGGACGCCAGTCACCACCATCCCAATAGTATCCGCGGTCGTCACGGTCTCCGATATGCAGTGACAACCCTGGCATATTAACGCCAAGCTCGACGTTCGCCTGTGCGACAGCTGGCAAAGTTAGCAAAACGGCGAGAACTAAAATTAGTTTTTTCATTGTGAACCTCACGACCTGCTTATCAGGTGGTGACAAAGTACCCCCAGCTATCTTCCTGTTCTATAGGAATTTATCCCAAAAAAAAGCCCTTAACGTAACCCTTACATTTGCGTCAATCCACCACCTCGTCCAACCAGGCGCAACGCTATGGCTGCAAAGGAAATTCAGTTCAACATTGCAAAGCCGTTATAAATGACAGATACAAAAAAACCGCCGAAGCGGTTTTCTGTTTGCTGCTTTGTTGTGCAAAATCAGATTTTGCAGCCTTCGCAGTCACTTTCGTCCTGAACGGCTTCAGGCACTTCTGCTGCTTTTTCAGCTGCTTTCACTTCGGCAGTTTCCAGTGCAGCATCAATGTCAAAATCAAAAATATCGTCGCTCATTATCATCACCTTAAATGTTCAAAATCGCGTTCAGTATAAACGACAGCCCCTGCCAGGCGCCGGTTTTTTTGTGCCCTGCTGCTGCCGCATTTGCATAAAGCGCATCGGGAAACCATAGTTATAGTGAATGCAACGATGTAACAGAGACACCTTTATGAATATGAAATAAACACGAGGAGAACCGGATGACGACGTCAAACATCAAAGCGTGGGCAAATACCCGTGAAACCTCTCACGAAATCGCCGAGGCCATTTTCGAACTGGCGAATAACGACGAGACGCTGGCACAGAAAATCTGGGAAGAAGGTAACGACGAAGTATTGCCTATCGCGTTCGCCAAGACCAAAGAAGACCATTTGTTCTGGGGCGAAGAGAAAATTGATCGGCAAAATGTCTGATAGCCACAGCGTGAACGGCTGACGCTCAGCCCTGAGTCAGACTTAGGGCTGAATCTGCATTAAACCGGCCTGGCAGTTAGCTGTCGAAGCCAAATCCCATTTTATGCGCCCACTCAAAGATTTGCTCTTTGTAGAAAAAACGCGGCTCACACACCCCCGGTTCGCCTGGTGTCTGGATCATCACAGCCACGCACGGATAAGCCACCGGACGGGCATCAAAGATAAAGTCATCCACTTCCTGATCGGCAAACTCAGAGGTTTCGCCTACCGCACTCGCCTGGAATATTTCATCCATTATCCACTGACGGTATTCAAATTCGTTGCTGATAAATTTCATCATTTACCTCTGCCTGGCTTTTACTCTGCTTGCGGTCATTGCCGGGTTAAATCAATGGTGTAAGGCGTCGCCGCCACAGCAAGGGCACACTTCGGCGCGCGTTACGGACATTTGCGCACTGCCGTCGCAGTCCCATTCTACTCTCAACGGTTTGCCGTTATCGTGTACGACTTTGATGAAACGATCAAAATGTGCAGCCTGCCCGGTCATCGTTTCGGTGACTAACAGTTCATCGCCAGCATAAATACGTGCAGTAGCTTGCGTGTCCTGCTTTTCGCCCGAAATGATTTTGTGCAGATGGTGAATGGTAAGTTTGATTCGTTCCACTGTCGCTCCTGTCACGGCTCAACATCATTTTCTCGTTTAAACACATTCACGAAAATGATGCCCAGCCGCTATTTTATCAGAGCATGCAGGGTAACGTCATGGCCTGATGCCATGTTTAGAGGGGTTAAGAGTGAGCTAACTGTGCTGTTCCGGTGCTATCTGGCAAATGGCGTTCCAGCCGGGCCAGATCGTAAACATCATAGAAATCCACAAAACCTTTATGTCGGACAATGGATTCAATGCGGTTTTTGATGTGCTCGCTGACATCAGGGGCGCTGAGTATTTGCTTCACGGCATCAGCAGAAAGCTCGCGGCTGAAATACCATTCGCCGTTATAACAAACGCGTAAATCAAGCACCCCGATATCTTCGTAGCGATAAACTGGCTTAATTTCCAGCAACAGCATCGCGGACATAAAGATCAGGAAAGCCGTAAATCCGATAAACCAGCCGAGCCCCATATAAGGTGAAACGTACATGACGATGCCCACGGCGATATACCCGACCAGCATAGCCAGACATAACCAGGGATGGTTTATAAAGAACTCAGCATTGATCCGCGCTTTACCATCGCGCCCTTCCTGACGATTGATGCGATCAATTTCACTGTTTAATACGTTTTTGATTACGTCCATCTCATACCTCATTGCGTCACGACTATAATGCAATCTGATTACATAATTTTATCACGACAACTGTTATAGCGCGTAGAGCAGTTCACCGGTGTTAATGGGTAAACTGTTATAGTTTGGCATTTGCACCTTACTCAACATGGAACCCGTTCAATGCATGTCAGATAAAAGGAGATCATCGTGGCATTATTAATTGTAGAGAGACCGGCCAAAAAGCTGGTGAGCTACCGGGTGGTTGGCCCCTATCAGGAGTCAATCCATAGTGGTTTTCAGCAACTGATGAAATGGGCTGTACGGCATCATCAGCCGCAAAACGAATGGCTGACGTGGTTTCATGATAATCCTGACACCACACCGGCAGAAGCTTTACGTGCTGATCCGTCGGTGTGTGTAGCCGATAATTTTATTCTCGATGATGCAGAAGGACTGGCGTTGCAAACGCTGCCGGGAGGCACGTATGCGGCGTATCACACCACGATCACAGACGGCAATTTTGAAAAGGCCTGGCGGGAATTCTACAGCCAGCTGCTGGCCAGTACGAGCTATCGCCCGGACGGAAAAGCGTGCTTTGAGCACTATCTCAGCGACGGCTCCAAAAATGGCATCTGGGAAGTGGTTTTTTATCAGTCGGTCGAAAAAATCCCGGCAATCCGCTGAAGTGTTAAACCAGCAGCGGAATGTCGGAGAGCTCGCAGAAATCGACATAAGCCTGTGGTGGTTCAGCGTCGCTGACCACCACATTAAAACGCGCAAGCGGCGCGATGGCTGCGGGCCTGACCTGATCAAATTTGCTGCTGTCAGCGACGAGAATGCTCTGCGCTGAGCGTTCTATGGCCTGATGTTTCATCAGTAATTCATCAAAATTAAAGCAGGTCACACCGTGTTCAATACTGACGCCCGCAGCGGAAATAAAGGCTTTCGCCGGGCGGATAAAGTCGAGTTCACTGCTGCGCCCGATAGGCGTAAAAATACTGTTACTGGATTTAAACGCACCGCCGCACAAGATGACTTCACAGTGAGGTTTATCCTGCAGCGCCAGAAACGTATTGAGCGAGTAACAAATGGCCGTAAATACCCGGTTATCGGCAATGCTTTCAATCACATAAGGCATTGTCGTGCCACAGTCAAAAAATACCGTATCGTTATCCTGAATAAGACTGGCTGCGCGGGCAGCGAGACGTTGTTTCTCTGCAACATGGCGGGTTTTCTGTTCACTGATAAAGTAGTGCGTCGCCGGATTATTCTTCGGATCAATCACAATATAACCGCCGAGTAAAATTACCGGTGCGGGTGCTGCGCTGAGATCACGGCGGACAGTCATTTCCGAAACATTGAGCAGTAAAGACGCTTCTTTAAGGTGAATTTTGTCGGTCTTTTTTAATGCCAGCAACAGACGCTGAATCCTGTCTTCACGCTTATTTTCCATGATGTTATCCCGTGCCTTCCCGGTTCGCAGCCGCTCACTATACCGTTGCCCGTCAGTCACCGCAAACCCCGGTAACGCCTGACATTACTGCAGCTGAATAAGCGTCAGATAACCGCCAAATACAGCGCCCGTATCAATATAAAACTGATTGGCAAACTGCATTGCATGTTCAACCGGCGTGTGACCGAAATAAAATTCATCAGCGCCAGCTATCGGTTGAAAGCGACCCGCCAGCGCAGAATTCACACGATCACGATCCCAGATAACCTCATCACCATCCAGTAGCTTATCGAACACATATTCATTGGAAAGGTAATCAGCATGGGCCACCACGATACGCCTGCCCTCACGGTTCGTCAGTTCGAGAATATGTGGCAGCGTGTCAGCCTGTAAAATCAGCGCTTTCGCCTCTTCTTGTTTGTCGTGTTCAAGAGCATAAAACCAGTCGCCGCCATTACGTAACCAGCGCGGGATATTCTCTTCGTTTATGGCATCAATCGCCATCTGCTCGTGATTTCCGCGTACACAAGCAAACCAGGATTCATTGAGCAGTTGCAAACAACCGACACTGTCAGGCCCGCGATCGGCAAGATCCCCCACAGATAACAGCAGATCGCGGTGGGGATCGAAAGACACTTTCGCCAGCTTTTCCCCAAGCAAACTCAGGCAACCATGCAAATCGCCAACAATATAAATGTGTCTGTATATTGAACAATCAATACGCTGGTACAGAGCAGGAGTCATACTTCGCCAAAATCCATAATCAGGATGAATACCTTAAGTGTAATGCAAGATGATAATGAGGAAAGCGGAGAAAATCGGGAGAAGACTTTACTCTCTCATCAGCGGCTTATGCGCTCTCTACACTGAGTTGACGCTGAAATCCACTGATAATTAAATTATCGTTAAGTAACTGACGCCTTTTTGTGCTAGACTACTGCCCGCTCTAAGTAAAACCGGAGGTTTTATGAGTTCCACAGTTTTAAGCGCTCAAGACGAGTGTCCGTTATGTCAAAGCAGGAATAAGACGTCGGTTAATATGTCGGCGAAAATTGTTACTGTGACCTGCACTTCGTGTGGCCGCTACAGTATCTTCCGCAAAACCATGGAAGAGATTTCAATCGACAGGAAGAAACGCGTTGCCCTGCAGGCGTTTTTCACCAGCCAGCCTAACTACCATTTGCCGCTATCAATCAGGGCATTGAGCAACACTGATTCATCGGGTGAATTCTGACCCTAAAAACGCCCCTCGGGGCTGTTTTAATTCCTGATTTTCTTCATCCCTTTTACTCAACAACCGACATTGTGTTCAGAGCACCTCATTCTGGCTGAGGTCGCGTGCGCGAAGGATGTTATTGAAGAAACACTTAAGGCCCCTGTTGCAGGTGGCCTTTTTTATCGCATCTGGATTACGCGAATTTCAGGCATAAAAAAACCACCCGAAGGTGGCTATAACGACATTACTACTTTATTGCTTTTGATTATTCAGCTAATTTTCCCATGGTACCCGGGACGAGACTTGAACTCGTACAGCCATAAGCCGAGGGATTTTAAATCCCTTGTGTCTACCGATTCCACCACCCGGGCTCCGGGAAAATTGGAGGCGCGTTCCGGAGTCGAACCGGACTAGGCGGATTTGCAATCCGCTACATAACCGCTTTGTTAACGCGCCTTAAATCTTACTACTTGTCTTGCACTTAAACCAATTCACGAACCAGTTTAAGAAAATTTGGAGCGGGAAACGAGACTCGAACTCGCGACCCCGACCTTGGCAAGGTCGTGCTCTACCAACTGAGCTATTCCCGCTTTAATCAGAACGTACTGATTTTTTTAACTAATCTTCTGGCACAAGACTGGCTGCCTTCCGATGCGTTGCATTCTACTGACCTGACGGATTGAGTCAATAAAATTATCTGCTTCATGCGTTCGTTTGACGTTTTTTACGGCAGTTTGATCAGGGTTCCAGCAAATCATGGCGCGCAGCGTTGAGATATTGGAACATTGACCAGAAAGTCAGCACTGCAGCAATATAAAGTGCAACCACGCCAACCCAGACCACAATAGCATCAGGACGCCACAACAGCGCGACCAGCGACAGCATCTGCGCCGTGGTTTTCACTTTCCCGATCCATGAAACCGCCACACTGCTGCGTTTTCCAATCTCAGCCATCCACTCACGTAGCGCGGAAATAATGATCTCGCGGGCAATCATGGTCGCAGCCGGTAACGTAATCCACCAGGAGTGAAAATATTCAGCCACCAGCACCAGCGCGATCGCCACCATCACTTTATCGGCTACCGGATCAAGGAATGCACCGAAACGCGTCGTCTGCTTCCAGCGGCGTGCCAGATAGCCATCAAACCAGTCGGTCACGGCAGCAAAAACGAAAATCAACGCACAGACCATTGATGCCCATGGATAAGGCAGATAAAAGGCCAGCACGAAGAACGGTATCAGTACAACGCGGAACAGGGTGAGGCACGTAGGTATATTAAATTGCATAGCGAAGGTAACTGTTTGTCCGGTGTGGATATTATGAGTATGTTGCTACATTGCCCTTAGTGTTTCAACGCATTATGAATCTTTTCTGCCAATGCGATAGAAATACCCGGTACCTGTGCAATTTCCTCTACGCTGGCATTCAGTAATGGCTGAATGCCTCCCATGTATTTCAGTAAAACCTGACGCCGCTTCGGCCCGACGCCTTCAATTTCTTCCAGCGCACTGGTCGTACGGACTTTCGCACGTCTCTGCCGGTGGCCGGTAATCGCATGGTTATGCGAGTCATCACGAATATGCTGGATGACATGCAACGCTGGCGAATCAGCGGGTAACGCAATCCCCTCACCTTCCGGCACAAAGAACAGCGTTTCGAGCCCGGCCTTACGATCCGCACCTTTCGCGATACCAATCAGTAAAGGTTTGGATTTGTCCCACTCCACATTCAGCGAATGAAACACATCCAGCGCCATGCCGAGTTGCCCTTTGCCGCCATCAATAAAGATAACGTCAGGAATTTTATTGTCATCGAGCGTCTTACCATAGCGACGCTGCAATACCTGCGCCATCGCCGCGTAATCATCGCCGGGCGTAATGCCGGTAATGTTGTAGCGTCGGTATTCAGAACGCACCGGGCCATTGCCGTCAAAAACCACGCACGAAGCGACTGTCTGCTCGCCCATAGTATGGCTGATGTCGAAGCATTCCATACGGTTAATTTCCGCAAGATTCAGTGTTTTTGCCAGTTCAGACAGCCGCTGATGGATTGTCGACTGCTGAGCCAGTTTGGTCGTCAGTGCAGCAGAGGCATTGGTGCGCGCCAGTTTCAGATAACGGGCACGGTCGCCCCGCGGCTTACTCTGGATTTGCACTTTGCGCCCGGCCAGTTCGCTGAGCGAATCGGCCAGCAGATCTTTTTCCGCCAGACTGAAATCCAGCAAAATTTCGCCGGGCAGTGTCCGTTGCTGACTGCCCTGCAAATAGAATTGTCCAACGAAGGTCTGCACCACTTCGCCCAGATCGGTGCCGCCTGGTACTTTCGGGAAATAACTGCGGCTGCCCAGCACTTTGCCCTGACGGATAAACAGAACGTGCAGACATGCCATACCTGACTCGAAGCCCACGCCGATCACATCCAGATCTTCGCTGTTACCCGACACGAACTGACGCTCTGTCACGCGGCGTACAGCCTGAATTTGATCTCTTATCCGCCCGGCATCTTCGAAGCGCAGCGCTTTACTGGCTTCTTCCATGCGGTTTACGAGCTGTGTGACGACCTGCTGGTCTTTACCGGACAGGAAAAGGCGAACGTATTCCACCTGATCTTTATAATCTTCCTCACTCACCAGCCCTTTGACACACGGCCCCAGACAGCGACCAATCTGATATTGCAGACAAGGGCGCGAACGGTTGCTGTATACGCTGTTTTCACACTGACGGATCGGGAAAAGTTTTTGCAGCAGCGCCAGTGTTTCGCGCACGGCATAGGAATTAGGAAAAGGCCCGAAATACTCGCCTTTGGCGTGCTTAGCACCGCGGTGAACTGAAAGTCTTGGATGATTATCCGCGCTGAGGAAGATCAGCGGATACGACTTATCATCGCGTAACAATACGTTATAACGCGGCTGATAAAGTTTGATGTAATTATGTTCGAGGAGCAGCGCTTCGGTTTCCGTGTGGGTCACCGTCACATCGATTTGCGCGATGTTTTTGACCAGCGTTTCGGTTTTGCGGCTGGAAACCTGGACACGAAAATAACTCGAAAGACGTTTTTTGAGGTCTTTGGCTTTACCTACGTAGATTACGGTGCCGCTGGCGTCATACATTCTGTAGACGCCAGGCTGGCTGGTGACCGTTTTCAAAAAGGCTTTTGGGTCGAAACGCTCATCACTCACTGCCGGATAAAGTCTCCGTATTGAACAAACCGTGCCGGATTGCCAGATGTGTTAACTCAACATCACCGCTGATATTTAATTTACTAAACATCCGATAACGATAACTGTTAACTGTCTTCGGGCTCAAGTTCAGCTGTTCAGAAATTTCATTGACCTTTTGTCCCTTAGTGATCATCAGCATGATCTGCAGTTCACGCTCGGATAAGGAATCAAAAGGCGTTTCAGATTGTGGTTCAATCTGGCTCAGTGCCATTTGCTGAGCAATGTCGGAGGCAATATAACGCTGACCCGAATCAACCAGACGGATAGCATTGACCACTTCCTGTGGAGCTGCGCCTTTGCTCAGGTAACCGGAAGCCCCCGCCTGCATCACTTTGGCCGGTAGCGGGTTTTCAGTATAGATCGTTAACATGATGATCTTGATATCTGGCGAAAAGCGGACAATTTTCTTGGTCGCTTCAAGCCCGCCAATACCTGGCATGTTCATATCCATCAGGACAATATCAACGTCATTGGTCCGACACCATTTGACGGCATCTTCACCGCATTGCGCCTCACCAACAACTTTGATGCCTTTGATATCTTCAAGAATGCGTCGGATCCCTGCGCGCACCAGTTCGTGGTCATCAACAAGAAGAACGCTTATCAAAGAGAATTCTCCAAAAAATAAGGGCAACACACCGTCAGGGACTTCACGCTTGTCTTACGTAAACCTACGTATCGAACATTAAAAATTTGCTCTCAGACAGCTTATAAATGAAGAGAAGGTGGCAAATAAGAGGCCAATATCAACTAACTCGCCCCACTACCGCTCATCGGTAGTATTTTTAAAGCAGAAAGACACAGTTATTTATTATAGCCCGCGTATTTTACTCTATCAGACGTTCCTGACCAAGGAATGTCTGCAAAAAACTACTTTGCTGAATGTAAATGAGAAGTACCACCAACTGTATTAATAAATTATTAAAAATACGTGTCTAATCAAAGATCAAGCAGAAAAATCTGCGGTCTCTTTTAAGCGGTAAGTAAATAACTCCAGGCCCTTACTCATATCTGAAACTCTCTTTACGCCATGCTGGCTATTTAAGCGTCAGCACTGTCACTTCATATATCTATGATATATCCAATTATTATTTGCGATCGCACGAATTGATGATGGCTTATATGAATAAGTCTGCACATAAAGATGAAAAATTCTCAATCCCCCATTATGTTTAGTATTCTTTACTCATTGTCCGGAAACACTATATGCAGACGCTTAACCTCCCGTTTTAAGCGGCCATTCTGGCCCTGCCCTAAAACGTGCCAACTATGCTAAAATGCGGCCACTTTTCACCTGTTCAGAATTCGGTGCGCTGCCTGACAGCTTGCCTGAGGGGATACAAATAATGAGTAATTGCGATTTTACGACTGAAGCAAACGTTGAAACACTGGCAGCAGAAGTTGCCTGCCTGAAAGCCACCCTGACCCTGATCCTCAAAGCGATTGGCCAGGCTGATGCAGGTAAAGTGATGCTGAACATGGAGCGTTTTGTCGCGCAGATGGAAGACGAACAACAGGCTGCCGTGTTCAAAAATTCCCTGCAGCAAATCAAGTTTGCTTACCGTCAGTAATGCTATTTCAGAGTCTGTCACCCTGACAGGCTCTGCCTCTCTCCGCCCGGTTATTCCCCGCAATGTCTGCTATAATCATGCCCTGCATTCATTCAATGAGAACATAAGCATGAGCGACGAAAAGAATAAAGAAAACAAAAGCAAAGCCGACGAAGTCCATGTCAGTGACGGGCTGGGAGAACTGTTTGAAGTTTCTGAACAACTGACGGAAGAAGAAATTGAAAAAGCGGCAGAAGAAGCCAAACAAGCCGTAGAAGATGCCAAAAAACAGAAAAATCATTGATCAATGCATCACAACTTCCTTGCTCCGCATCAGGTGCTTGCGCCTCTGGCTATTGATTATCAACATGGTGACAGCGAGCCAGCCCACAGTCACAACTGCTCACAACTGATTCATACGCTATCCGGTATTGTAG
The DNA here is from genome assembly GCF_023701875.1 of Rahnella sp. CG8. Classification (NCBI taxonomy): domain Bacteria; kingdom Pseudomonadati; phylum Pseudomonadota; class Gammaproteobacteria; order Enterobacterales; family Yersiniaceae; genus Rahnella; species Rahnella sp. CG8. The sequence goes on from NZ_JABAED010000007.1 coordinate 15,343, forward strand.
AAGTGCATACGTCGCTCGGCACCTGGATGGTGCCGCCCGGGCGCGGGGTCTGGCTGCCTGCAGAGGTTGAACACAGTCTGCGTTTTATCGGCGGTGTAAAGGCCCGCACGCTGTTTGTCGATCCCCTCGCCCGTGCTGACTTACCTGCGCAATGTCAGGTAGTGCAGATTTCTCCGCTGCTGCGTGAACTGATTTTGGCCTCGCTGACTATTCCGGCCGATTATCTGCCCGGCGGGCGCGATGAACGCATCATGGAATTATTGCTTGATGAACTGCGTCTGTTGCCGACACTGCCTCTTTATCTGCCGGAACCCAGTGAGCCGGAGCTGAGCGGGCTTTGCCAGCAAATTCGTGCAGATCTTTGTTCAACGTGGGAACTGGAAGATGTCGCGCAACGTCTGAATATCAGCAGCCGAACGCTCTCACGCCGTTTCCAGCGTGAAACGGGATTACGTTTCAGTGACTGGGTTCGCCAGGCAAAATTGCTCGAAGCACTGAACCAGCTTGCCGTTGGCGTTTCAGTTATTGATGTGGCGCTGGCACTCGGCTACGACAGCCCGAGTGCCTTCAGTGCGATGTTTCGCCGGTCGCTTGGCGTCTCACCCAGCGAATATTTTAATCAGTCATAATGGCGCTGGCTGCATTGAACAGTGCCTGCAATGAAGCACTGGACACATCGCTGTCAATCCCCACGCCATAACACGTTTCGCCCAACCGCCCCCGACAGCTCAGATACGCCACCGCGCGACTGTGGCTCTGATGTCCCAGCGTATGTTCATGATAATCGCCGATTTCCAGGAGCACATCGTAACTGCGACGCAATGCATCCGCTGCACCGGACAGCAAACCGTTACCGCTACCCGTAATATGTTGTTCTTCATTACGATAGCGGATCCGCGCACTGAAATGGCAGACGTTTTGCTCATCGCTGCGGATGTCATAACTGAGCAATTTCACCACGGGCAGATCGGTTAACCCGTAACGCTGCCGGAACAGTCGCCAGATATCGCTGGTGCTCATTTCCTTGCCATGCGTATCGGTTTCACGCTGCACCGCTTTACTGAAATCAATTTGCAAACCGCGCGGCAATTTCAGCCCGTGATTCTGTTCCAGCAACCAGGCCGCCCCGCTTTTCCCGGACTGGCTGTTCACGCGGATCACCGCTTCATAACTGCAACCGACATCCGCAGGATCTAACGGCAGATACGGCACGCGCCAGACCGTGCTCTCTGATGTTTTCTGTGCAGCAAACCCTTTTTTGATGGCGTCCTGATGCGAGCCCGAAAATGCCGTAAACACCAGTTCACCGGCATACGGATGGCGCGGATGCACCGGTAACTGGTTACATTCCTCCACCGCCTCGACAATCGTCTGCAAATTGCTGAAATCCAGCTGCGGCGAGATGCCCTGCGTGTAAAGGTTCAGCGCCAGCGTCACAATATCCACGTTGCCGGTGCGTTCACCGTTACCAAAAAGACATCCTTCCACACGGTCGGCACCGGCCAGCATCGCCAGCTCAGCACAGGCCACACCGGTTCCGCGGTCATTGTGCGGATGAACGCTGATGGAAACCTGTTCGCGGTGGCTGAAATGACGGCAGAACCATTCAATCTGGTCGGCATAAACATTCGGTGTGCTGACTTCTACTGTTGCCGGTAAATTAATGATCATCGGCCTTTCATTGCCCGGTTTCCAGACATCCGCCACGGCTTCACACACTTCCAGCGCAAACTCCAGTTCAGTGAAGCAGAAGGTTTCCGGTGAATACTCAAATGTCCATTCAGTTTGCGAATATTGCCCGCACAACTGACGAATTTGCTGAGCGCCGCGAACCGCCAGCTCGCGCGTTGCGGCCTGATCCTGATTAAATACCACTTCACGGAACACAGGCGCAGTGGCGTTATATAAATGCACAATGGCACGCGGCACATCTTTGAGTGCCTCAAAGGTTCGGGCAATCAGATCCGGCCGCGAAGGCGTCAGCACCTGAATCACCACATCATCCGGGATGAGCCTCTCTTCAATCAGGCTGCGGACAAAATCGAAATCGGTTTGTGAAGCCGAGGGAAACGCCACCTCAATCTGCTTAAAACCACACTTCACCAGCAAATCAAAAAACTGACGCTTACGGGCATTATCCATGGGTTCTGCAAGCGCCTGATTGCCGTCACGCAAATCACTTGAACACCATTGCGGCGCTTTACAGAGCACATTTCCTGGCCACTGGCGATCGGGTAAATTCACCTGCGGGAAGGGGCGATATTTTTGCGACGGGTCGTTTAACATACGATTCTCCTTTTATCATTGGGCAGCGGTTATGTTCCGTTAAATCCATAGTACGCAAACGATAACTTCCTGCGCCTGACTAACTGACAGTCACCCTCGCAAAACGGACAAAAAGAAAATGATCATAAAAAAACCCGCATTCTGCGGGTTTATTCATTTTGTTATTTATTGCCGCTGCCTTCCGGCCGGATATTGTAGGTTCCGAAGAAGCTGCGATCCGTTTCCAGACTGATACTTTTACCATTCGCATCAACGGTAATCGAACCTGATGTCTTAGTCAGCGCGCAGGCAATGCGAACATCAATAGTGCGCATCCCGTTCGGCACATTCAAATCCACGTACTGATTAAAATGCAGGGAAGCCACGGTTTGTCCGTCTAAAAACACTATCAGCGGACAGGTTTTCTCAAACGGCACGACTGACCACTGATCTAAACGGTGTAAACGGATGTGGGTCTGCCCTGCCGGCGCTGCCGAGCTGGCGTTAGCGAAAGATGACTTGACCTGCAGCGTCGGTTCATAAGGATTGGCCGCACACCCGGCTAAAAATAAAGCAGCCAAGGCCACCAGTGTTTTTTTCATCGTTATCTCCCTGAGTTTATGCACGAATGATAGCAGTGTGCGCGCAGCGGGCAACAAAAAACCGGTGGGAGCGGGTACGGAGTGTCCGCAAGCGTAAAAAAGTCATCTAAATCTGTGACGTTAGTACAAAAAAACATCACCCGAATTGCTAATAGTCCTCCACTGGTATTTGATATTCTTGTTAGGATTTATCCGATCAGTCGTTCAACTCAGTTTCAGGAATCACTATGTACAGCTACACATTAATCGCCCCCGCAGGGATCGTTAAAGCCTACGAAGACGAATTCCGCGACAAAGGGATTGAGTTACTGGTTGCCAAACAGAATCGTTCGGAGACGGTCGTCTTGCGCAGTGACCGGTTCACCGAAGAAAGCACATTTATCACGCACGTTCATCTGCTGATCTTCAGCCTGTGCATGCGTGTACAAAAACAACTCAAAAATGGCAATACACCCAATACCACCATTATGTATTGATGCATTCCTGCACTTAACACTGTTTTGGCCTCAAACCGGGGCCTGACAGCTATTCCCTGTATTTCTTCCTTCTGCTCATCTTTATATGCCATAAAAATATTCCTGCCAGATTGCGTAAATAAACGACAAACCGTTGAGGTTTATTTCCCGACAGGCGATGACTTTATTAGCAGTGCATAAAACAGAGGAACTGACGGATTAAAGAAGAAGGGAAATAAAAGCAGAAGGAGCTTAATGCATTGATTAATCATTTGTTGGTGGGTCGTGGCGGGTTCGAACCGCCGACCAATTGATTAAGAGTCAACTGCTCTACCGACTGAGCTAACGACCCAACGGGACGGATTATTCTCCTCTGCAAGGATGATGTCAAACGCTTACCCTCACTTTTTTGCCGTTATTTTCATTAATATTTGTGAAGCTCATCACTCTTAAAAACGCTATTATTCCCACCGTCTCTGAAGAGACTTGATTAATTAACACTCAGTTATCCGCGATGTAAAAATTACGATACATTTTTTCCGTTGGCATTTTTCATGCCAGTTATAATAAATGCGCACTTAACATTACTATTACAACGTTCACGCACGCTGTCGTTCCGGTCGTGGTGACCAAAGGGCCACTCAGAGCTCAAAAAATTGACGTAAATGAATGCGATATGGCGGAGTTCATACGCAAAAAGCAAAAAACAGGAATCAATACAACATGCAAGAAGAGTCAAAAATCCTCGTCCAGCCTGGGGAAGAGAACGCTGAAGGTTTGCGGCGAAATCTTTCCAACCGTCATATCCAGCTCATTGCCATTGGCGGCGCGATCGGTACCGGCCTGTTTATGGGCTCAGGCAAAACCATCAGCCTCGCCGGTCCGTCCATCATCTTCGTCTACATGATCATCGGCTTTATGCTGTTTTTCGTCATGCGCGCGATGGGCGAACTGTTACTGTCCAACCTCGAATACAAATCTTTCAGTGACTTTGCCGCCGACCTGCTGGGCCCGTGGGCCGGGTATTTCACCGGCTGGACCTACTGGTTCTGCTGGGTGGTCACCGGCATCGCCGACGTCGTCGCTATCACCGCTTACGCACAGTTCTGGTTCCCCGGACTGTCGCAATGGGTCGCATCCCTGCTCTGCGTGCTGGTGCTGCTGAGCCTCAATCTCGCTACTGTGAAAATGTTCGGTGAGATGGAATTCTGGTTCGCGATGATCAAAATCGTCGCCATCGTCGGGCTGATTATCGCCGGGCTGGTGATGGTGCTGACGCACTTCCAGACGCCGACCGGCACCGTCGCGTCCTTCAGCAATCTGTGGAATGACGGCGGGTTCTTCCCGAAAGGCGTGAGCGGTTTCTTTGCCGGTTTCCAGATAGCGGTGTTCGCGTTTGTCGGTATCGAACTGGTGGGCACCACCGCCGCCGAAACTAAAGATCCGCAGAAATCCCTGCCGCGCGCCATCAACGCCATTCCGCTGCGCATCATCATGTTTTATGTGTTCTCACTGATCATGATTATGTCGGTGACACCCTGGAGCCATGTGGTGGCGGATAAAAGCCCGTTCGTTGAACTGTTCGTACTTGCCGGTCTTCCGGCTGCGGCGAGCATTATCAACTTTGTAGTGCTGACTTCGGCGGCGTCTTCCGCCAACAGTGGCGTATTCTCCACCAGTCGCATGTTGTTCGGTCTGGCACAGGAAGGCAATGCGCCGAAAGCGTTCGGCAAGCTCTCTTCCCGCGCTGTACCGTCGAACGGCCTGACATTTTCCTGCATCTGCCTGCTCGGCGGTGTGGTGCTGATTTACCTGATCCCGAATGTGGTGACGGTCTTCACGCTGGTCACGACCGTTTCGGCGATTCTGTTTATGTTCGTCTGGACCATCATCCTCTGCTCTTATCTGGTCTACCGCCGTCAACGTCCGCAACTGCACGAAGCTTCAATCTACAAAATGCCGCTCGGCAAACTGATGTGCTGGGTCTGTATGGCATTCTTTGCTTTTGTTCTGGTACTGCTGACCTTGCAGGATGATACCCGTCAGGCGTTACTCGTCACGCCGCTGTGGTTTGTGATTCTGGCGATTGGCTACGGGTTGCGCAGACGCCAGTCCTGATTGCACGAATATACTGCCAAAGGTATTTGGTAATCACAGTGTCCTGAATTACTGAGGAGCATAAAAATCCTCCTCAGTAATTCTCTCTCATTAATTATTAATCTCTTTTTTATTATAAAGGCGCTGCAAATCCTTGGCGGTACTTTCATTTAAATATTTAAATCATAAACATTCACTAAAAAATATAATTTCCTCTGCGTGATTATTTATGATACACGCCCGCCTCATACCTTAGTTAGCATTAAATTGAATTTAATGTCGATTAGCGTGAGGTCTATATTATGTGTTCTGCAAAGCAAGATGTACAACCAGAAATTATCATTCAGGATAATGACCCCTCTATTATTTATACCGGAAACTGGACCCGATATACCGGACGAGCATACAGCGATGATGGTGCAAGTATGGCGCTGTATGATAACGGTAAGTATTTTGAATACACATTTACCGGTTCAGGCATTGGGTATTACAGCGAAGGAAATACCGATCAGGGCGAAATAGATTTTTATCTTGATGGCGTGTTACACGGTACGGCAACAACCAAAACTTCAACGCGCCAGTACAGCGATCTTATTTATTATATTACCGACATATCGCCCGGAGAACATACTTTTAAAGGGGTGAAAAAAAACGGATCCTGGATGCTGCTTGATCAGCTTAAAGTGTATAACGATGCCGCGCTTACCGCTGAAGTAGAGCAATTTTTAGGCGCAGGCAGTGAAGGGACAGCACGGCTTCAGTTCAATCAATCGCTGGATAGCCAAAGCGGAACTGAACCGGGAAATTATCAGTTGAACAACGGAGCAAGCGTTATCTCCGTCACTTTAAGCAATGACCGAAAGACTGCTGACCTCACCATTACCGGGCTGACCACGCAAACGGATTACACACTCACGTTGAGCCAAATCAGCAACCAGATTCTGACCACTACCGTTCAAAATCAGACCTTTACGCTAAACTACACTGCACTTCCTGCGGAACAGGTTTATGACGACCCGGTCGCCGACATTGTATATGCCGGTAAGTGGACGCACAGCACGAACCGTACACAAAGTATCTTTTATCACACCACCTCGTATACCCAGAGTAATAACTCTGCGACCTTTACACTAAACTTTATTGGTACCGGTATTTCTTATATTGCCGAAAGCAGTAGCGATCAGGGTGATGTTGAAATTTATATTGATGGTGTGTCTCAGGGCAGAATAAGCACCTGGTCTTCCACCCATCTGGACAGCCATATTCTGTATCAAAAGGTGGATTTACCGTTTGGTTCACACACGATTCAGGGAATTAAACGTTCGGGGTCTTATGCACATCTGGATGCATTAAAAGTCTACAATGCCGGTGATCTTGAAATTGTTGAAACCACTACCGACAGTAATAACAATATTCTGGTGACGTTTAACCAGGCTCTGGATTCAACGAGTGCGTTAACTCTCACTAACTCTGTGCTGGATAATAGTGGCGTTATTCAAAGTGTCGCGCTGAATGATTTAAAAACCACACTGACACTTAATGTGCCTGACTTACAAACTGGAATTCCCTATACCCTGACTTTCCACGGATTTAAAAATGAGATCCTGACGAAAGATTTTGCCGATATTCAGGCCACGTTTACTTACAACCAGGGCATGAAGTATTACTACACCTTTGATGATGAAACTGACGGGGCTTTCTTAGAGACCATTAATAACCAACGTAGTGCAATAAGCCAGGGGCAAGCCCCCTCGCTGGTGACGGCAAAGCTCAACAATGGTATCGATTTTGCCAGCGGGCAGCCGGGTTATATTGATTTAGGCGTGCTGGATTGTTTGCAATATTCCGCCTTTACCGTGGAAGCCTGGATTTATCCGCGGTCGACGGCGATGAGTATGATCGTCAGCCAGGATACGCGCAATAACAACAACCAGCGCTGGCAGCTTTATACCCAGGACAATCAGCTGGTTTGCACGATGTCGAATGATACCAACAGCACCTCATTTACTTTAAAAACCAAGTCTTTTATTCCGCTGAATGCCTGGACCCACGTCGCCATTTTGCGCCAGGGTGATGAATATGCCCTGGCCGTTAACGGCAATATGGCGATGACAGGCGGCAGTAACGTGGTGCAAACGAACGTCACCACTTCGGTGAAAGTGGGCGGACGGCTGGATACCAACGGCGCGGTGACGGATGCTTTCGACGGTATCATTGATGAAGTTAAATTCTTTGATTCACAGATAAGCCCGCAAACGTTGAGCGGGCATTATCGTCAACTGGCCGACACGAACTTCAACCTTCAGGCGAGTAACGGCACGCTGAAAGCTGCGTTTGTTCACCCGCAATCTGTCGAGCCTGTGCTGAGTGATTTCCGGACACACCTCAAAGTGAACAGTGAAATGCGCGTGGGTTTGCCAATAACTGGTTTTGTGTGGGATGCGGCAAGCAATACGGCAACACTCTCTTTCACGCCACTCGAACTTGCGGCGGTTGAACAAAATATCATCTTCACCGTGCGTTATCGGGAGTTGCCTGTCGATGCGGATTTCTCGCTGGAACCGACCACGATAGCCGCGCCTTCCCTCTCGTCACTGGTATTAAACGGTTCGTTACTGACGCGCGAAATTTTACGCCCGGATTATCTTTTTACTGACCCCGGCGGTTTTGCAGAAAATGGCAGTGAATACCTGTGGGAAGTGGCGGGCAGTACGACTGGCCCATTCAGTACCATCAACGGGTTGCATACCCGCACAATGATGCTGTTGCCTGAGCACAACGGGAAATACATTCGTGTCACGGTTACACCGCGCAATGAACGCCTGTGCTTTGGTGAGTCACAATCTGTGATTGTCGGGCCTGTCGTTGCGCGAAGTGGCAACCCGCGAACCGACTGGTTCCGCAATGCGCACTACGGCGTATCGCACCATTTCCTGCCTAACTATCTCAATCTCTCATCGGATATTCCGCAAGATGAGAAATGGCAGCCGGGCGAAAGCTGGGACGATTTCCTCAGTACTTTTGACGTGCAGGCTTATGCCAAAGCCGTCAGCGAAACGGGGGCGGGATTTGTTCTGCTGACGATGGATCAACATGCCGGATATAACCTTGGCCCGAATAAAACTCATGACGCCATTCTGGATATTGAACCTGGCGTGCGCAGCGCCATTCGTGATTTGCCGCTGGAAATGGCTCAGGAACTGGCGAAATACGATATCAAACTGATGTTGTACATGATGGGTTACGCGCCTGCTAAAGCCAGCCTGGTCTATTACGATGATGACGCGAATCAGCACTCGCCGGATCGCTGGGGTGACATGCTGGTCCCGCATCTGTACGAATGCTCCCCGTTTGACAACGTTATCACGTCAGAAACCACGCGCATGAATTACGCGGTGGTAAGAGAGTTTGGTGAACGCTACGGTGATTTGTTAGCAGGCTGGTGGTTCGATGGCATGTGGAATAACTACACCGACATGAGCCAGCCCTACAATATCAATGACGTGGTGGACGGCTCGCGGGCGGGGAATCCGGACCGAATTGTCACCGGGATTGGTGTTCATACCCTGACTTACACGGATTACTCAGCGGGTGAATCCTACGGCTCGAAAAATGCCGAAGGCAACTATGTGATGACTGACCTGCCGGACACACGCTGGGACAGCAACGACGGCTATCATCAGTGGTTCCGCTGGATAGCACTCGGTAACCAGGCGGTGAATGCGGGCTGGGGCGCGATGGGTTCAAGCGATACCGGTAAACATTACGACACCGACGCGCTCGCCCAATGGGTGAAAGACGTAGCTGCCCGTGATGGCGTGGCCTGTATGGATATTCGCATCAACCGTTTCGGAGAACTGGACCCGATTGTTTCTCAACAACTTGCGGCCGTCAACGCGGCAGTTTATCCGTCCCTCGATGACGAGCAGTTGCTTGATAAAGTACAGCAAACCACGCTGCGCTATTTCTGGGACTACGCACACCCGACCAGCGGTCTGGCTTTTGAGCGGTTATATCGCAACAGCGATGCCGGGCCTGATGAACCCATTGCGATTGGGGGGAGCGGCTTTGGCATCATGGGGATTTTAGTGGCGATTGAGCGCGGTTTCGTCAGTCGTGAGGATGGGTACGACCGCATTAACAAAATGGTCGATTTCCTTGGCGGGCCGACCACGCGCTACAAAGGGGCCTGGCCGCACTGGATTAACGGCAGCACGGGCGCGACCATTCCGTTTGGTTCCGATGATAACGGTGCCGATCTGGTGGAAACGTCGTATATGGTGCAGGGCTTGTTAACAGCGCGTCAGTATTTTAACGACACTGCGCTGACGGACAAAATCAACGCCCTCTGGCATGACATTGACTGGAACTACTTCACCAATAACAGCAACAGCCTGTACTGGCATATCGATAAAGATTTGCAGTTCACCATGGGGATGAAAATCACCGGCTGGAATGAGGCGATGATAACCTATCTTTTGGCTATCGCTTCTCCGACGCATGCCATCGACCCGGCACTCTGGAAAAGTGGCTGGTCACAGGGAAGTTATAACAACAAAAACAAAGTCTATTACGACATCACGTTGCCGATCGGCCCGACGATGGGCGGCCCGATGTTCTTTATGCACTACTCGTTCCTCGGTTTTGACCCGCGTAACCTGCGGGACAGTGCCAATAACGTGAATTATTTCCAGCAGGGTGAAGCGCAAAGCCAGATCCAGCAGGCTTACAGTATCGATAATCCTGGCGGATTTAACGGCTATGCAGAAAATTACTGGGGACTGACATCGGGTTACGGGCCTGCAGGTTATGCAAGTCATGATCCAACGTCTGATGACGGCACGATTACTCTTACCGCTGCACTATGTGACTTACCTTATTTACCTGAAGCGTCGATGGCAGCGCTGCGCCATTTTTATGACGACCTGGGAAATGCGCTGTGGACAGAGAAATGCGGGTTTATTGATGGTGTTAATCTTTCCAAAAACTGGTATTCCGATGGATATCTGGCCATCGACCAGGGGCCAATCATTGGCATGATTGAAAACCATCGTAGTGGATTGTTATGGCGCTATTTTATGACCTGCCCTGAAATTCAGCAGGCCTTATCTCTTATCGGTTTTGTCGATGATGACATTCCGCCACGTGAGAGTTAATTAACGGTCGGATCTCCGGTGTTTGTCTGCGAGAGTCAATGCAGGCAAACACTTCCCACCGTTATGACAACACTTTGATGCTAACACCTCAGTCCGGGGAGCCCACGGGCTCCTTTTGCTTTATTGCAGATTACTCCACTTCCAGCGCCTGTCTGAACTGATCCCACATTTTCACCGCCGACGGTCTGGCGGATGCCACTTTCACCGGCAGTTCTGGCGGTGCACCGGCTTTCATCTCGCCGAGATCGAACACAAAGGTGTAATCCGGTTCCTGCCCCATACGTAAATCGCTGACCAGAATATGTCCGCCCTGCTCTTTTACGCTGAAAAAGCCGTGGCTGAACCAGGCGACACGCGCCAGAAAGGCATTATCTTTGTGTGCTTCATACAACGCTTCACCACGCGGATAGAAGCGGAAACGGATCGGCGAATCCGGATGCAGCAGCGAGGTAAACCCTTCGCCGTAACTGTCTTTACTCATCACCACCACACGCCACACCAGCGAATTGAGCGGGGTCGGCGTGACCAGAATCTGTGTGCTTTCGATGTTCTGGCGTTGTAATTCCTCGCCCACATGCCGCGTCACCTGATGTTGCTCGAAGGCGGTACAGGCCAGATATAAACAACTCACGCCCAGCAGCACGTTATTCCACATGATCCCACGCTGTTGCTCGCGGTACAGCGCCAGCCCGACGCCGATGATCAGCGGTAAGGTATAAAGCGGATCGACGATGAAAATGCTGCCGACCGCAAACGGATAGTTTGTGAATGGCAATCCAAGCTGCGTGCCGTACACCGTCATCAGATCCAGCAACGGATGAGTGATCAGTGCCAGCCAGACCGCGCCCCACCAGCGTTTGAAATGCTGCCCGCCGCTGAGCAATTTTGCCATCAGCCAGGCAATCAGCGGCGAAACCAGCGTCAGATAAAACAGCGCATGGCTTTCGGTGCGATGCAGGGTCATATTGCTGATGGCGTCACCGTGATCGTAAAACACATCCAGATCGGGCAAGGTTCCGCATACCGCGCCAGCCAGTGCAGATTTCCACACCGGCACCCGTTTGCCCATCACCGCAATGCCGACCGCAGCGCCAAGAACTAATTGTGAAACCGAATCCATTCTGCCCTCTCAGACCCGAAGCTGAATGCCTTCGGTAATAATGCGCTGCACGTTACTCACCGTTTGTTCAAAGAACTCAGGATCACTGAGCGTTTTGCCGGTGATGGCTTCGACCTGCACGCCGAAATCGGCGTAATGCTGCGTGGTCGCCCACAGCATAAATATCAGTTGCATCGGATCAACAGGTGCGATCAGTTCTGCTTTAATCCAGCCGCGTATCACATCCGATTTATCTTCCACCAGCGTTTTCAGGCTACCGCCCAGTTCCTGTTTCAGCAGCGGCGCGCCCTGCACCATCTCCAGACAAAACAGCTTTGATGCCTGCGGGTGATCGCGCGAAACGCACAGCTTCAGGCGGATATATTCCCGGATAGCTTCCAGCGGATGTTGATCCGACTGCAACGCTTTCAGCGGCGCCAGCCAGATATCCAGCAACCCTTTGAGCACCGCGATATACAAATCTTCTTTCGACGGGAAGTAATACAGCAGATTGGTTTTGGACACGTCGGCGCGCTCGGCAACCTGATCCAGACTGGTGCCATGCATGCCGTACAACGAAAAGAACTCCAGCGCCGCCGCCATGATATTGCTGCGTTTGGCGGCGACGGCCCGCGAGCGTCGCGTCGGCGCTTTCGCCGCCGTCTGGCGGGATTTTTTCTCTCCGGCGTGAGGCAACGGAGGTTCAACCAATGGCTTCACAATGTCTCCCTGAGACAAACAGCAAGACGGAAATCATAACAAATGGAGGTACAAGCGACTATCGCTAAGCCTGTCGATGATGAAAGTAACACCAAAGACAATAAACATTAACCACAAAGAGTTATCCGTTTAACAAATTTGCACCATTTTTGTTCAATCCTGCCTGATAGATGTGCAGTTATTTTTGACCAGATGGTCTGAAACAGACCATTTGCTCCACCTGAAAACGAAAAACATTTTTAACTCATTGATAACACTGCGCATTCTAAAAGTGGCATCACGTTTGCAATAGCTTTCCCGTCAGGAGATTTCAGCACGGTGCAATTCGGAACCCGCAGGACGCACTCAAGCCGCGCAGAGATTTTCGCAAGCCCTTGTTTTGGTAATTTTTATTTTCAACCGAGGTGAGCTATGAAAATCGGTGTATTCATTCCTATCGGCAACAACGGCTGGTTAATTTCAGAAACTGCGCCGCAGTACAAACCGACCTTCGAACTGAACAAAACCATCGTGCAGAAAGCGGAGCATTATCATTTTGATTTCGCGCTGTCGATGATCAAACTGCGCGGCTTCGGTGGCAAAACCGAATTCTGGGAACACAATATGGAGTCGTTCACGCTGATGGCCGGTCTGGCCGCCGTGACCTCCCGCATCCAGCTTTATGCCACCGCCGCCACGCTGGTGATGCCTCCGGCGATTGTGGCGCGCATGGCCGCCACCATTGATTCCATTTCCAACGGCCGTTTCGGCGTGAACGTCGTCACCGGCTGGCAGAAACCGGAATACGAGCAAATGGGTATGTGGCCGGGCGATGACTATTTCAGCCGCCGCTATGATTACCTGACCGAATACGTCAGCGTGCTGCGCGACCTGTGGGGCACCGGTCACTGCACACTCGACGGCGAATTCTTCAAAATGGACGACTGCCGCGTCAGTCCGCGCCCGCAGAGCGAAATGAAAGTGATCTGCGCCGGACAAAGCGATGCGGGTATGGCGTTCTCCGCCAAACATGCCGATTTCAACTTCTGCTTCGGCAAAGGCGTTAACACACCGACCGCCTTTGCACCGACCGCCGCACGCATGAAAACGGCGGCCGAAGCCGAAGGGCGCGACGTTTCTTCTTATGTCCTGTTTATGGTGATTGCCGACGAAACCGACGCTGCTGCCCGCGCCAAATGGGATTTGTATAAATCCGGTGCTGACGCCGAGGCGCTCGCGTGGCTCACCGACCAGAGCAGCAAAGACACCAAATCCGGCGCTGATACCAACGTCCGCCAGATGGCTGACCCGACTTCGGCGGTCAATATCAACATGGGCACGCTGGTCGGTTCTTACGCCAGCGTTGCCAGAATGCTTGACGAAATCGACACCGTGCCCGGCGCAGGCGGCGTACTGCTGACCTTTGACGATTTTGTCGAAGGCATCGAAAACTTTGGCCGTTATATCCAGCCACTCATGAAAACCCGCCAGCACATCGGCACTGAGCAGAAAGAGGTCGCATGATGAACGTTGTTGAGAATCAAACTGTGGTCCGCCGCGAGCCCCACAACACCGGCGAGGAAACGATCCTCACAGCACGTCCTGAAGCCATTGCGTTTACGCCGCAGCAAACGGCGCTGATTGTGGTGGATATGCAAAACGCCTACGCCTCACAGGGCGGTTATCTGGATCTCGCGGGGTTTGATGTCTCCGCCACCGCGCCGGTGATTGCCAATATCAAAGTGGCGATTGCCGCTGCCCGCGCCGCCGGAATCAAAGTGATTTTCTTCCAGAACGGCTGGGACAACCAGTACGTCGAAGCTGGCGGTGCCGGTTCGCCTAACTTTCATAAATCCAATGCGCTGAAAACCATGCGTAAACGCCCGGAACTGATGGGCAAACTGCTGGCGAAAGGTGACTGGGATTATGACCTGGTGGATGAACTGCAGCCGCAGCCGGGCGACATTGTCCTGCCCAAACCACGCTACAGCGGCTTCTTCAATACTCAGCTCGACAGCCTGCTGCGCAGCTACGGTATTCACCATCTGGTGTTCACCGGTATCGCCACTAACGTCTGCGTGGAATCTACGCTGCGTGACGGCTTCTTCCTCGAATATTTCGGTGTGGTACTGGAAGACGCCACCCATCAGGCCGGGCCGGAATTCGCGCAAAAAGCGGCGATTTATAATATCGAAACCTTCTTTGGCTGGGTCTCCAGCGTACGTAATTTCTGCGACGCCGTGGGTTACAAAACTGAACAAAACGCGGCCTGACCGCTTTCTGAAAAGGACAATTAACCATGCCTAAAAGCGCCATTATTCCGGCTGGCAGCGGCGTTCCGCTGGCACCTTTTGTTCCGGGCACCCTCGCCGATGGCGTGGTGTATGTTTCCGGCACGTTGCCGTTTGATAAAGACAACAATGTCGTGCATGTCGGCGATGCCGCGGCGCAAACCCGCCACGTACTGGAGATCATCAAAAAGGTGATCGAAACCGCGGGCGGCACAATGGATGACGTCACCATGAATTCAATTTTCATCACCGACTGGGCGAACTACGGTGCGGTAAATCAGGTTTACGCCGAATACTTCCCGGGCGAAAAACCGGCACGGTTCTGCATTCAGTGCGGGCTGGTGAAACCGGATGCGCTGATTGAAATCGCCTCGATTGCCCATATCGGCAAATAATCCGTGCGATGGAACCTGTCCTGAACTCCCTGAGGTAACAGCATGTATTACAAGGTACTGGGTAAGAAAAATGCTGATGCAGAAACCGTCGTGCTTTCCTCCGGCCTCGGCGGTTCCGGTGGTTTCTGGCAGCCGCAACTGACCATGCTCGCGGAGCATTTCCGCGTGGTGGTCTATGACCAGCACGGTACCGGCGTCAGTCAGGGCACGGTGCCCGCCGGTTACCGGATGGAAGACATGGCCGATGAACTGGCGGGCATGCTCAACGGGCTGGATATCAGCCGCTGTCATCTGGTCGGTCACGCGCTCGGCGGCATTATCGGCCTGCATCTTGCCCTGCGTTATCCGGCGTTGTTGCAAAGTCTGGTGGTGATTAACGGCTGGACGAAGCTCGACAGCCAGACGCGGCGCTGCTTTGAAGTGCGGCAGAATTTACTGCTCAACAGCGGGGTCGATGCCTACGTGCAGGCGCAGCCGCTGTTTCTGTATCCGGGTGACTGGCTTTCTGAACATGACGCGTTATTGCAGGAAGAGCGCCAGCATCAGGTGGCGCATTTTCAGGGGATGGAAAACCTGCTGCACCGTTTGCAGGCGCTGATGAATTCAGACCTGACGGCGTCGCTTGGACAAGTGATCACCCCGACGCTGGCTTTCAGTTGTAAAGACGATTTGCTGGTGCCGTGGTCGCGTTCGGTCGATCTCGCTTCCCGTCTGCCTAACGGCGAACACACGCAAATGCTGTACGGCGGCCACGCCATGAGCGTAACCGACCCGGAAACCTTTAACCCGATTTTACTGGACTGGCTGCTGCGGCACTCATCGCAAGCGTCCGCTACGCCGTCCGGTCACCTGCCCACGGAGACATCATGGCCGAAGCATTAACCGCCACCGCGCTGGCAACCTTATTCACCGAAGCCCGCACGCACAACGGCTGGCTGGATAAACCGGTCACCAGCGAACAACTGAAAACGATTTACCAACTGGCGCGCATGGGGCCGACCTCGGCCAACTGCAGCCCGCTGCGCATCGTGTTTATTCAGAGTCCGGAGGCGAAAGAAAAACTGGCTCCGGCGCTTTCGGGCGGCAATCTGAAAAAAACCATGACTGCGCCGGTGACGGCGATCATTGCCTGGGATCCGGAATTTTACGAACTGCTGCCGGAACTGTATCCCTCCGGCGATGCCCGTTCGTGGTTCACCTCCAGCCCGCAACTGGCGCACGACACGGCATTTCGCAACAGCAGCTTGCAGGCCGCGTACCTGATCATGGCCTGCCGCTCCCTCGGGCTGGATACCGGGCCGATGTCCGGTTTTGACAACGCCAGAGTCGATGAAACATTTCTGGCGCAGGAAGGCTGGAAATCTAATTTCCTGATCAACATCGGTTACGGCGATCACAGCAAAGTGTATCCGCGTGCACCGCGCCTTGATTTCGACCGCGCCTGCCGCGTGCTGTAAGCATCAATGAAAAAATTTGAGGACACGACCATGCCATCAATCCTGAACGCCACACTGCCTGTTCCCGATATGCCAGTCGTCGAGAAACACGCTGCCGTTGAGAAACACGCTGCCGTTGAGAAACAAGCCGCCGTTGAAAAACAAGAGTATCGCGATGCGATGGCGCGCCTCGGCTCAGCCGTCAACATCATCACCACCGACGGCCCCGGCGGACGTGCAGGTTTCACCGCCTCCGCCGTATGCAGCGTCACCGATTCGCCGCCGACATTGCTGGTCTGCCTGAACCGCTCAGCGTCGGTGTATCCGGTTTTCAAAGAGAATCAGGTGCTGTGCGTTAACACGCTGGCTGATTGCCATGAGTCACTGTCCAATTTATTCGGTGGAAAAACGCCGACGGAGCAACGCTTTGAAGCCGCTGAGTGGGAACGCCTCGCCACCGGCTCGCCGATCCTCACCGACGCGCTGGTGTCGTTTGACTGCAAAGTCACGCAAATCACCAGCGTCGGCACCCACGACATTTTGTTTTGTGAAGCCGTTGCGTTACGACGCAACGACGACAGCCACGGACTGGTGTATTTCGACCGGCGCTATCACCCGCTGATGCGTCAGATAGCCTGATAACTCAATCCTCAACTTAGTAAGGGTCGTGCATGGCAAATACCTGGTTTCCACAATGGCGTAAAAGAGAAGGCAATCTGGATGGCGCAGTGATCGCGCCGGATGAACGGCTGCCGTTCGGATCGACAGTAATCATGGGGCTGCAACATACGGTGGCGATGTTTGGTGCCACCGTGTTAATGCCATTGCTGATGGGTTTTGATGCCAACATGGCGATTTTGATGTCGGGCATCGGCACCCTGCTGTTCTTCCTGGTGGTCGGCGGACGCGTACCCAGTTATCTCGGTTCCAGCGCCGCGTTTGTCGGGCTGGTGATCGCTGTGACCGGCTACAGCGGCCACGGCGCGAACCCGAATATCGGCGTGGCGCTGGGGGGCATTATTGCCTGCGGCGTGATTTATACATTGATCGGTTTTGTGGTGATGGCAGCCGGTACGCGCTGGATTGAACGTCTGATGCCGCCGGTCGTCACCGGTGCGGTGGTGATGGCAATTGGTCTGAACCTCGCGCCGATTGCCATTAACAGCGTGTCGGCCTCGTCATTTGACAGCTGGATGGCGGTAATGACCGTGCTGTGTATCGGCTCGGTGGCGGTGTTCACCCGCGGCCTGGTGCAGCGCCTGTTATTGTTGCTCGGTCTGGTGGCGGCGTACCTGATTTACATGGTCATTACCAACGGCCTCGGGCTGGGCGCACCGGTAGATTTCAGCGCCGTGGCACAGGCGCCGTGGTTTGGCATCCCGGCCATCACCACGCCGGTGTTCAGTTCTCACGCCATGCTGATGATTGCGCCAGTGGCGGTGATTCTGGTGGCGGAAAACCTGGGCCACATTAAAGCCGTGGCCGGTATGACCGGCAAAAATCTCGACCCGTACATGGGCCGCGCGTTTGTCGGTGACGGTCTGGCAACCTTACTTTCCGCCTCGGCGGGCGGCACCGGTGTCACGACTTATGCCGAAAACATCGGCGTGATGGCGGTCACCAAGATTTACTCCACGCTGATTTTTGTTGCTGCGGCGATTGTTGCCATTGTGTTGGGCTTCTCGCCCAAGTTTGGTGCACTGATCCACACCATTCCGGGGCCGGTGCTCGGCGGCGCATCGATTGTGGTGTTCGGACTGATTGCTGTGGCAGGTGCCCGCATCTGGGTACAAAACCAGGTGGATCTGGGACTTAACGGAAATTTGATCATGGTGGCGGTCACGCTGGTACTGGGCGCAGGCAACTTTACCCTGAGCCTGGGCGGCTTCAGCATGGGCGGCATCGGCACAGCCACGTTTGGTGCCATTTTACTCAATGCCTTCCTGAGTCGCAGCAAACAGGCAAAAATTCAGCCTGAAATAAAAGCTGGCACAGAAGATGCATTAAAAGATCACTGACGACCTCAGTTTCTCCTTAGCTCATCATTTTTGATGATCGCCAGCGGTTAGCCGGTCCACCCGTCCGGATTAGCCGCTGGTTTTTTTCTTTCTGCCTCCCGCACATTTTCCCTAATGCCGTTTCCAGCTAACGATTGCAAAATTCCTTCGTTCACCTCCCCCTTAAATTGGTTTGTTATGGGTTCAGCACTTTGGTTCTAAGCACGCCAAAGTCATCACCTGTCACCATGACCAATAAGAAAAAGGGTTTAACGATGAAGAACATTCGCCGGATTAACGCGGTGACCCGCGCACTGGCTTTAGGGGCACTTCTCACCAGCACGTTTTCTGCCATCGCCGCCGACGGCACACCGGTTCAGGGCGGCACGCTGATTTATCTTGAACAGCAGGCGCACACCAACCTGTATCCGCCCGCAGGTGGCTTCTACCCGAACGGCGGCATACTCAATCAGATCACCGACAAACTGACTTACCAGAATCCGAAGACGCTGGAGATTGAACCCTGGATTGCTGAATCCTGGTCATTCAACGCAGATAAAACCGAATACACCTTTAAACTGCGTCCGGGCGTGACCTTCTCCGACGGCACGCCGCTCGATGCCAACGCGGTCGCCAAAAACTTTGATACTTACGGTCTGGGCAACAAAGAGCATCACCTGCCGGTTTCCGAAGTCATCAACAATTATGACCACAGCGAAGTGGTTGATCCGCTGACCGTGAAGTTCTATTTCAAAAAATCCTCGCCGGGATTCCTGCAGGGCACGGCAACCATTGGCTCCGGTCTGGTGTCGCTGAGCACGCTGGATCGTAATTTTGATGCGCTGGGCGACGCCACGCACATCATCGGTTCCGGCCCGTTTGTGGTCAGCAAAGAAACGCTGGGGCGTGAAGTCGATCTGACTGCCCGCAAGGATTACAACTGGGGGCCGAAAAACCTTAAACAGCAGGGTCGCGCGAATCTTGACGGCATCAAAGTGATCGTGACCGGTGAAGACAGCGTGCGTATCGGCGCACTGCTGGCGGGTCAGGCTGATTTCATCCGTCAGGTTCAGGCGTATGACGAGAAACAGGCCAAAGACCAGAACTTCCCGCTTTATGCCGCGCCGACCAAAGGCGTTAACGACAGCATTTCGTTCCGTCCGGACAACGCGCTGGTGTCGGATCTGAAAGTGCGTCAGGCGCTGCTGCACGCCACCAACAGCAAACAGGTGGTCGATACGCTGTTCTCACCAAACTATCCGCAGGCCACTTCGGTGATTGCCAAAACGGCGGCCGGTTATGTCGATCTGAGCCACAAACTGACCTACGACCCGACGCTGTCCAAAAAGCTGCTCGATGAGGCGGGCTGGAAACCAGGCCCGGACGGCATCCGCCAGAAAGACGGCAAAACGCTGTCACTGACTATTTATGAATCGCTGCCACAGCCGCAGAACAAAGAGGTGTTGCAGCTGGTTTCCCAGCAATGGAGCCAGGTCGGCGCGAAGCTGAATATTCTGGCGGGCGACGCGGGCAGCCGTGTGGCGGATAACCTCGATCCGGAGAAAACCCCGGCTAACGTGGTGGAAGTCGGACGCGCCGATCCGGACGTCATCAAAAGCTCCTTCTACCCGACCAACCGCGATGCGCTGCTGCAAAAAGGCGGCCTGAGCAGCAAGGTGAAAAGCTTCCGTGACGACAAACTTAACGATCTGCTGACCGCGATTTCTGCCGAAGTCGATCCGAAAAAACGGCTTGAACTGACCGGTGACGTGCAGAACTACCTGCTCGATCAGGCGTATGTCATTCCGATTTTCGAAGAGCCGCAGGTGTTTGCCGGTGCGCCGTATTTCAAAGGCGTAAGCTTTGAAGCGGTCGGGCGTCCGGGCTTCTACGGCGCATGGCTGGAAAAGCATTAACAGACGGGAGTCAATCATGAGCCGATACGTTAGCGGTCGATTCGGGCAGGCTTTGCTGGTGTTGTGGGCGGCGTTTACCGTCTCCTTCATCCTGTTGCAGGTGCTGCCCGGCGACGCGATTCTGATTAAATTCCAGAACCCGGACATGGGATTAAGCCCGGCACAAATCGCCGATATGCGTGCCGCTTACGGCGCGGATGTGCCGGTCTGGCAACAATATCTGCATACGCTGGGCAATTTCCTGCGCGGGGATCTGGGTTACTCGATTCAGGCTGGCGTACCGGTCACCGAATTACTCAGCAGCAACTTTCCGCCGACACTGCGTCTGGCACTGATGGGTTTTGCTCTGGCCGCCGTGGTGGCTTTTGCGCTGGCATTTCTCTCCAGCCTGCTGCATTTCGGCTGGCTGAAAAATGCTTTGCAGGCGCTGCCGTCGCTGTTTATTTCCATCCCGACCTTCTGGCTGGGCATCGCGCTGATTCAGTTTTTCTCGTTCCATCTGCGCTGGATCCCGGTGATTAATCCGGGTGAATGGGTCGGGCTGATTCTGCCGGTTATCACCCTGGCGGTACCGATTTCCGCGCCGCTGGCGCAGATCCTCATCCGCAGTATTGATCAGGTGCAAACCCAGCCGTTTGTCGCCGTCGCCCGCGCCAAAGGTGCCAGCCGCAGCGGCGTGTTGTGGCGTCATGTGGCGCGCAACGCCCTGCTTCCGGCGCTGACCATTGCCGGTTTGCTGTTTGGCGAACTGATTGCCGGAGCGCTGATCACCGAAACCGTCTTCGGTCTTAACGGCCTCGGGCAACTGACCCAGCAGGCAGTGAATAATCAGGATGTCGCGGTATTGCAGGCGATTGTGGTGATTTCCGCCGCCGCCTTTGTTGGCATCAATTTACTGGTCGATTTGCTGTATCCGCTGCTCGACCCGCGCCTTAAAACCTCTGCCTCTAAACATTCAGGAGGAGCCACCGCATGAGCAGTTTACCGCTTGGCAAAAGCATTCTGTCGTTGCCGGTGACACAGCGCCGCCGCTGGAAACCCGCCCGCCTGCAGCCGGGCTTAATTCTCGCCTGGCTGGTGATGGCGACCGTCATTTTGTGGGCGATTGCCCCCGGCTTATTTACGGATTACAGCGGTACCGAAGGGATTGCCGGGGCGCAGCGTCTGGCGCCGCAGGCCGGACACTGGCTGGGCACGGATCAGCTCGGCCGCGATGTGTACGCACGCATTGTGTATGGCGCATCGCATTCCCTTTCCGGTGCACTGGTCGCGGTGGCGCTCGGGCTGGTGTTCGGCACCGCGCTAGGGCTGGCGGCGGGTGCCAGCGGCGGTCTGGTGGATGCCATTGTCATGCGCATCAATGACGTATTGCTGTCAATTCCCGGCCTGCTGTTGTCACTGAGCGTGATTATTCTGCTCGGCTTCGGCACGGTTCATGCGGCGATTGCCGTCGGTGTGACGTCGGTTGCCAACTTCGCCCGCCTGGCACGCGCCGAAGTGGTGCTGGTACGTCACAGCGATTACGTCGAAGCCGCGTACGGCAGCGGCGGATCCTTCTTCGCTGTTTTGTGGCGACACATTTTGCCCAACTCGCTGACCTCAGTGATCGCCTTCTCGGCGTTGCAGTTTGGCAGCGCGATTCTGGCGATTTCCACCCTGAGTTTTCTCGGTTATGGCACGCCACCGCCGACACCGGAATGGGGGTTACTGATTGCCGAAGGCCGCAATTACATTTCCACCGCCTGGTGGCTGACCACCTTCCCCGGCGTGGTGGTGGTTTTAGTGGTGCTTTCCGCCAACCGCATCAGCCAGTCATTACGCAGGAGAACGCGATGAACGCACAGGCCACTTTTACGCATGACGCTCCGCCGGTTCTCGAACTGGAAAACGTATCGATTGCCTACGACGGCAAACCGGTGGTGCATAACGTATCGTTTTCCATTAACGCCGGGGAGGTGCTGGCGCTGGTCGGCGAATCCGGCTCAGGGAAAACCACCACCGCACAGGCGATTATTGGCCTGCTGGCAGAGAACGGCCATATCGAACAGGGCGAAATCCGTCTGAACGGTTCCGACATCAGCCAGTGGTCGCAGCGCCGTCTTGATGCCCTGCGCGGTGCGCGCATCAGCCTCATTCCGCAGGATCCGACCAGTTCGCTGGATCCGGTGAAAACCATCGGTTCGCAGGTGGCGGAAATTCTCGATATCCATCAGCGCCTGCCGCGTGTGCAGCGCGACGCCCGCGTGGTGGAACTGCTGTCACGCGTCGGTCTTTCGCATCCTGAGCAACGGGCGAAACAGTATCCGCACGAGCTTTCCGGCGGCATGAAACAGCGCGTTTTAATCGCCATTGCCATTGCGCTGCAACCGGCGCTGATCATCGCCGATGAGCCGACCAGCGCGCTGGACGTCACAGTGCAAAAACGCATTCTGGATTTGATCGACGAACTGCGCCGCGAATCCGGCACCGCCGTGTTACTGGTGACACATGACCTGGCGATCGCTGCCGAACGCGCCGACCGGTTGCTGGTGTTCCGTCACGGCAAAGTGCAGGAACAGGGCATCACACGCGAGGTGCTGGATGCACCGAAAAGTGATTACACCCGCCAGCTTTTCGCCGATGCCCCGGCCCTTTCCGGCCGTCACCGTGCACAACTTCGCGCGGCGGAAGATCCGGTGCTGGTGGTCGAAAACATCACCCATGATTTCACGCTGGGTGGCAAACATCAGGCGGCGTTCCGCGCGGTGGATCACGTGTCATTCAGCATTCCGCGCGGCACCACCCATTCGCTGGTCGGCGAATCCGGCTCCGGCAAAACCACGCTGGCGCGCATTCTGCTCGGTTTTCAGAAACCGGACAGCGGACGCGTACTGATCGACGGCGAAGACATCACACGGCTAAAAGGTGAAGCCCTGCGGCAGTTACGCAAGAAAATCCAGCTGGTATATCAGAACCCGTTCGCCTCGCTGGATCCGTCGCAAACGCTGTTTCGCGTGATCGAAGAACCGCTGCTGAATTTCGAAAAAATCCCGGCTGCCGTGCGCCGTGAACGGGTGCTGGATATCGCCCGCCGCGTGGCGCTGCCGGAAGAATTACTCAGCCGTAAACCTCGCGAACTGTCCGGCGGTCAGCGCCAGCGTGTGGCGATTGCGCGCGCACTGATTTTAGAGCCGAAAGTGCTGATCCTTGATGAAGCCACGTCGGCGCTCGACGTCACCGTGCAGGTGCAAATCCTGACGTTACTTCAGCAGTTACAGGACTCACTCGGCCTGACCTATTTGTTTATTTCGCACGATCTGGCCACCGTCCGGCAAATCTCACACAGCGTCTCGGTGTTAAACCGCGGGCAGCAGGTGGATTCCGGCAAGGTGGAAGACGTTTTCGCCCTGCCTTCCAGCGATTACACCCGCCAGCTAATCGATGCTATTCCCGGTCGCCACCGCGCCGCATAAACCAGACCATGAAACAAGAGGGACATTATGAGCAGTAAACGTCTTGGATTTTTCACCCGCCTGCTGGACAACACCAGTGCGCAGGAACGTTACCGGCTGGCGACCGAGCAAATCATTCATGCCGAACAGTTAGGTTTTGATTCCGCGTGGGTCGCGCAGCACCATTTTCATGAAGCCGAGGGCGGCCTGCCTGCGCCACTGGTTTTTCTTGCGCAGGTCGCGGCGCATACCCGCTTTATCCGTCTCGGCACCGGCGTAATCACGCTGCCGATGGAAAACGCATTGCGCGTTGCCGAAGACACCGCCGTGCTGGATTTACTCTCCGGCGGACGGCTTGAGGTCGGTTTAGGCTCAGGCGGCACACCGTCATCCTTCCCGCCGTTCGGGCTGGAAAGTCACGAACGCGGTACGGCATTTGGCAATAATCTGCAAACCCTGCTCACCGCCTGGCGTGGCGAACCGCTGGCGGGCACCGATAACCGCTTATATCCGGCGGCGCCGCAACTGGCGAACCGCGTCTGGCAGGCGACTTTCTCGGTGGACGGCGGCGCACGTGCCGGTAAATCCGGCGACGGGCTGATGCTCTCGCGCACCCAGCCACGTCCGGCGGACGCGCCGGATTTGCGTCTCGATGAGCTGCAAAACCCGATCATTGATGCCTATCTGGATACGCTGCCCGACGGCGTAGCGCCGCGCATCATGGGTTCGCGTACCGCATTCGTGACCGAAAACGGCGACGAAGCGCGTGAGCTGGCGCAAAAAGGCTTACGCCGTCAGGCCGAAAATCACCGTGCCAACGGACAGACGGTGCAAGGCGACACGCTGGATGATTACATCCGCGCCTTCGACGTGCATCTCGGCACGCCAGCGCAGGTGACCGCAACGTTGCAGGCCGATACCGCGCTGGCCCGCGTCACCGATCTGGCGTTTCAGGTGCATTCCATCGATCCGCCGCATCCGTATATTTTACGCTCCATCGAACTGATTGCCCGTCACGTTGCGCCCGCGCTCGGCTGGGTTCGCCGCACGCCGCAGCGCAGTGTTTCCACCTCTTCTGCCGATTCCTCATTCTCAAGGGAAGCCCTATGACTACCTGTTCGACCGACCTGCTGGAAAAACTGGCCGATATTGCCCCGGATTCCGCATTGAAACAGGCTCGCGATACCCGCGACGCCGCCACCCGTCACGCACAGGGCAGCTATGACGCGCTGTTTACCGAACAGGATGGCGTGGATTTCTCACTGGCTGAGCGCCTGCGGCTGGCGCAAAACGTCGCGCGCTGGCACGGCGATTCGCAGCTGACCAATCACTATTCCGAGCGTTTGCAGGATTTGCCGGATATCGACGAAACCGCGCGCCTCGACGCGGCACTGACCCACGGCGAACGCCTGAGCTTCAAACCTGCCAGCGCGACGCCGGCGCATTTGCAGGCACTGAAAAAAGCCGGCTGGTCGGTGGATGCCATTGTGACGCTGTCGCAACTGATCGCCTTCGTCAGTTTCCAGAGCCGCGTGCTGCGCAGCTACCGTCTGATCGGTGGCAAGCCGGTGGAGAACGGCAGCAATAAGCCGGTCGGTGCCGCGTTCTGGCGCACCGAACCCAATACCCACAGCGGCCGCGATGCACCACAGGCCTTTACCCAGGAAGAACTGGGCTGGGAGCCGTGGATCCCGGCGAAAAAACTGGAAGAATTTGATGAAGCCCAGCAGGCTATTCTGGCGAAATTCGGCCATACCGATTCTGACTATTTCCGCCTGTTAGGCCGCAATTTACCGGTACTCGAACAGCGCACGCTGACCGACAAAGGAATTTTCTACACCGCAGGCGGGTTGCCGCGCAAAGAGCGCGAACTGGCGGCGACGGTTGCCAGCAAAATTAACGGCTGTATTTACTGCGCCTCGGTGCATTCACGCAAAGCCAGCCAGCTTTCCAAACAGACGGAAGATGTCCAGCGTCTGATCGACACCCCGCCGGGAGGCATTCTCAGCAAAGAACAATCTCCGCGCTGGCAGGCTGAAATTGATTTCGCCGCCGCGCTTTCCGCTACCCCACCGGTCGCCACTGAGCAGCACATTGCGGCGCTGCGCGAGCAAGGTTTAAGTGAGCTGGAGATTGTCGATCTGGCGCAGTCTGCGGCGTTCTTCGCCTGGGCAAACCGTCTGATGTTAACGCTGGGAGAACCGTTTAATGACTGAAGCACAACATTCGCAGCCCCTTCGCCCGCAGCTTGATCACGTGGTGATCAACGTCGCCGAACAACTGGATCAGGCCGGGCAGCAGTTCCGCCGTCTGGGGTTTCATCTCACGCCGCGCGGGCATCACTCGCTGGGATCCAGCAATCATCTGGCGATTTTCGGCGAAAACTATCTTGAACTGCTCGGCTATGAGCCGGGCAACGCTCACACCCGCAAAGACCTGTGGCAGGCACCGCTTGGCCTGACCGGTCTGGTGTGGAAAACGCAGAATTCATCGGCGGTATACGAACATCTGCAACAGCAAGATATTGCCGGTTCCGCACCGGCGGAGTTCTTCCGCCCCGTCGGGCTCAACGACGGCACTTCACCGAATGCGCGATTCCGCACCGTACCGCTGGCCGCCAGCCGCGTACCGAATGGCCGCAGTTTCTTTTGTCATCATCTGACGCCGGAACTGGTGTGGCGCAACGAATGGCAACACCACCCGAACGGTGTTGCCGATATCACCGGTTTCGTGATTTCTGCGGCAAATCCGCAGGAAGCCGCTCAGGTGTATGGCGAATTGTTTGGTGTCAGTGCGCTGGAGTTCAAACCGCAGGAAGTCGTGCTGCGCGCAGGCCGCGCCACCGTCCGGTTTATCACACCGGAGCAAGCCACCGCCGAATTCGGCATTGTGCCGGAAGGCGAGAACGGCAGCGCCCGCATGGTCGGACTGGAATTCGCCACGCGGTCGCTGGAGGCAGTACGGAATAGTTTGCGGGTCGGGGAAATACCTTTCAGGGATGACGTTAACCGTGTGTCTGTCCGGGCAGCGGACGGGCTTGGGGTGGCGCTTGGATTCAGCGAGGAATGATCTGCTTTTAGCTCCTCCCCTTGCGAAGGGGGAGGCCGGGAGGGGGTTT
Organism: Rahnella sp. CG8; assembly: GCF_023701875.1. NCBI lineage: Bacteria > Pseudomonadati > Pseudomonadota > Gammaproteobacteria > Enterobacterales > Yersiniaceae > Rahnella > Rahnella sp. CG8. The sequence goes on from NZ_JABAED010000007.1 coordinate 42,300, forward strand.
TAAGTATTAACGCAAATGCCTGCGCAGTGACTTAACCCGCTGATTTGTCTTTAATACCCCACCCCAACCCTCCCCTTCGCAGGGGAGGGAGTCGATCGAGTTTCCGCTGAAGACTTTAGATCTTTTCGCTCTTAGTTATCACTTTTATTTTGTTGCTTAAATTCCCTGATATGTTAAAACTCTGCTACTGCGAGTCTTAGACGGCTAAACGTCTAAATCCCCAACCGTCTATTTAATAAGGCCCAACGCCCAGTGACTTCCTCCCTCCTTGAGATGCGTAATATCTCGATTTCATTTGCCGGTTTTCCTGCCCTGCGCCAGGTGGATTTCACGCTGGAAGGCGGATCCGTCCATGCATTAGTCGGCGCAAACGGCGCGGGGAAATCGACGCTGATGGCGGTGCTTTCCGGCACGCATGACCATTACACCGGGCAGATCACTATCGACGGCGAAGCGGTAAATATCCGCCTGCCGCATCATGCCCGCGAGCACGGTATTCATCTGGTGCAGCAGGAAGTGGACGTCGCGCTGGTGCCGACGCTGAACGTTGCGGAAAACATCATGCTCGACCGCCTTTCCGAACCGGGCCATCTGCATAACTGGCCGCAACTTTATCGTCAGGCGCAACTGCTGACTGAGCAACTCGGGCTGAACATCAGCCTGCGGGCGCGGATCGAAAGCTGCACGCTGGCCGAGAAACAACTGATTTTGCTGGCGCGGGCGTTATCGCATAAATGCCGTTTTCTGATCCTTGATGAACCGACCGCCCCGCTGGATCAGGCGGAAAGTGCACGCCTGTTCGCGCTGGTCCGCAAGCTGAAAGCCGCCGGAATGGCGATCGTATTTATCTCGCATCGCATTCATGAACTGCGCGATATCTGCGACCGTATGACGGTGCTGCGTGACGGGCGTCTGGTCAGCGATGACAGCATGGACGGTCTGAGCAATGAACACATTATCGAGAAAATGATCGGCCATCAGCTCGACGATATCTATCCGCCGCGCCGTCCGCCGCACAGCGGTGAAACGCTGCTAAGCATTCACGGGATGCACGATAAAGACAAACTGCGCGATATCTCGCTGCGACTGCATCGTGGCGAAATTCTCGGCATTGCCGGGCTGGCGGGAGCCGGAAAAACGGAACTGTGCAAAGCGTTGTTTGGCGCAACGCCGAGTCAGGTAGAAAGCGGTGAGCTGAATGGCAAACCGTGGAAGCCGAAGGAGCCGCACCTTTCTGTCGAACAGGGGCTGGCGTTAGTACCGGAAGAACGGCGCAAGGAAGGGATTTTCATTGACGAAAATATCCCGATGAACCTGAGTGTGACCGCTGATGACACCTTTTCGCGCTGGAGTATTTTCAACGCGCGCCAGTCGCTGTCATGGGCAAAAGACATTATCAGCCGCTTAGGCATTCGCGCTTCCGGGCCGATGCAGAAGCTGGCCCGGCTTTCCGGCGGCAACCAGCAAAAGGTCGCCATCGGGAAATGGCTGCGCAGTGAGAGTCAGGTGTTGATCTTCGACGAACCGACCAAAGGCGTGGACATCAAGGCCAAAACGGACGTGTTCAGGCTGATCGACGGCCTGGCGCAACAGGGAAAAGGCATTATTTATGCTTCCGGTGAGTTCGCCGAACTGGTCGGTTTATGCGACCGCATTCTGGTGTTATGGGACGGCCGTATCGTCGCCGAACTGAACGCCGCAGACGTCGACGAAGAAACCTTATTAGTCTATTCAACCGGAGGAATACCCGCGTGAACAAAGCCGTGGTGAGTAAAGAAAACGTGCCCGATGCCCGCCAGCCGTGGCGTCATCAGCTGTTCGAATTTTTATATAAATGGGGCATGTTGCTGACCGTGGTGTTGCTGATCGCCGCTTTTGGTCTGGCGTCAGATAACTTCCTCGAACCGTCGAACATCATCAATATCTTGCGTTCGATTGCCATCGTGACGGTGATTGCCATCGGCGTGTCGATTTCCCTGGCGGTCGGCGGCTTCGATTTATCGGTCGGCTCCACGGCATCGCTTGCCAATGCGCTGGTGATTTCGATGTTCGTCTGGCACGGTTTCGGCACGACCGAAGCGATACTTATCACGCTGGCGTTGTGCACGCTGGTCGGCCTGTTCAACGCCTTTCTGATCGTCATCCTGAAAATTCCTGACATGCTGGCAACGCTCGCCAGTCTGTTTGTGATTCAGGGCGCAGCGATGACTTACAGCTACGGCGGTTCCATCACTGAAAACATGTTATTGCCGAGCGGCGACATGGCCGAAGGCACGGTACCTGCGGTGTTCAGCCTGCTCGGTCAGGTGCCGGTGATTGTGATCGTGATGGCCGTCGTGACCATTGCGGTGCAACTGTTTATGTCGCTGACCAAACATGGCCGCCGCATGTACGCCATCGGCGGAAATCCGCTGGCCGCACGTCTGGCGGGGATCCGTACCGCGCGCTACCGCGTGATTGCGTATGTGATGTCATCTGTTCTGGCCGGTGCAGGCGGGATTTTGCTGGCTTCACGCATCGGGTCTTCACAGGTGAATGCCGGTGGCGGCTATCTGATGGATGCCGTTGCCGCCGCTTATATCGGTTTCTCGCTGGCCGGTTCCGGTAAGCCTAATGCGCTCGGCACACTGCTTGGCGCGGTGATTTTAGGCGTGCTGTCGAACGGCCTGGTGATGTTGTCGGTGCCGTATTATGCGATGGATATCATCAAAGGGTTAGTGCTGGCAGTGGCGTTAGCGCTGACGTATATCCAGAAGAGATAGCGGAGGCCGCTGCTATATTTCGGCCTCTTTAAGGTCAACACCGTGGGCTCGCCGCCCACACTGGCCCAAAGGGTTTTAAACGAAACCCTTTGGAATCCTGCGTTTTTTTAACTGCGCGCTTCGCTCGCTGGCTATGTTTCAGAAACCACAGCGACAGGCTGGAAATCTTGCCGCTGCGCGGTACCTTCTCTCGGTCTTCGAGCCATAGGTCTCGAAGCCGCTCCGTTCAGCAAGATTTCTGAATCGCCCGCGGGATCTTAAATTCAAGGGCAGACAGTTTAAGATTTCAAAATCAGTCAGGTTGTGAATTAAGAGCCTGAGGCCGGTTCCAAAATACCGCCGGACGAGAGGTGGAAAACCGCGCATGTTTTTGCGCGGGTTGTAACCCGATGGGAGGGAACCGCGCAGCGGCGGGATTTTGCGGCTATCACTGCGGCTGATGAAACATAGTCAGCGAGCGGAGCTCGCAGTGAAAGAGCCCGGGGGGTCTTGGGGGGCGGCGGCGATAAGCCGTCCCCCAAGTCGGTGTGGGCCGACGCCCACGACCTTGAATTTGAAGTTGAAGTTGAAGTTAAAACCGCCCCTGATTCGGTCAAAATCAGATCACACCAGCACCTTATACATCACACTCGTCGACTCCAGCATTCCCCCCGTCGACATCGCATAATGCGGAATCGTCCCGCTCAGGGTGAAACCCTGATTTTCATACAATGTCTGTGCCGGACTGCCGGTGACGGTATCCAGCACCAGCAAGGTTTTGCCCTCTTCCCGCGCCAGCGCTTCAACCGCCGTCATCAGTTTACGCGCGATACCCTTGCGGCGGCCATCGGGGTGAACCATCAGTTTAACCACGTCACCGCGGTGCGCACCGTTGGCGGGCTGATCGACCACCAGTTGCACCGTGCCGATGATTTTGCCTGCCATGCGCGCCACCAGCAGGCGTTTTTCGCCACGCTCAAAAGCCGGTAACAGCTTTTGCCAGAACGCCTGCGCCTGCACAAAACCGAAAGGCAAAATAAAACCGATGCTGGCACCCAACGCCACGGACTGCATCAGGGTTTCGGCCAGCGCATCCAGATCGATTTGCGACAATACGCCGCCCTGCACTTCACTGATCACCACTTCATTGCTGTTTTGCATCATGTTAAACCTTACTCAGTCAGACATTTAAGGACGTGAAATGACGATGGCGTAGCGGGCATCTGCCGGGCCGGGTACGTAGAAAGAAGTCCTGCCGTGAAGATGAAAACGCAGGCAGTCGCCCGGTTCCAGCCGGTAACTGCGGCCATCGAGCACAAATTCCAGTACACCTTCAAGCATCCAGATATGCTGTTCGAGTCCCTCTACCGGCGGTGCGTCGTAAGTAATGCAGGCGCCAGCTTTCAGCACACCTGAAATCAACTCAGCACGAAAACCCGGTGCCGGTGCAGAAACGGAACGACGCTCGAAGCCGGTTTCCCGGTCATGCCACACCGGTTGTTGCGATGCGCGGATAAGCTCCGGGGGGTTATCTTCCAGCGCCATCAGCAAACGGGAAGTGGTCAGCCCGTAAGCCGCACTCAGTTTGCCCAGCAACGAGGCCGTCGGGCTGGTCTCTGCCCGCTCCACGCGTGAAAGTGTCGCGCGGCTTATGCCGGTCATCTGCGCCAGTTGTTCAAGTGACCAGCCCTGGCTGACGCGTAATTCAGCCAGCCGTTCCGCCAGACGGAGATCGTGATTGTCCTGCCCTTCTCCCATTTTCTTACCCTGTCGTAAAATCTCAATACAGGGAAAATATCTCTTATATGAGAATTTCGCAAGTTAAAAAAGTGTAACCAAAAGGATTTTCCAAGTTGTACAGAAATAATAAAGTTGTACAACTTTACGATGTGGCGCTAGAGTTAGCTTATAAGTGGTATGAATATTTGGATGGAAATATGTCTCTGTACAGCATCGGTGAAGTCGCCCGAATTTGTGGTATCAACCCGGTCACGTTGCGTGCCTGGCAGCGGCGTTATGGCCTGCTGAAGCCACAGCGCACAGAGGGTGGCCATCGTCTGTTTAATGATGATGATCTCGACACCATCCGCACCATTCTGGGCTGGATCAATCGCGGTATTCCGGTTGGTCAGGTGAAATCTTTGCTGGAAGGTAAAGTGGACGTGCTACCCGGTGGCTGGTCGCAGTCAGAACATCAGCTGCTGACCGCCTTACAGGATGGCCGCCCGCAAAAAGTTCGTCAGTTGATGCTGGAGTTCGGTCGTGAATACCCGGCGGTAACATTTGTGAATAACGTGCTTCGCCCCCTGCGTGAGCGCCTGAGTTCCGGCGATTCACGACTGCTGATGCTGCGCAGCCAGCTTGACGGTCTGATCATTGAACACGCGGTGATGTGCATGAACGCCGCCCGGAAGCGTCCCGGACCGGCTGCCACGCTGATCGGCTGGGGGAACACAGACAGCACCGAGTTGTGGCTTGAGGCCATTGTACGGTGCGAAGAAGGTTTGCAGGTCGAAATATTGCCGGTTCCTCTCAGCGAGCCGTATCTGGAAAACCTGAGCGGCTCGCAAATTCTGTTGTGGTCCGAAGGCAAGCTGACGCAGGTTCAGCGCCAGCGGCTGCAGCACTGGATGGCGCAGGGTTTGTCGATCATCCTGCTGGGCAGCTCTGCTATCCTGCTCGGCGCAGAAGAAACAGACGCTAAGGAAGATGAGCTCAGCGCCTCCCCCGATGACGATGATCATCGCGCCAGTCTTCGTATTGAGCCTGCTCGTCGGGAGGGGAAAAATGATGCTTAAACATGCTTCTGAACACGCAACCCCGGCCGACGTTCTGACACGGCTGTGCGAATTTTACCGTCACCTTGATATCAGCCGCCTGCCGCAGCTTTCCCTTATTTATCATCCGAATGTGGTGTTTATCGATCCGGTTTCACATTACGACGGCGTGGATGCGCTGGAACACTATTTTGCGCAGCTGCTTGAGAAAACGAATTACTGCCGCTTTGAGATCCAGCCTCCACTTATTCAGGGTGACGAAGTGTCGCTGTTCTGGCGGATGGAATTCTCACACCCGGCGTTGAAAAAAGGTCAGGCAATGTTTCTTGATGGCACAAGCCATCTGCGCCTGAATGAAAACCTTATTATCTATCAGCGCGATTATTACGATCTCGGTGCCATGTTGTACGAGCACATTCCGGTGCTCGGCGGTGTCGTGCGCGCCGTCAAAGCCAGGTTGAAATAATGGGGCGCGTACTGATTACCGGTGCCAGTTCTGGCATTGGCAAACAACTGGCACTGGATTATGCCAGCGGAGGCTGGGAGGTCATTGCCTGCGGGCGAGATGGCGCAAAGCTGACGGCCGTCGCCGCCACCAGCCCGCTGATCATCCCGCTGTGTTTTGATATCACCGATTTACAGGCTACCCGTGAAGCATTGCAGGGCAGGCAGGCCGATTTAGTGATTCTTTGCGCGGGCACCTGCGAATATCTCGACAACGGCGTCGTCGATGCCGAAAAAGTCATGCGGGTGATGCACACCAATTTTTCCGGTCCGGTCAATTGCCTCGACGCCCTGCTCCCCGGCTTAGCGCCCGGCAGCCGGATAGCGCTGGTGGGTTCCGTCGCCTGGCTGCTGCCGTTTTCACGCAGTGAAGCCTATGGGGCATCCAAAGCCGCGCTGGCATTTTTTGCCCGCTCTCTGGCGGTTGATCTGGCGAAACGTCAGATTCACATTTCGCTGATTCAGCCGGGTTTTGTCGAAACACCACTGACATCGCGCAATGACTTCCCGATGCCGATGATGGTGAGCGTCGCCCAGGCGTCGAAGCACATCCGAAAAAAACTGGCGCGCGGTGCGAGTGAAATCGCCTTCCCTCCGCTTTTTGCCCGTTTACTCAAGGTGCTCTCCTTGCTGCCCGTCAGTTTGCAACAATGGTTATGCCGGAAAATGGTGAAATAAAATGACAACAAAAGTGGCGATTGTAGGCAGCGGAATTTCAGGGCTGAGCTGTGCCTGGCTGCTGACAAAAAGTCAGCCCGGCTGTGAGATTACCGTCTTTGAAGCGTCTGAAACCTTAGGCGGACATACTGCCACGCAGGATGTAATTTCCGACGGAAAAGAATACGCCATCGATACCGGTTTTATTGTCTATAACTCCCGGACATACCCGCATTTTATTGCCCTGCTCAAAGAACTGGGCATTGAAGGACAGCCGACGGAAATGAGTTTTTCCGTACGCAATCCGGTTAATAAACTCGAATACAACGGCCACTCGCTGAACAGCCTGTTTGCCCAGCGCCGCAACCTGCTCAAACCGCAATTCTGGCGCTTTATTCTCGAGATCCTGCGGTTTAACAAACTGTGCAAGGCGCGCCTGCTGAATCCGCACAATGACGAAGATACGCTGGCTGACTTGCTCGATCAAAACGGTTTCACCCCGTTTTTCGCCCTGCATTATGTGCTGCCGATGGGGGCGGCCATCTGGTCTTCTTCGCTGAGCGATATGGCGAATTTCCCCCTGTCGATGTTCCTGCGCTTTTTCGATAATCACGGATTACTGGACGTCAGCAACCGCCCGCAATGGATGGTGGTCCCCGGCGGTTCACGGGAATATATCCGCCGGATGCAGGAAAAACTGCCGGCCCGCGTCAGGCTGCTGACCAGCGCACCGGTCAGTAAAGTCGTCCGCACACCCTGCGGTGTGACGCTGCATTCCCCGCATGGCGAGGCGCATTTTGATCAGATTATTTTCGCCTGCCATTCCGATCAGGTGCTGACCATTCTGGGTGACAACGCCACTGCTGATGAGCAAAGCATTCTCACTGCCCTGCCTTATCAGAGCAACGACGTCATTTTGCATACCGATACCCACCTGCTGCCTCGCGAAAAACGCGCCTGGGCGAGCTGGAATTATCAGTTGCCGAACGCGCTGAATCTGGCGGACCACGCGGATATACGCGACAGCAATCCTTCGCAACGCCGCCGCGCCAGCGTGACCTATAACATGAATATTTTGCAGGGGCTGAATACGCCGCAGACATTTTGCGTGTCACTCAATCCGCTGACGCCGATTGATGAAAACAAAGTCCTGTTCCGCACCACGTATATGCACCCGGTTCTCAATCTGGCCAGCCGCCACGCACAGCAGGAACGCCACCGGATCAACGGCCACAACCGCACCTGGTTCTGCGGTGCGTACTGGTACAACGGCTTTCACGAAGACGGTGTCAACAGTGCGCGTGACGTGGTGGAACAACTCAATCTGCAACTTTTCAGTGCGCAGCAACAGAATGAGCAGGAAAAACGGGAGGCGTCATGAACAGCCAGTTGTATGTCGGCACGGTGCGCCATCGGCGGTTTACGCCGGTTGAACACCGATTCGACTACGATATTTTCATGCCGCTGATTGACCTTGATGAACTGGACCAGTTACCTGCACAAGGTATCCAGCTCGACCGGTTTTCCGCCGCCAGTTTTCGCCGCAAAGATTATCTCGGCGGCGGTGATATCAAAACCAAAGCGCAGGCGAGAATCGAAGCGCTGACCGGCGAACGCCCGGACGGGCGGGTGATGTTGTTATGTCAGTTGTGTTATTTCGGCTGTTATTTCAATCCGGTGAATTTTTACTATCTTTATGATCAGCATGGTGTTTTGCGCTGGATGCTGGCCGAGGTGCGCAATACCCCCTGGAACGAACGTCACACCTACGCCGTTCTGCCTGACGGTTCACAACCGGTGCCGAAAGCCTTTCATGTGTCGCCCTTTAATCCGATGGACATGGTCTATCACTGGCGGCTGACACCCCCTGGAAAGCAGTTACACATCACTATCGAAAATTACCGTAAAGAACGGGAATTCGATGCCGCCCTTTCACTGACAGCCCGTCCGCTGACCCGCGCGGCGCTGCGTCAGCAATTGTGGCGGCTGCCTGTCATGACCGCTAAAACCGCACTGACTATCTACTGGCAGGCACTGAAACTGTGGCTGAAACGGGCGCCCATTTATTCTCATCCTCCCGTTGATAAGGACTGACCATGAGCCAACCTGAAATGCAACTCGCCCGTGAAGGGACGAATAACAGGCGCAGCAAAGCGGCGCGCGCGCTCATCCTTAGCGTCCTGAAGCAGCTCAAAGGCGCGGGCCTGACGCTGCGTGAACCCGGTGAGCAGGCGATATTTTTTGGCGATCCGACGGCTATCTTGCAGGGTGAAATTGACATTCTGCATCAGCGCGCTTACCGGCGTGTCTTACTGGGCGGCAGCGTCGCAGCGGGTGAGAGTTTTATTGATGGCGACTGGACCACGCCTAATCTGACCGTCGTGCTGCAACTGCTGGCCGAGAACCTGAAGCTGGTCGATAAAATCGAGGCACGCCTCAGCTGGCTCAGCACACCGGCCAAAAAAGTCATTCATTTTTTCCGCCGCAACAGTCCGTCGCAGGCGCGTAAAAATATCTCGGCGCATTACGATCTGGGCAACGATTTTTATCAGGGTTTTCTCGATGAGAAGATGCTGTATTCCTCGGCCTGGTATCAGGAGCCGCAGATGACGCTGGAACAGGCGCAGGAAGCCAAAATGCGCCGCCTGTGTGAACAGCTGCAATTAAAAGCGGGCGATCATCTGCTGGAAATCGGCACCGGCTGGGGCGCGATGGCCGAATTTGCCGCGCGCGAATACGGCTGTCAGGTCACCACCACCACCATTTCCCGCGAGCAATATCGCTTTGCCTGTGAGCGGATTGAAAAAGCCGGGCTGAGTGACCGCGTGACGGTGCTGTTCGAAGACTATCGTTCGCTGCAGGGGCAGTTCGACAAACTGGTGTCGATAGAGATGATCGAAGCAGTCGGCAAACGCTATCTCTCCACCTTTTTCAAACGCTGCAATGCGCTGCTCAAACCGCACGGGCGTATGGCAATTCAGGCAATCACCATCGCCGACCAGCGTTATGCCGCCTACAGCCGTAACGTCGATTTTATTCAGTGCTACGTTTTTCCCGGCGGTTTTCTGCCCTCAATTACCGCCATGAATGACACCATGACCCGCTGCACCAGTCTGGTGGTGCGTGATCTGTTCGATATCGGTTCCGATTACGCCCGCACCCTTCATGAATGGCGTGAGCGGGTGCAGCGCTACTGGAATGCACAGACTGACGGCGTGCAGGACGAATATTTCCGCCGTCTGTGGCTGTTTTATCTGTGCTACTGCGAGGCAGGTTTTCGTGCACGCACCATCAGCACCGTGCAGTTGGTCGCCGAGCGACGCGGATGAAAACCTTGCGCTTCTGGCTGCTGACACTGGGTTTTGATGCCTGGTGGACGCTGGCCGTCTGGGGGCGCGGACGGTTTATCCTCTTCCTGCTTTTAAGCAGTTTTCTGATGCTGGCGTTTACACCATCAAAACGCCGGTTGTGGGTCGCCACTGCCTGTACGCTGGGCATCATGATGGACTCGCTGTGGTGCATTTTGGGTCTGTTTGAATTTAGCGATTCTTCCGCCGTACCGCCGTGGATGATGGCGTTATGGCTGGGCTTCAGCGCCTGGTGGCTGTGGTTACTCGGCTATTTACGGCTGACATGGTACTGGCTGATGCCTGTCGGCGCGGTCAGCGGCCCGCTGGCCTATTACCTCGGCATGCAGCTCGGTGCCATGCAACTTCTCGCCGCACCGGTTTATGTCTGGCTTCTGCTGGCGGCGGGCTGGGCGATATTCTTACCACTGATCAGCCTGCCGGTGCTGCTCAGCCATGACACAGAGCGGAAAACCTGATGATACGCGCATTTCTGGCCGTACTTTCGCTGATGATTTCTTTCTCTGCCTTTGCCGCCACGCCGTGGAACCAATGGCAACAGGTCGGGCGTGCCACGCTGAGCTGGGGGCCTTTTGAGGTTTATCATTCGCAACTGCTGACGCCCGACGGTAAGTATCAGGCCGGAAAATGGCCGCAGGCGCTGAAGATTGAGTATCTGCGCAGTATTGATCATCAGGAGCTGACCAGAGCAACAGAAGAACAATGGCAGGCACTGGGATTGCTGGCACAGGCACAGAAAAATGGCTGGCTGGAGGCGGTACAAAACACCTGGCCGGATGTCAGCAACGGCAGCGAAATCATGTTTGTCGCCACTGAAAATGGCGGCCAGTTTTACAGCCAGCCCGCAAACAGCGTGCTGAGCACACCGGTCGGTCAGCCTTTCAGCCCGGCATTCCGCGATGCCTTTCTGGCGATCTGGCTCTCGCCCGCCACGCAATATCCTGATTTACGCAGCAAGCTGACCGGCGCATCCGCGTCCGATTAATGGCATCTTATGGAGGTTTTATGACTGTTCTGCGCAAGATTTTTGTCACGCTGATCGTCGGCGGAATGCTGTTACTCACCGGCTGTAAAGCCAATATTCAGGATTACGCACAAGCGCAACCGAAGCTGGATATTTTCACCTGGTTTGCCGGTGACAGCGTGGCCTACGGCATGGTGCAGGATTACAGCAACAAACAGACCCGGCGCTTCACCGTGAAAATCCGCGGTGATGTGGCGGGCGATACGCTGACGTTGCATGAAGACTTTGTGTATGACGACGGCGAGAAACAGACCCGCGTCTGGCGGATCCGCAAACTGGCAGACGGCAGCTATACCGGCACGGCGGGCGACATTATCGGCACCGCCACCGGGCAATCCGCAGGCAATGCCTTTAACTGGAAATACGTGATGGACGTAAAATCAGGCGGCAGCACCTACCGGCTGACGTTCGATGACTGGATTTATCAGCAGGACGCACAGCACTTGTTTAACGTCACCGCGCTGAAAAAATTCGGCGTGGAAGTGGCGCGGGTGACGATTTTCTTTGAGAAAAAATAGGCTTAACCCGGTCTGATCCCTCCCCTGCGAAGGGGAGGAGCAAAACAAAATCAGCTGTCACATTTGCGAAAAGGAAGCGGTTTAAACCTTCACTTCTTTAATCACCGTCTTCTTACGCCCGAACACCAATTTCCCCAGCGTCACCAGCAGCACCGCGCAGAGGATCACGCCCAACGCCACCCATTCGACCGGAGACAAGGATTCACCGGCGAAGCCGATGCCGAGCAACACCGCCACAATCGGGTTCACATAGGCATAACTGGTGGCCACGGCGGGACGCACAGTTTTCAGCAGAAACATATAGGCGCTGATGGCAATCATCGAGCCAAATACCACCAGATAACCGAGCGCCAGAAAACCGCTCAGCGAAGGCGTCGCGGTCATGTGTTCCCCGGTGACACGACTTGCCACCAGCAACACCACACCGGCGATAATCATTTCCGCCGCACCCGCCATCAGGCCGGTTGGCAGCGGCAAGCGAGAACTCCACACCGAACCGAATGCCCAGCTTAGTGAGGCGAGCAGGATCAGCGCCGCGCCCCACGGGTTCCCTTCCAGATTACTGCCGGTATTAAGCAGCACAATCCCGAACAGGCCGATGGCGACACCGGTCCATTCCAGGCGGCTGTTGGGCATTCCCCACAGGCGGCTGAAACACAGGGTAAACAGCGGCACGGTGGCGACCATTACGGCGGCAATGCCCGACGGCACCTGCATATGTTCCGCCACCGTCACCAGCCCGTTACCGACAGAGAGCAGCAAAATACCTACGGCACCGGCGGCCATCCACTGCTTCAACGTCGGGACTTTATGCCCGCGCAGCAATAAAAACGTGAACAAAATACATCCGGCGACGAAGAAACGCAGCCCGGCCATCATCAGCGGCGGCCAGCTTTCCACGCCCACGCGGATCACGAAATAGGTCGAACCCCAGATAAAATACAGCGCAAACAGTGCAGCAATTAATGGCAGCAGGGAACGGGTGGCGGAACCAGTCATAGGAATAACTTATTAGCGTGATAATGAAGGCAAACAGTTAACGCTATTGCCCTGATTTCCGGCAAGGGAATCCGTGCGATCGCGTCAAAACGTTGCTAAAAAGTTTCTGTATATGACAAAAAATGCGCTGGCATCACCGTTAAAAGTAATCACAGCATGAATAGTCTGTTGCAGGGGTGAGGAAACGATTTATAATTCGCCGTTCAAAATCCTGAGGTACTGCACATGAATTCGCTAGGCAAAAAATTATTTATCGCGCTGTTTGGTCTGATGGCGATTGGCGCAATTGGTGGCGTGATGGTTGCCGGTTATGCGGTGGTGATTCAGGACGACGCGAAACCGGTCAGCGATAACGACGCCCCTTCCGTGGTGCCTGCGCCGCCGTCTGCGTCAACGAACTGATTCGTCCACTGACCGCTGCTGCCAGCGTTGTAACCCGTGGCTCCAGCGTTCAAACAGCATATCTACGCAAATCGCCAGCAACGCGACAATCACCGCACCCTGCAATACGTAGGCGGTATTAAAACCGCTCAGGCCGATGATAATCGGCGAGCCGAGGCTTAACGTGCCGACCGACGAGGCAATCGCCGCCGTCCCGATATTGATAATCACTGACGTGCGGATGCCGGAAATAATCACCGGTGCGGCCAGCGGAATTTCCACTTTCCGCAGCATCTGCCAGCGGCTCATCCCCACGCCCTGCGCAATCTCCCGCGCCGACGCCGGTACCGATTCAATCCCGGCAATCGTCCCCTGCAGGATCGGCAACAACCCGTAAAGCACCAGCGCAATAATCGCCGGTTTTTCACTGAATCCCATCACCGGCACCGCGACTGCCAGTACCGCAACCGGCGGAAACGTCTGTCCCATCGCCACCAGCGTTTCCACCAGTGAACGGAATTCTTTGCCCGCCGGACGTGTTACGCCCACCCCCGCCGCTACGCCGATAATCACCGCAATCAGGCTGGAAATGCCGACCAGCAACAGATGGGCTTCCACCAGCGCGGCAAAGCTTTCCTGCTGATACACCGGCCTGCTGAGTTCAGGGAACATCCAGTGGAACAGCCCGCCGAGCGAGGTCATACCGAAAATCAGCGCCAGCAATAAAGCGAATAACCAAATCAGAGGATCTGCAAATACCCGTTTCATGCGCTGCCCTCCGGTGCGGTCAGATCCGCAAAATGCAGCACGCCGAGCGGTTGCCCTTGTTCATCCACCACCGGTAACTGCTGAGCCTGCTGCGCGACAAATTTTGACAGCGCCTGACTGAGGCTCATGGTATCGGTCAGCGGTAACTGGTTGCCGGAATACGACTCGCCGCGCCGCATCAGCGAACCCACTTCGCGCAGCGACAACAAGCGGATCCCCATCTCGCTGCCACCGAAGAAATCACGCACAAACGGCGTTGCCGGTCGGGTCAGCAATTCCAGCGGCGTCCCCTGCTGCACCACTTGTCCGTCATTGAGCAGTACGATGCGGTCGGCCAGCGCCAGCGCTTCGTCGATGTCATGCGTCACCAGTACGATGGTGCGGTGAGTGATTTTATGGATGCGCGCCACTTCTTCCTGCAACGTCGCGCGGGTCACCGGATCGAGCGCGCCGAAAGGTTCATCCATCAGCAATACTTCCGGGTCAGAAGCCAGCGCCCGTGCCACACCGACGCGCTGCTGTTGTCCGCCGGAAAGCTGATGCGGATAACGATGACGGAACTGTTTCGGATCGAGATTGAGGAGTTCGAGCAGTTCAGTCACGCGGTCACGGATTTTCGCCTTCGGCCATTTCAGTAATTGCGGCACGGTGGCGATATTCTCCTCCACCGTCCAGTGCGGGAACAGGCCAATGGACTGGATCGCATAACCCATCCGGCGGCGCAGATCCTGCGCACGGAATTTTTCTATGGGTTCACCGGCAAATAAAATCTCCCCGCGATCGTGCTCCACCAGCCGGTTGATCATTTTGAGCGTGGTGGATTTCCCCGAACCGGAGGTGCCGATCAGCACCGTGAATTCGCCTTTGGCCATTTCCAGCGTGAGATCGCGCACGACCGCTTTTCCGGCAAAGTGTTTGCTAACCTGCTTGAAATGAATCATCTGCGTGTGGTTTCCAGAATTGAGACTGCAAATTTAAAGACGCTGTCGACAACAACGGCCATCAGCACCGCCGGGATCACCCCGAGCAAGACCAGATCCAGCGCACTGCTGAGCAGACCCTGGAACATGATGGCGCCCAGTCCGCCCGCGCCAATCAGCGCCGCAACCATCGCCATACCGACCGTTTGCACCGCAACAATGCGCACACCTGTCAGGATAACCGGCAAGGCAATCGGCATCTGCACGCGGAAAAACACCTGCGCACGGTTCATGCCCATGCCGCGGGCAGATTCGATCACCGATTCCGGCACCGACTCCAGCCCGGCAATCACCCCGCGCACCAGCGGCAACAGCGAATACAGCACCAGCGCGATAATCGCCGGTGCCAGCCCGATGCCACTGATGCCGTGTTCGGCCAGCCACGGCAGCGCTTTTGCCAGCCCCGCCAGCGGTGCGAGCAGCAGGCCAAACAACGCAATCGACGGCACGGTCTGAATAATATTCAGCACCGACAATACCGGCCCGCGCCAGCGGGGTTTACGGTGACACAGCAACCCGACCGGCAGACCGATCAGCACCGCAGGCACCAGCGTGCCAAACAAAATGCCAAGATGCTGCCACAGCGCATCGTTGAACACGTCGGAACGGTTGTCATATTCCTTAAGCAGCGAAAGTTCGGCAAGCTGACCGTACGCCAGCAGCAAAACCACCGGCACGACCATCTGCACGTTGAGCAAAATACGCAGGCTGTGATTACGGGTAAAACGGGAAATGGCGTCGGAGGCGATCAGCAGACAAAGCGCCGCACCTGCCCAGAAACCGCCGCCGAGCGAGGTGCGCGCGATACTGTCTTCATCGCCCCCCGCAAGTTGCACCGCGCTGTGACCGGCCAGCCAGACCAGCACGGCCAGCAGGATTTCCGCCAGCAGCATCACCAGCAAATGATGGCGGCCATAAAGGGTCAGAAAGGCACAGGCCAGCAGCAAAACGGCAGGCAACAGGAGTAATGCAGAATAGCCATGCAGCAGGCTCGCCAGTGAAATACCTTTACCGGATACCAGCCGGTTGGGCGCATGGCTGACAAAAGCCAGCCCGAAACCGGCCAGCAACAGCAGCAAAACCAGCGTCAGCAGGACGCGGTTTTTAACGGGTGAGTGATAAGTCAAAACATTACCTGATATCAGAGAGCACGACCCGAAGATCGTGCTCAGGGCGGTCACTGCCCGGTTATTTTTTAACGAAACCTTTTTCCTGCAAGTACTTCGCCGCCACCTTCTTCGCATCCTGACCATCAACCGCGATTTTCGCGTTCAGCCCCTGCAGCGTTTTGGTATCAAGCGAAGCAAACACCGGTTTGAGCAATTCAGGAATGTTCGGATGCGCTTTCAGCGCGGCCTCGCGGATGACAGGCGCAGGCGCGTAAATCGGCTGTACGCCTTTCGGATCTTCCAGCGTTTGCAGGCCGAGCGCCGCTACCGGGCCGTCAGTGCCGTAAGCCATTGCCGCATTGACGCCGGAAGTCTGCTCAGCGGCCGCTTTGATAGTCACCGCCGTATCACCGCCCGCCAGAGACAACAGTTGCGCCTGATTAAGCTTGAAGCCATAGGCATTCTCAAACGCCGGTAAGGCATCCGGACGCTCGATAAACTCGGCTGACGCCGCCAGATTGAAATCGCCGCCGCTGCTGATGTATTTGCCCAAATCACCCAGCGATTTCAGGTTGTGCGCACTCGCGACGTCCTGACGTACCGCGATAGTCCAGGTGTTATTGGCCGGAGACGGATTCAGCCAGACAATTTTGTTCTGGTCGTAATCCAGCTTTTTGACTTTATCGAAACCGGCCTGCGCATTTTTCCACGCCGGGTCTTTATCGTCGGAGAAGAAGAACGCGCCGTTGCCGGTGTATTCCGGATAGATATCGATTTCACCGGAGGTGATTGCGCCACGCACCACTTTCGTCGTTCCCAGCTGCAATTTATTGGTAGTGTGAATACCGTTGGCTTCCAGCACCTGAATAATAATGTTACCGAGCAGCGACCCTTCGGTATCAATTTTTGAGCCGACACGCACGGCATCATCAGCGGCCTGTGCGCTGAAACTTAACACGGAAGCCAGCGCCAGTGCTGCCACTGAAAATCCCCGTACTCGCCCAGTTGTTACAGTCATGTTCTATCCTCTTATCGGGTTATGTTGGTTTTTGTCGCCCGGCGACTGCTCTGTCTTTCGGCTTTCATCTGAATAAACAAGCTGCTAACAAGAATAGTCCAATTTCGCGCAGGGAAACGGAGAGTGAGCCATAAAAGCAGGCGGCGGAAGCGGAGTAAAATGCATAAATGTTCGAAGCTTATCCGCTAAATCACTGAGACAAGACAGGCTGTTTCCCCCGAAGAAGATGTTCACCGCTGCCTTTTAGATCACTTTGTTTTAACTTATAGCCATTTGTTTTCACGCAACGTCTAATCAGGACTTGTGACCGGCATCACCTCGCCTCTATGCTGGTTTTTTTGTCAAAAAGCGTAAACACAACAATGTCTGATTCAATTGCGGCCTCTCAGACCGCCTCTTCAGGGGATTACAGCGCAGATTCTGCGCCTGACCAGCCGGTGGTGATTCGTTCCGCTGCCGATATTACTCAGTTAGTGAACCGCGGCGCAGCGAAAATCAGCGACGCACGCATCGTGATTGCTATCGCACTCGGCGGCGTTTTCCTCGACGCTTATGACCTCGGTGCGCTGGCTTTCGGAATGAAAGATATCACCCGCCAGTTTGGGCTGACGCCTTCCGGCGCGGGCTTTGTGGCCTCGGCGATTACCTTCGGGGCGATTGTCGGCGCATTGTTCGGCGGCTATCTGACCGACAAAATCGGCCGTTACCGCGTCTTTATGGCTGATATGTTCTTCTTCGTGATTGCCGCGCTGGCCTGCGCCTTTGCACCGAATGAATGGGTGCTCGGCGGGTCGCGCTTCGTGATGGGATTAGGCGTCGGCATCGATTTACCGGTGGCGATGGCGTTTCTTGCGGAGTTCTCAAAACTTCAGGGGCGCGGCAATAAAGCCTCGCGCGTGGCGATGTGGTGCCCGACGTGGTACGCGGCGATCAGCGTCTCGTATCTGCTGGTTCTGCTGCTTTACGCAGTACTGCCTGCCACGCACACCGACTGGTTGTGGCGTCTGATCCTCGGCTTCGGCGCGGTGCCTGCGATTCTGATTATCGCTATCCGTCACCGTTATATGAATGAATCGCCGGTCTGGGCGGCCAATCAGGGCGACCTGCAAAGCGCGGCGGCGATCCTGAGAAAGTCTTACAACATCAATGCGGTAGTGGCTGAAGATGCGGACAAAACACCGCAGGTGAAAGTGCGCAAAGCCGCATGGCGTAACTACGGCACGCTGTTGCAGGGCATTTATCTGCGGCGCACCGTGCTGGCGACCGTGACGGCGGTGGCCTCGTCATTTGCCTATAATGCGGTGGCATTCGGGTTACCGGTGATTTTATCCAGCTTCCTGCAACAATCGATGATCAGCACCATTCTGTTCTCGCTCGGCCTGAACCTGTGCTTCGCTTTTGTCGGTGGTCTGATTGCGGTACGGTATGTGTCGAAATTTGGTGCATGGAAAATGACCTACGCCGGTTACGCCTGCCAGCTGGTGGCGATGATCGGTCTGGCACTGGTCGGCCGCCCGGCAGACGGTGGCGAAGCGGCGATTTCCATCGCCATGCTGGCGTTATTCCTGTTCGGTCAGGGGTTCGGGCCGGGATCGCACACCATGACATTTGCGTCACTGAGCTACCCGACATCACTGCGCGGCATGGGTGTCGGCTTCAACCAGACGCTGATGCGCGCCAGCTCCACCCTTTCACTGTTCCTGTTTCCGGTGCTTTCCGCCGCACTCGGCACCGGCGTGTTCTGGGTGATCGCGTTAGCGCCACTGGCGGGCTTAATCGTACTGACAGCGGTACGCTGGGAACCGTCGGGATATGATGTTGATGCTGAGGATTTTCAGCAGGAAATTAAACCGGTTTAGGTTTTTGCCTTGCTCCTCCCCCTGCGAAGGGGGAGGCTGGGAGGGGGTTTTAAAGACAACACAATAGGTACTGCACTCTTCAACTCTTTGATTCTTCTTTAATACCCCACCCCAACCCTCCCCTTCGCAGGGGAGGGAGCAGATCGGTATTCTTACTCATCTCTGTGAGAAAACTGAGAGAGTGACATCAGACCACCGCACTTCTCGGCGCAAACACATACCCGATATCGTTCTTGATCATCGCGGCGACCAGTTCAAATCCGCCATTCGGTCTGGCCTGCGCAAACTCCAGTTCGCTGGTAAACACCGGACTGACCCAAAACAGATTCACCGGATCCCCGTAAATTTTTGGCAGACGCATTTTGTCTGCCGGACCGCATAATGCGGAGGAAATCACGTGTCCTTCAAAGCCGAGCGGTGCCATCGGCGACATCAGCGTGTGGCCTTCACCCAACCAGCTGAGAGTCGTCCAGGGAATCTGTGCATAACCGGATAACGCGCTGGCCATCTGCACGGCATTTTCTTCCGTCACATATTCTTTGCCGACCGAAAAGGCGAGTTCGATGCGACGATGCTTTTCTGCTTCATCGTTGAAAACAATATCAATTTGCGGCATCGGACGGATACTCATGCCGACCGTGAAGAAGTAATAGTTCTCTTCATCTTCATGCTGAGAAATCGCCATCGGCGGCCAGTTGCCCTGATTGATCAGATAATATTTCAGTGATGAGCCAAAGCGATCTTCGTAGGATTCCAGCAGCTTGCGCTGGATTTTCGGCCACGGATTGCTGAATTCATTTTGCCAGTCACGCCAGAACAGGCGGGTCTTTTCTGCCAGTTCACATTGCGTGTTGGTCGAGGCAGAACCCAGCGGGAAGGTCAGCGGATTCTGTTTAATGCAGCCGGCGGAATAACACACCGAATGGTCGATATACAAACTCCAGCCGGGGATCACCGCCAGCAATAATCCCTGATACCACAACGCCGCGCCGTCATCGCTTTCATTCCAGAGGATCTGAATTTGTGCAGGCTCCAGCGGCGCTTCGCCCTCCAGATTGCGGCAGTATTGCGCCGCCAGCATCGGGGCAATCCCCTGCTCCATTGCCTCTGTGTCATCGTTCAGCGGTGCGGGCACCAGATTACGTACCCAGCAGGCGCGCATTTTCGGAAAGCGGTCGCGCAAATCTTCGCGGGCGAAAATATAGAAATACACCACGCGGTTATCCTGCTCGACCAGCGCGGTCAGGGTTTGTTTGTCGTTACTGACTTCAGCAACAATGTCGGACTGGCGCATATGACCTCAACAATATCAGGAAGCTTATTATTCCCTGTGATGGTCAGTGTAGAACGGATAAGCCAGGCCGATAACGGGCAATATTCCCAAAAATCCCCGATAAATCATTAAAACAGGTGCTTTTTTGTCAAAATATCAACATCAGCGGCAATACATCCGAAACAGCTGCGCCAGATGCGCGGCCATCGGCGTCAGCGTGGTATCACGTCGCTGAATGAGATAGAACGTGGCTTTCGGTAGCGGCAGATCAAGATCCAGCGCGACCAGACTCTGGCCGATCACCGGATCGTTAATGACATCGACGGACAACACGCTGAGAAAATCGGTTTTGGCGATCAGGCTGGTGCAGGACATAAAAGTTTCGCAAATCACGCTGATATTCGGCTCGGCATCCATTTCGCTGAACACTTCGCTGAGCAGTTTGTAATAGCTGCCGCGTGGCGTCGGCATCGTCCAGTCGCAATGCAAAAGCTCCTGCATCGAACGGGCATGCTGCATCGGATGACCACGCCTTGCCACCACGCGATACTCTTTATCCATAAGCTTTTCATATAACAGTTCGTTATCAAAGGGTCCCTGATAATAGGTATTCACGGTGAAATCCAGCTCGCCCTGACGCAGCTCCGGGATCATCGATACCAGTTGTCCCTCGGCAATCCGCACCTTCACATGGGGGAATTCACGGTGAAAACGGTCAATGACTTCCGGCATGATGGTGCGGGCAATACTGGCACCGACGCCGATATTGACCCTGCCGCTGGTCCCGCCGAGGCGCTGAGCGATGTCTTCCTGCGCCACCCGCAGCTCTTCCAGAATCAGGCTTGCGCGCTTAAAAAACGCGTCACCACAATCAGTTAGCGTCACGCCCTGACGGCGACGGACAAATAACCTCGCCCCCAGATTTTCTTCCAGTTCTTTAATTGATTTGGTCAGCGCGGGCTGTGAAAGATTCTGCATCCGGCTGGCGGCACGAATACTGCCCTGACGTGCGACCGAAACAAACGCCCGCAACTGATGCATTTTTATTTGTGATGGCATGAGATTCTTTGATAACCCCTGATTATCACTAAGAAGATTTTGGCATCTTATATGCCCTGAACGCTTTATGTACATTGAAAATCATATCAGGCCGCCTTTCGCCGCTTTCTGCGTGCGGGTCTGCACTTCCCGAAGCTTTGATTTCCTCCTTTCTGCCGCTGTGCGGAAAGCCTGCATGTCTGTGTAAAAAGAGAGTCCGTGATGGTTAATGAGATTTCTGAACGTGTAGAAAAGCTGTTCCCTTCCCTGCAAAAGCAACGTCGTGATCTGCATAAATACGCCGAATCCGGCTGGCTGGAGTTTCGTACCTCCACGCTGGTGGCCGATCGTCTGGAAAAACTGGGCTATTCACTGCAACTCGGCAAAGAAGTTATCGACGCGGATTCGCGTATGGGGCTGCCTTCCGCAGCCGTGCTGGCCGAACAGGAGCAGCGCGCACTGGAACAAGGCGCGATTGCCCGCTGGATGCCGCATTTCTCCGGCGGTTTCACCGGGATTGTCGCCACGCTGGAAACCGGTCGCCCCGGCCCGGTAATGGGTTTTCGGGTGGATATGGACGCGCTGGATTTAAACGAAGTACTGGAAGACCAGCATCGCCCGTTCCGCGACGGGTTTGCTTCGGCCAATAACGGCATGATGCATGCCTGTGGTCACGACGGTCACACCACCATTGGCCTCGGGCTGGCAGACGTGCTGATGCAGGTGCGCGACCAGCTCTGCGGCACCATCAAGCTGATTTTCCAGCCTGCCGAGGAAGGCACGCGCGGCGCGAAATCCATGGTTGAAGCGGGCGTGGTGGACGACGTGCAATATTTCACCGCCGTGCATATCGGCACCGGCGTACCGGCTAATCACATCGTGTGCGGTAACGATACTTTTATGGCAACGACCAAGCTCGACGTGCACTTCACCGGCGTGGCCTCACATGCGGGCGGTAAGCCGGAGGATGGCCGCAATGCCCTGCTGGCAGCGGCTCAGGCTACGCTCGGTTTACACGCGATCCCGCGTCACAGCGGCGGTGATTCACGCATTAATGTCGGCGTTTTACAGGCTGGTACCGGGCGCAATGTGGTGCCTTCCAGCGCCACGATGAAAGTAGAAACGCGTGGCACCACCAATGAGGTGAACGAATTTATTTATCAGCAGGCGCTGAAAGTGATTTCCGGCGCAGCCGAAATGCATCAGGTGAAATTCGACATCAAACTGATGGGCGCGGCGCAAAGCAGCACGCCGACGCCCGCCTGGGTGAATTACATCCACCGTCAGGCGGAAAAACTCGGCGAGTTTGAGCAGATTATCGACCGTCAGGAAGGCGCAGCGGGTTCGGAAGATGCCACCTATATGATGGAGCGCGTAAAAGCCCGCGGTGGCGAAGCCTCTTATGTCATTTTCGGCACTGATCTGAGCGCGGGTCATCACAATGAACTGTTTGATTTCGATGAAAAAGTGATGTCTCAGGGCATTAAAACCCTGGCGGCACTGGCGCTGAATATCGCTGAATTCAAAGGGGAACGCTGATGACGTCGCACGTGCCACATCAACAGAACGTCGTGAATTTCATCAATGATTTCATCGATAACCAGCAACCCGCGCTGGCAGAAATCAGCGATGCCATCTGGGATCATCCTGAAACCCGCTTTGTCGAATCCTTCTCTTCTGCATTACTGGCCGACAAACTCGACGCCAGCGGATTTGCCGTTGAGCGCGGCGTGGGTGGCATGGAAACGGCGTTTATCGCCAGCTTCGGCAGCGGAAAACCAGTGATTGCCCTGCTCGGCGAATTCGACGCGCTGGCCGGTTTAAGCCAGAAAGCCGGTTGCGATGTAGCGCAGCCACTGGTGGAAAACGGCAACGGCCACGGTTGCGGCCATAATCTGCTGGGAACGGCGGCACTCGGCGGCGCGCTGGCCGTAAAAGCCTGGATGGAACGTGAAAACATTCAGGGCACGGTGCGTTTTTACGGCTGCCCGGGTGAAGAAGGCGGCTCCGGCAAAACCTTTATGGCGCGCGAAGGGTTGTTCGATGACGTCGATGCCGCGCTGACCTGGCATCCGGAAACCTACAGCGGCATGTTCAGCAACCAGACGCTGGCCAATATTCAGGCGTCGTTCAGCTTTAAAGGCGTGTCCTCACACGCCGCCGCCGCGCCACATCTGGGTCGCAGCGCGCTGGATGCCCTGACGCTGATGAATACCGGCGCGAACTTCCTCCGTGAGCACATCATTCAGGAAGCGCGCCTGCATTACGCGATCACCAATGCGGGCGGAATTTCGCCCAACGTGGTGCAGGCAGACGCCGAAGTGCTGTATCTGGTACGCGCGCCGCAAATGGATCAGGCGCAGGCGATTTTCGACCGCGTAGTGGATATCGCCAAAGGCGCAGCGCTGATGACCGGCACACAGATGTCGATGCGCTTTGACAAGGCCTGTTCCAACTACGTGCCCAACCGCACACTGGAAAGCGCGATGTATCAGTATGTGCAGGCTTTCGGCACTCCGCATTACACCGCCGAAGAGCGGGCGTTTGCGGCGTCGATTCATGCCACGCTGAGCGAACAGGATATCGATAACAATCTGCTGAATATCTCCCGTACCAGCGGCGCGGAAGGCGTGGAATTCGCCGAAACCTTGCGCCATTCCCCGCTGACAGACTCCGTTGCTCCGTATGCCCCGAACGGCAATATCCTCTACGGCTCAACGGACGTCGGTGATGTGAGCTGGCTGGTGCCGACGGCGCAGTGTTTCAGCCCGTGTTTTGCGGTCGGTTCGCCGCTGCATACCTGGCAGATTGTGTCGCAGGGGCGGACCTCCATCGCCCATAAAGGCATGTGTCTGGCAGCGAAAATCATGTCATCGACCGCGATAGACCTGTTCACCCGGCCGGATTTACTGACGGCCTGTCAGAAAGAGCGCGATGCACAACGTGCACGACGCCCGTATCAGTGCCCGATCCCGGCAGGCGTAAAACCTTCGCCATTGAAATAAATCACGGGTGTCAGTTAATGATGTAAACCGCTCATTCGCGTCCCGTTCCGGCACGGATGAGCGGCATAAATATAAAAAAAGACAAACACGACAGAGGGTTAACAGATGAGTATTCAGGCGCAAGATTCCGGCCAGAGTCCGGGGGGATTTCTTCAGTGGGTTGAACGTGTGGGGAATAAAATTCCCAACCCGTTTTTGTTATTTGTTTACCTGATCGCCGTGCTGATGGTCGCCAGTGCGGTGATTTCATGGCTGAATATTACGGCAGTAAACCCAACCAACGGTGAGGTAATCCATGTAAAAAACCTGCTGAGCGTGGAAGGTATTCAGTGGATTTTGCCGAACGTCATTAAAAATTTCAGCGGATTTACCCCGCTCGGCTCGATTCTGGCGCTGGTGATTGGTGCCGGACTGGCGGAGCGCGTCGGGCTGCTGCAAAGCCTGATGTACAAAATGGCGTCCAAAGTAAACGCCCGTTACGCCAGCTATATGGTGATTTTTATCGCCTTCTTCAGCCACATTTCGTCGGATGCCGCACTGGTGGTGATGCCGCCGCTGGGCGCACTGATTTTCCTCGCAGTCGGACGTCATCCCGTGGCTGGTTTACTGGCGGCTATCGCCGGTGTTGGCTGCGGTTTCACGGCTAACCTGCTGATTGTGACCACCGATGTGTTGTTATCCGGTCTGAGTACCGAGGCGGCAAAGGCGATTAATCCGGCGGTTCAGGTCAGTGTGATCGACAACTGGTACTTTATGGCAGCCTCGGTGATTTTGCTGACCATCGTGGGTGCCATTCTGACCGATAAATTCGTTGAACCGCGCCTGCCGGTGTATCACGGCGAGCGTAACGAAGAGATGAAAAAGCTGACGCCGGAACAGAACCGCGGCCTGATGGCGAGCGGCATTGCGGCGCTGGTGTTTATCGCCCTGGTCGCCTTGCTGGTGGTGCCGGAAGCCGCGCCGCTGCGCAATCCGAAAACCGGCGGCATCATCCCTTCGCCATTTATTCAGGGCATCGTACCGCTGATTATTCTGTTCTTTTTCGTGATTTCAGTGCCTTACGGCATGGTGACGAAGCAGATCCGCAGCGCCAGTGACGTGCCGGATTTGCTGGTGGATCCGATGAAATCCATGGCGGGTTTTATTGTGATGGTGTTCCCGCTGTCCCAGTTTGTGGCGTTTTTCAACTGGAGTAATATGGGGAAATTCATGGCGATCGGGCTGACGGATGTGCTGGAAAACTTAGGCATGACCGGCATCCCGGCGTTTCTCGGCCTGATTTTCCTGTCGGCATTGCTGTGTATGTTTATCGCCAGCGGCTCGGCAATCTGGTCGATTCTGGCACCGATATTTGTGCCGATGTTTATGCTGCTCGGTTTCCATCCGGCGTTCGCGCAAATCGTGTTCCGCGTCGCGGATTCTTCGGTGATCCCGCTCGCGCCGATGTCGCCGTTTGTGCCGCTGTTCCTCGGGTTCCTGCAGCGCTACAACAAAGAAGCGAAACTCGGCACCTATTATTCGCTGGTGCTGCCGTATCCGATTGTGTTTTTCGTGGTGTGGCTGCTGATGCTGGTGGGCTGGTATCTGCTGGGTCTGCCCATCGGTCCGGGCGTTTATCCGCATCTTTAACGGTCAGTGCAGACGCCCCATACGGCGCATGGCCCGGTGCCATGAGCCGTTTCTCACCGCCCAGCGCAATACCCCTGCAATGCAACGGGTGGCGAAACGAATCCTCCGGCGCTTCGGCGGGGAAAGGGAAATCCCCAGTTGGATTGCTGCCCACTCAGG
Organism: Rahnella sp. CG8; assembly: GCF_023701875.1. Lineage (NCBI taxonomy): Bacteria > Pseudomonadati > Pseudomonadota > Gammaproteobacteria > Enterobacterales > Yersiniaceae > Rahnella > Rahnella sp. CG8. The sequence continues at coordinate 68,107 of NZ_JABAED010000007.1, forward strand.
CAATAATTCAATGCCAGCCTGAATCATCAGGCTGCCCACCGGCCTGGCCAGACGGCTCGGCGCGGGTGCATTCTGCAATAATCTTACCACTTCAAGCGTCCGTTCATCGCAGCGCAACTGCGGACGCATCGTCTGCAAATAAGCTTCTACCGCATCGACACTCTCCGGCACATTTGCCGCCCCCAGGCTTTTCGCCACACGGGAAAACTCCTGATAATAAAGGTTCTGATCGCTCAGGCTGAGCGCAGGATTGCGATAACGCAGATGCGATTGCAGGAAGCTGTACGCTTCGGCTACGTGCACCCAGACCAGTAAATCCGGATCGCTGGCCGCATAAGGCGTGCCGTAAGCATCGGTACCGGTCACCCGCAAATGAATGGATTTTACTTTTTCGATTAACGCGTTGGCGTCATTAACAGGCGCAAAAGTCGTCCCGGAAATGAACTGACTGGTGCGACGAAGTCGCCCGAGCATATCTTCACGAAATGAGGAATGATCCCAGACACCGGCAAGCGCCAGCGGATGAAGCATTTGCAGCAATAAGGCACTGACACCGCCACAAAGCATGGATGAGAAGTCTCCGTGAATTCGCCAGGTGATGCTTTGCGGACCAAACAGTCCCGGGTCACCCGGCGGATTCTCAAAGTCTATACCGCCTAACGCCAGGCCCGAAAGACTCAGCACCTGACGTTCTATTCTCTTTCTTAACAATTATCTTAACTCAGTGATTAATGTGCGGCTTTGCTGACAACCGTGGCTTTGGTCAGCTCCGGCCACAGGTTCATGACCACGTCAATCAGCCGGTTGAGTTCATCAGAACTTGCGCCGTCACGGGCCTGTACGGAGAAGCCCTGAATGGTGCAGGCCAGGTATTTCGCCAGCAGCGCGCTGTCAGTTACCGCAGTCAAATCACCGCTCTGTTTTTTCTTCTCGAAATATTCAAACAGAGTGCGTTCCTGCGAAAGGTGGCGCGCACGCAGCATTTCGGCAATATCCGCAGAAGATGAAGACATCCCGGATGATGCGCTGATCATAAAGCAGCCACTTGGCGTGTCGCAGTCGGTAAACAGCTCAACGATGGCACGCAGATAGCGCCCAACCGTATCCTCAACGGACAAATCTGTTCTGCTCAGTAAACATGAGCTCTTTTCGTAAAAGTTTTTCAGATAATGTTCAACGGCTGCGCGGAAAAGCCCTTCTTTGTTACCAAATTCGGCATACAAAGTTGGCGCTTTTGCACCGGTTGCTTCGACCAAATCGGCTAATGAAGTGGCCTCGTAACCATGGCGCCAGAATAAATTCAAGGCCTTGCTCAGAGCAGTTCCACGATCGAACTGTTTTGGGCGACCGCGACTTTTCCGGACCAAAGCCGTCTGTTCAGTGCTCATACACCCTCCTTCCATCACCATTGTGATTATGGTTATTAAAATAGTTATAGAAATAACTTAACGATCATTATTAAAAATAGTTGCGCACAAGTCCAGCGGAGTTTATCATTTAATTATCGAGCGATAAGAAAATCACTCAAACCCGCAAAGCTGCACAACTAAAACGCTTTTATAAGCCTTTTGCAGACAACACATTCAGGACGTAACATCATGAGTAACTTTAAAATCCTTCTTGCAGTTCTGGCATTAACCGCTGTACCGGTTGCCAATGTTGCCGCACAGCAGGTTATCATGATGCCTTTGCAGAGTCAGGAAGTGCGGATGGTCAATGTGACCGGTGACAGTAACTTCTGTAACCCGGCCACCTGTACGAACAAAAAAATCGAACAGGGCCGTATTCCTACTTCTCCCACTCAACCACCTGCGCCTTCAACCTCTGGTCATCAGCCCGCTTCTGTTTATTACTAATGACCACGGAGCCTGATGACAGACCGTCAGGGCAGGAATCACGATAAGGCGGCTTATGTCGCCTTATCTTTTTCCTGGCCGCCCCATGTTTTATCACCCTCGCTGGCCAGAACCAACCATTAACTTAGCGATCATTAAAGATTCATTCAGCAAAATTATGCATAAAGGATTTTCAATTCTTATCGCGAATCATTTTAAAAACATTCATTTAACAAAATGAAAACAAAAACCGCGTTTAGTGTGACATTCATCACAGCACGATTAGTTAACGTTCATTAAAAAAACATCTTGCACAAACTCTCAACACTCCCTATCATTTACTTATCGAACGTTAACTAATAACTAACGTTGACCCGAAACTGAGGTTCCTGAATAAGGCACCCCGAATAAAAAATTGACGAACAGGAATTAACATCATGAAAACTATCGCAATGACAATCGCAGCACTCACACTTGCTACCGCTTCTTTCTCTGCCCTGGCGGCGACTGAGGTTCAGTCTGTACCTGCGGGTGAACAAACTATCGGTACTGTCAGCGCCTCTTCAAACGGTGACCTGAGTACACTGCAGTCAAAACTGAACGCGAAAGCCACTGAAGCCGGTGCAAGCTCATACCGCATCATCGGTGCTTCTGGTGAAAACCATCTGTACGGTACTGCTGAGCTGTATAAATAAGGCCTGAAGATTTCGTTAGCAGATTGTTCCGCACAATAAGTTAACGATTAATAAATAAATGAGTTGCACAGAATGTGATCCAGGTCTAACATTTACTTATCAACTGTTAAGAAATAACAGTCGGACCTAATGATCACCTGCTGATAAACAGATAAAAAGGAAGACCATCATGAAAAATATCACTATGACTTTAGCTGCAATTGCGCTTGCTACCGCCTCATTCTCTACCCTGGCAGCGACTGAAGTTCAGTCTGCACCAGAAGGTCAACAAGCAATTGGTGTGGTAAGTGCTTCTTCAAGCAATGATTTATCAAGCCTGCAGAACAAACTGAATGCAAAAGCCAACGAAGCGGGTGCAAGCTCATACCGTATCATCGGCGCTTCAGGTGAAAACCATCTGTACGGTACTGCTGAGCTGTATAAATAAGCACAAGAATAAGCAATTTAAGGGTACAACAGCATTTAGTTAACGATTAATAAGCTAGATGTTGTATCGGACAGAAGACAGCTTTGCACATTAAATGAACGTTGATGACAACGCCTGGCAAAGCTCAAAAATACGAAATGAGGAAAATAACATGAAAAACGTAACAATGACTCTTGCTGCAATCGCACTGGCTACCGCTTCATTCTCGACTCTGGCAGCGACTGAAGTTCAGTCCGCACCGGCAGGTCAGCAGGCAATTGGTGTGGTCAGCGCAACATCAGGTAACAGCCTGAGCAGCCTGCAGGACAAACTGAATGCTAAAGCCAGCGAAGCCGGTGCAAGCTCTTACCGTATCATCGGTGCTTCAGGTGATAACCATCTGTATGGCACAGCTGAACTGTATAAATAAGCTGAAGTAAGCAGTAAAAAAGCAGTAAGCAGAAGAGGCGGCATTTGCCGCCTTTTTCGTGTCTGTGTTTTATGAAAAATTTCTCTGAATGCTCCCTGCCCGCCTGACCTTGTGCTACATTTTTCTCTTCTATTTCCTTAAGGCCCTCTTTCCCAATGTAACGAACTCTCATCACTGACAGTTTTTCTTCTCCCTGTTGCCTGCGGGCAATTCGGGGTTTCTGTTATTTCTGATGAGAATCTCTTTCATGAATTCGTTATTAATTGCGCTCATACGCGCACTGCGCAGCCATCGCTGGCTGCGGCTGCTGGGCTTTGCCTTTATTTTATCATCTCTGGGTAATGGCCTGACACAGGTGGTGGTTTTTGGTCAACTGCTGCGCTGGAACGCCTCCCCTGCTACGCTGACTTTCGCTTATATGCTGGCAACATTGCCCGGCTTTATCGGAAGTCTGTGGGGCGAACGCCTGTGCAGAAAAATGTCGCCGCTGCAGATTTTGATCCTGACCGAAATTCTCGGCATGGTGGCATTGATATTTCCGCTGTACGGCTTGCTGTCACACAATATTTCCGCGTTGCTGGCTGTTCAGTCTGCCGAGGCGTTGCTCAGCGGGATGAGTTATCCGGCGCTCACATTGTTATTCAAACGCGGGCTGAGTGTTGATGAGTTACCGGCAGCGACGGCAATGGAAACGCTGATCTTCGCGGCGCAGGTCATGCTCGGCACCGGCGCAGGGGTTTTGTTGTTCAATGTTGTTTCGCCACTCAGCATTCTGCTGCTTGATGCCCTGAGTTTTGCCGCATCTGCCATTTTGCTTCTGATCACCCGGAAAATATTTCAGGCCAGATGCGCCGACACAACGCCCGCTGATTCCGCCGTACCCGCGTCACTGCGCTGGAAAAATTACTCACCGCTACAGAAACGAAGCGTCTTGCTGCTACCGGCGCTCGCCGCCGTCGGTTCACCCGCGATGGCATTATTGCCCGCACTGGCGCAACAAATCCGCCCTGAAGAAGCCACAGGTCTGGCGCTCCCTTTGTTGTTCTCCCGTAGCCTGGGACAACTTTGCGGGCCGTTATTGCTCAATGCCGACAAACTCCGCCGTTACAGCGCCAGCAACGGACGGTTATTGCTATGCCTGATGTTGTTTCTGGGCGGATATTTTCTGCTTTCTCCCCTCTCCGCCTGGCCGGTGGCCAGTCTGATGCTGATTTTCGGTGCTCATCTGGCCTCGAATGTGGTGTTTGCATTAGGGACTTTCGGCGTGCTGCAAAATTTTGCGGGCAGGCAGGTCGCCACAGCCAGCGCTCTGGCCTGGCGCGGACAAGTTATGGTGAGCGCTTTTGCCACCGGAGCCGCCGGTTTACTGGCTGATAGCATCGGGGCAACCGGCGCGCTTTATAGTGTGTCACTCGCCAGCCTGACCGGGGTTGTTATCTTACTCTGGCACTACAGAGCGTAATCAGAAAACGATAAAGGCAGGGATTTCTCCCTGCCTTTTAACCCCATGGAAGTGCTTTTCTTCGGCATATCTCGCAAGAATTCTCCTTACTTATCTCGTCAGGCGTTGGCTGTCGTATAAAGACGTTGGCGTGAGGCATATTTAGGTATAAAATTTTATACACAAGGAAAGTGATGGTGATTAAAGATATCGACTGGCGTGGAAGTTCGTTGAAGGATTTACGTGATTTCCCCACAGACGCCAGAAAAAGAGCAGGCTATGAACTTGAACAAATTCAGCATGGGCTTCCCCCAACACAATGGAAGTCAGTCAGCGACTGGGGAGCTGGCGTGGTTGAAATCAAACTTGATGTGTTTGCCGGTACTTTTCGGGTTATCTATCTCGCTAAATTCGACGAGGCCATTTACATCCTGCACTGCTTTGCGAAAAAGAAGCAGCAAACCAGCCCGAAAGATATTTCCATTATAAAAAGCCGCTATGCCCAAATTGTCCGGGAGCGCCACAGGAGAGAAAATGAAAAAGGATGTTATTGATGTCGCATCACGACATATCACACCAGCAGGCGGAAATGTTTTCGCCGATTTGGGATTCAGCGCTGTCGAAGCACAGGCTTTACATGCCGATTCACAGCGTAAAATTGCCCATACTCTGGCGCTCAAAGAACAACTGATGACTGAAATTGGCCTCTGGATCGCCCATCAGAATTTGCTTCAGAGCGATGCTGCAAAAATTTTGCAAGTTTCCCGCCCGCGCGTTTCTGACGTAGTGAACAAAAAGACGGATAAATTTACGCTCGATGCCCTGATTCTGATGCTGAGTCTGGCCGGAAAACAGGTAAAGCTGGTGGTTGAATAATCAGCAAAGAAAACGACAAAGGCAGGGATTTCTCCCTGCCTTTTCATCTCAATGCAAAATTTGAATAATCAGTTGGCAGAACTCTTCAGTTGGTTATCCTGCTGATGTTGCTCGAGCGCCAGCTCAATCAGGCGGGTGATCAGCTCACTGTAACTTAACCCGCTGGCTGCCCAGAGTTTCGGATACATACTGATGTTGGTGAAGCCCGGCAATGTATTGATTTCATTGATGACGACATCGCCCTGTTCTGTCAGGAAAACGTCCACACGCGCCATGCCGCGACATTCCAGCACCTGAAATGCCTGCAAGGCAATGGCGCGGATACGGTCGTGGGTCTCACGGGGTAAATCAGCCGGAACCGCAATGGAAGCACCGGATTCGTTGATGTATTTGGTATCGTAGGAATAAAACTCGTCGTGCAGGATCACTTCGCCACACACACTGGCCTGCGGGTGATCATTACCCAACACAGCGCATTCAATTTCACGACCTTTAATGGCCGATTCCACCAGCACTTTGTGGTCGAAGCTGAAGGCTTTATCCAGCGCACGCTGATAGCCATCTTCATCACTGACTTTACTGACGCCCACCGATGAGCCCTGATTCGCCGGTTTGATAAAAAGCGGCAGACCGAGTTGTTGCGAAACACTGGCAAAGGTATTTTTCTGACGGTTCGCACGCGTCAGGCACACAAACGGGGCAACCGCCAGACCGGCATCGCGCAGCAAACGCTTGGTGACATCTTTATCCATGCTCACGGCGGAACCCAGCACGCCAGACCCTACGAAGGCAATATTTGCCATGCGCAGCAGCCCCTGCAAGGAACCGTCTTCCCCCAGCGTTCCGTGCACTATCGGGAAGATCACATCCACTTGCGACAACGCGCTGGCGCTGTGAGTCTCAATTAACTGATTCTCAGTCTGACCGGGGATCAGTGCAACCTGGTTATTCGAGCGGTTCAGGGCAATCAGCGACGGATTTTCAGCATTGATCAGGTAGTTACTGGCATCATTAATATGCCATTCCCCTTTCTTATCAATGCCCAGCAATGTCACATCAAAGCGTTGTTTATCAATCGCATCCACAATGTTTTTTGCCGACTGCAGTGACACTTCATGCTCTGCCGATTTACCACCGAAAATAATACCAACCCGTAATTTACTCACCTGCTGCTCCTTGTCGCCAGCCTCAGCGGACGGCGAACGTTTCTATAAACAACCACGACTAATCAACAACAAACAGTTTCGCGCCAATTGGTGTGGATGAACGGTGTGCTTCAGCATTGTCCGCCACCTGATAACTCATGCCCGGCGATAAGGTGAAATTCCGTCCGTCTTCAAGACGCGTATGAAGCTCCCCCTCCAGGCAGAACAAAACATGGCCTTTACTACACCAGTGATCAGCCTCATAGCCAGGTGAATATTCAACGATACGCACACGGATATCGCCAAATTTTTGTGTACGCCACAGCGCCATGCCGGTATCACCCGGATGCTGCGTCGGCGTGACATCACTCCAGTCAGTCGTGCAAAACGGAATCGCATCAAGCTTCATGAGTTTCTCAATGTCGGGAAAAGGAAGGAAAGCCAGCATAAAAGTGGGCGGTAAATTTATCAATCGCTTGCTGAAAACAATTCATTAACAGCCGCTCGCAAAGTTGCGTAAAGCCGATTGTTCTTAGAGACAGGCTGCAGCGCACGTATGGCAGGGCCAGGGGAGAATGCGGGCAGCACACGCCATACCGTTGTGTTGCATGAGATGTCTGTGGGACAGCGGTCACGTTTTTTCGACTATGCTTAATGTTCTGTTGAGAACGCAGAAAGGCGCACGCACCTCAATTCCAACGTGCCGTTGTTTTCGACGACACGCCACAAAACAAGGAGCAACATATGCCATATCAAACGATAAATCCGTTCAACAATAAGCTCATCAAAGAATATCAAACACATAACGATCAGCAGGTTGAAGAGGCACTCTCTGCCGCCCATGCTTTATACAAATCTGACTGGGGTCAGGGCGATATTAAGCAACGCGTTAACGTGCTGCATAAATTGTCAGAACTGATGGCTTCCCGTGTCGATGAACTGGCGGAAGTGGTCAGTGTAGAAATGGGGAAACTCATCGGCCAGAGCCGTGGCGAAGTGCAGATTTGCGCGGATATTGCGAAATTCTATGCCGAAAACGCCGAGGAATTTCTCAAACCTGTGCCGTATAAATCCGATCTCGGCGAAGCCTGGGTCGAGCATCATCCGATTGGGGTGATCATGGCCGTCGAGCCCTGGAATTTCCCGTTCTACCAGTTAATGCGTGTACTGGCACCGAATCTTGCCTCAGGTAACAGCGTGGTCGTCAAACACGCCAGTATCGTTCCCCATTGTGCGGAAACCTTTGAGAAACTGGTTACCGAAGCGGGTGCCCCAAAGGGCGCTTATACCAACCTGTTTATTTCTCAGGATCAGGTCAGTGCCATCATTGATGATGACCGCGTTCAGGGTGTCGCGCTGACCGGTTCGGAGAAAGCCGGTGCGGTCGTGGCTTCACGGGCGGCATCTAAGCTGAAGAAATCGACGCTGGAACTCGGCGGGAATGACGTGTTTGCCGTACTCGATGATGCGGATATCGATAAAGCTGCCAAAGCCGGTGCGCAGGCCCGTGTCTCTAATGCCGGACAGGTGTGTACGGCGGCCAAGCGCTTCATTATTCATGAAAAAGTCGCCGATGAATTCCTTAAAAAATTCACCGAACACTTCAAGGCACTGAAGATCGGCGATCCGCTGGATAAATCCACCACACTGGGACCGTTGTCCTCTGCCGAAGCGGTGAAAACGCTGAGCAAACAAGTGGATGATGCCGTGAAACACGGGGCGAAACTGCACTTTGGCGGTAAAAAAGTGGCAGACAATCCGGGCAACTTCTTTGAGCCAACGATTCTGACGCACATTACCCGCGATAATCCGGCCTATTTCGAAGAGTTCTTTGGCCCGGTCGCACAGGTGTACGTGGTGAAAAATGATGAGGAACTGGTGAAACTTGCCAACGACTCACATTACGGCCTCGGCGGTTCGCTGTTTACCACCGATCTGACCCGCGCCCGTAAGCTGGCGAGCCAGATTGAAACCGGTATGGTATACGTCAATTCACCGACGGATACCGCTGCTGAACTGCCTTTCGGTGGTGTGAAACGCTCGGGCTTCGGCCGCGAACTCTCTGATCTCGGTATCAAAGAATTTGTGAACCAGAAACTGGTGGTGCTGGCCGCGAAATCATAAATATTTCAACCAGAGTTCTATACCCAAAATAATTCGGGCTGCAGGACAAAAGCTTCAGCTTTTGAACAGCGCTTGCGCTGGCCCTAATAGGGCGAGGCTTGCCGAGTAACGCGGAAAGTGAAGGGATCCCGATGAGCTTACTCAGGTAAGTGATTCGGGTCACTGAACGCAGCCAACGCATCTGCGGTTCGAATTATGATGGGTAGCCTTGATGCATGACAAAGCGCTGTCCTTATTCCCCTCTCTATAATCAGACCCGTTTGTCTTCCCACTGGTAAATCACATGGCTTATGAACTCAATCTGGACTGGCCGGAATTTTTAGAAAAATACTGGCAAAAAAAACCTGTTGTTATCAAAAAAGCGTTCTCAAATTTTGTTGATCCAATCTCTCCAGACGAATTAGCCGGTCTGGCGATGGAGCCGGAAGTGGACAGCCGTCTGGTGAGCCATAAAGATGGTGAATGGCAGGCAAGTAACGGTCCTTTTGAAGATTTCGACGGGCTGGGTGAAACCGGCTGGTCACTGCTGGCACAGGCCGTAATCCACTGGCATTTGCCTGCGGCAGAACTGGTGAAACCTTTTCGCGTATTGCCGGACTGGCGTTTAGACGACCTGATGATTTCGTATTCCGTGCCCGGCGGCGGTGTCGGCCCGCACATCGATCAGTATGACGTGTTTATCATCCAGGGCATGGGCAGCCGCCGCTGGCGCGTGGGCGATGCTCTGCCGATGCGTCAGTTCTGCCCGCACCCGGCGTTACTGCATGTGGATCCGTTCACGCCAATCATTGATGAAGATCTTGAACCCGGCGACATTCTGTATATTCCGCCGGGCTTCCCGCACGACGGCTTTACCCATGAAACCGCCCTCAACTATTCCGTCGGTTTCCGTGGCCCTAACAGCCGCGATTTCATCAGCAGTTTTGCTGACTACGCGCTGGAAAACGATCTGGGCGGCAGCCATTACAGCGATCCGGATCTCACGCTGCGCGACCACGTCGGTAAAGTAGAAGATTACGAGCTGGAACGTGTGCGCCAGATGATGGTTGAGCTGATCAGCCAGCCGGAAGATTTCAAACAATGGTTTGGCCGTTTCGCCACTACGCCGCGCCATGAACTGGATATCGCGCCAGCCGAACCGCCATACGAATCACATGAAATTGCCGATGCACTGATGGAGGGCGAAAGCCTGGTGCGCCTGAGCGGTCTGCGGGTTCTCAACGTCGGCGAACGTTTCTTTGTTAACAGCGAGACGCTGGAAACATCGCAACATGCCGCCGCCGATGCGCTGTGCCGCTATACGCTGATCAGTAAAACAGAGCTGGGTGCTGCGTTGCAGGATCCTGAATTTGTCGCTCTGTTAACGGATCTGGTGAATCAGGGTTACTGGTATTTCGACGAGTAAACTCCCGGCGATTCAATAACAGCAAAGGCGGCATCCATCCCGGATGCCGCCTTCTTTTATTCTGTTTCGACCGTTAACATTTACGAGCGATAAAGCTCAACCGGCGGCTTCATTTTCCGTTCTTCCGGTGCGAATAAACTAATCTCTTCGCCCAGGATATATTTGGCGCGCAGCATCGCGGAAATCTTGTCCATAATCATCACGATAGCCACTAAAATCAATGTGATAAACATCACCACATCCCAGTTCCACAGACGCATATTTTCCGCATACACCAGACCGATCCCGCCCGCGCCAACAAAACCAAGAACAGCGGCTGAACGGGTATTGGATTCAATCTGATACAGCGACAACGCAAGGAATGTCGGGAAGGATTGAGTGAAAATCCCGAAGCGGTGCGTTTGTAGCGGGGAAGCCCCCAGCGCCCGCAGGCCGCGGCTCGGCGAACGATCTACCGCCTCATGCCCTTCCGCATAAAGCTTGCCAAGCAAGCCTAAATCCTGCATCACGATCGCCAGCACACCGGCCAGCGGCCCCATGCCGACAGCACGAACGAAAATCAGCCCCCAGATCGCCATATCCAGCCCGCGTAAAACATCCAGAAGACGGCGGATGACCATGGAAACGGGTCTGAGAACCGGCGTCGACATCACATTACGCGCCGCAAGGAATGAAAGAGGCAATGCGAGGAAAGACGCGGTGATGGTTCCGGAAAACACAATCGCCAGCGTGATAGCTATTTGCGAAAAATAATACATAAACGGCCATTCGGAAACGTTATGCCAGACAAACATCCGCAGGAAATAACGTCCTACTTCGCGGGTGCCGCGCACCACTTCGCTCCATGGAATACCGAAATAACTGAAGAAATAGACGTAGTACAGCGTAATCACGACAGCCAGTATCGCGAGGTAGCGCAGATAGCGGCGCTGCGCGGCAAACAGATGCCCGTGCTTCTGCTTCAGGCTGCTGACCACATGAGGTTCGAGCGCATCAGTTAACATCAGAAAGTGCCCTCCACAACGCGTTTGCGCAATTTACCGGAAAGAAAATCCATCGCCGACACAACCAGAATAATCAGCAGTAAGGTCATGCTGACCTGGTCATATCGGTCTAGTTTGATTGAGGTCATCAGCTCCTGCCCGATACCACCGGCCCCGACCAGCCCGAGGATAGTCGACTGGCGGAAGTTAATTTCGAGGCGCATAAAGCTGTAGGATAAGAAGATCGGTTTCACCTGCGGCCACATGGCGAAACGCATGCGCTGCAAACGCCCCGCGCCGCAGGCTCTGAGTCCGCGCACCGGTTTATCCGATGCGGTTTCAATGGATTCGTAGAACAATTTGGTCAGACTGCCGGCAGTGTGTAACGTCAGTGCGATAAAGCCCGGAATGGCACCGACGCCAAACGCCATCACACACATTACCGCCCAGGCCAGTTCCGGCATGGTGCGCAGGAAAGCGACAAAGGTACGGATGCTGAATTTCACCCATTTAGGCGAATCCGTATTGCTGGCGGCGAGAAAAGCCAGCACGACTGCCAGCGCCGTCGACAATATCGTTGAGGACAACGCCAGCTGAATAGTTTCCCAAATCAGCGGCAGCTGAATATTGAGACGATATCCCCAATACGCCAGTGAACCTTCGGTATGACCGTCAGCAAATAACAATGACCAGTGTAATACCGGCACCGTCTGACCAATATAATCAAAGAAGCTCGGCGCGGAGACAATAATCGTTTTTAAATTAAGTTCGGAAACATTGCCTGACCACAGATATAACAACAACATCAGCCCTGACCAGATCAGCGCTTCCCGCTTTTGTTTACCGCGTATCTGCTGGTAATAACGATTGAAGTCTTTGTTCAAAATAATATTTCCGATTTGCGATAATCATTATTCCTCCCCCTGCGAAGGGGGAGGTCAGGAGGGGGTATTAAAAAAACAATAATGGTAAAAGCTTTCGCTTCCTGAGTTGCCATTAATACCCCACCCCAACCCTCCCCTTCGCAGGGGGGGAGTTACGGGTTAGCGACCGCCTTTAGTCAGCTCACGCTTCATATCAATAATCTGCTGATATTCAGCCAGGGACGTTTCGCCGATATGCTGTTTGCCGCCCACCGCTTTTACGAAACAAGCGTGGTCATCTTTATCCAGTTTCTTAATGGCAGAAACCAGCTTAGCTTTAAATGCCGGTGGCAAATCGCTGCGCACTAAAATCGGACCATTAGGAATTAATGGCGATTCCCAGATAATGCGGATTTTCTTCATCAGATCCGGATGGTCCATGCGGATCATGCGGTTGAATGCACCGGAGGTATAACCGGTTTCGCGGTCGCCGATCATTGAAGTCCAGGTGACTGCGCCTTCGAACTGGCCGTTCAGCACGCCAAGAATATCCTGCTCATGGCCGCCGGAGAAGGTTACGCTGGAGAAGAAGTTGTTGTATTTGTTATCCGTCGTGCCGCCAAATTCTTTCTTGAATGTCTGGTTTGGGATCAGGTAACCCGAAGTAGAATCCGGGTCAGCGAAACCGAATGATTTGCCTTTCAGGTCAGATAATTTCTGGTACGGGCTGTCGGCTTTCACGACAACCACGGAGTGATAACCCCGGGATTTATCCGTATCGTCAATGACAATGCCGACCAGATCCACCGCTTTCGGATTATTAATATAAACCGAAGCAAAAGATGACGGGGACATGCTTAATACCATATCCACTTTCTTACCTAATAACCCCTGAATAACACCTGAATAATCGGATGAATTACGCAGTTTGGTATCCACATTTAATTCTTTATCGAAGAAATCTTTTACACACTGATTATCGCCGATTTGCTGGGTGGCATTCTGGCCACCCAGAATACCTAAGTTTAATTCTTTAGGAGCATCTTCTGCCATGCTGTGCATTGCAGTAAAAGAACCTGCTACGAAGACTGCCAGACGTAATAACTTCTTCATGTAATGATGACCTTGTGTAGATTGAGAGAAAGTAGAAATAAGCACTGCAAAATAAATAACGTTATTGTTTAACTGTTTATCGCTTCGTGTTCTTCACCGTATAACTGATGCAAAATGCCTTCAGTTAACTGGTCCGGATGGCCGTCGAAAATAATCTGCCCTTTCGCGATGCCGATAACGCGGGTGCAATAATCTTTCACCAACTCGACAGAGTGCAGGTTGACCATCACGGCGATATTCTCTTCGCTGACTTTTTTCAGCGCATTCATGATGCGCAGGGTATTTTTCGGATCCAGTGACGCCACCGGTTCATCGGCCAGCAGAATTTTCGGGTTCTGCATCAGCGCGCGACAAATCGCCACACGCTGCATCTGGCCGCCGGAAAGGTTTTCGGCACGCTGCAATGCATGCGGCAGCATGTGCAACCATTCAAGCAAAGAGATGGCGCGGGCGCGGTCTTCGTCATCGAACTGGTTAAAGAATGATTTGAACGTTGAGGTGTGGCTGAGACGCCCCAGTAACACATTTGTCAGGACATCCAGACGAGGCACCAGGCAGAAATCCTGAAAAATCATGCCACAGCCTGAACGCCAGCGACGCAATGCTTTGCCGGTAAGCCCGGCCAGCTCCTGCTGTTCACCATTTTCGTAATGACATACCACACTGCCATCCGTGAGCGGGATCGTACCGTTGAGCACATGCAGCAGGGTGGATTTACCCGCGCCAGAACGGCCAATTACCGCCACGAACTCACCGGCGTGGAGATCAAAATTGATGTCATTCAGGACACGCTGACCCGATTTATAGGATTTCACCAGGCCTTTGACGTCCAGAACTTTGTTCAGATGCTGTGGCCCGGTCTGAGGATATTCAGCCTGTGCCAGCTTAAGTTGAGCTTGCGCCATGATGCTGTCTCTCGGTTGCTTTCGTTATCTGGCGTTCATTAAGCGCGAGTTTTATGACACATCAATGACGATTTAATGGACAGCGCATGACAAAAATGCAACAGATTAAGTGAAATTACCTAACCCATATCCCGAATGACGTTTAACTTAACAAGTATCATTTAAGTCTATGATTAGATGGCATCCCATCAAAAAAGGAAGATGAAATGGATAATCAGTCACTCATCGCCACGCTGAAAGAGATTGCCGGCAGCCGCCACGTTTTAACCGGCGACAGCAACACCGAACGCTACCGCAAAGGGTTTCGCTCCGGTGGCGGCAAAGCGCTGGCGGTCGTATTTCCACAAACGCTGCTGCAACAGTGGCAACTGCTCAAAACCTGCATCGCCGCCGACAAGATTGTCATTATGCAGGCCGCCAATACCGGGCTGACCGAAGGTTCGACGCCCAGCGGCGACGACTATGACCGCGACATTGTTATTTTCAGCACCCTGAAACTGGACACGATCCAGTTACTCGACGGCGGTCATCAGGTGATCGGTTTTCCCGGCAGCACCCTGTATAAGCTGGAAAAAATCCTCAAGCCCTACAACCGCGAACCGCATTCAGTGATTGGCTCGTCCTGCATCGGCGCATCGGTGGTCGGCGGGATCTGTAATAATTCTGGCGGATCGCTGGTGAAACGCGGCCCGGCGTATACCGAAATGGCGCTCTATGCACAAATCGATGCACAAGGCGAATTGCGGCTGATTAACCATCTGGGCATTAATCTTGGTGAAACGCCGGAAGAAATCCTGACACGTCTGGAAAAAGGCGATTATCTGGAAACCGATATCCAGCATGATCAGCGTCTGGCGTCGGATCACGATTATGCCTCACGTGTCCGCGAAGTGGATGCGGATACGCCGTCGCGTTTCAACGCGGATGAGCGACGTTTATTTGAAGCTTCAGGTTGTGCGGGCAAGCTGGCGGTTTTCGCCGTGCGGCTCGATACGTTTCCGGCAGAAACGCAGCAGCAGGTTTTCTATATCGGCACCAATGACACGGCGGTGCTGACAGAATTACGCCGTCAGATCCTGCGTGACTTCGCTAACCTTCCGGTGGCAGGGGAATACATGCACCGGGATATTTTCGATATCACCGAAGTCTATGGCAAAGACACTTTCCTGATGATCGACAAACTTGGCACCGACAAAATGCCGGACATGTTTACTGCCAAAGGAAAGTTCGATGCACACGCCAGTAAGGTCCCTTTCCTGCCCAAACATTTCAGCGACCGCGTGATGCAGTGTCTGAGCAAAGCCCTGCCGAATCATCTGCCACCGCGTATGAAGCAGTATCGTGACCGGTTTGAACATCACTTACTGCTGAAAATGTCCGGCCCCGGTATTGACGAAGCCCGAACCTTTTTGACACGTTTCTTTAGTGAGGGTCAGGGTGATTTCTTTATCTGTTCCGCCGACGAAGGCAAGAAAGCCTTCCTGCATCGCTTTGCCGCCGCCGGTGCCGCCGTGCGGTATCACGCGGTACATGAAAAAGAAGTGGAAGATATTCTGGCGCTGGATATCGCACTGCGCCGCAATGACCGCGACTGGTTCGAGACATTGCCGGAAGATATCGACAATCAACTGGTGGCAAAACTGTATTACGGCCATTTCATGTGCCACGTTTTCCATCAGGATTACATCGTCAAAAAAGGCGCAAACAGCAAGGCGCTGAAACACAGGATGTTAGAACTGCTCGACGCCAAAGGCGCGGAATATCCCGCTGAACATAACGTCGGCCATTTGTATCTGGCAAAACCACATTTGAAAGAATTCTACCGGCAGGCAGACCCGACCAACACCTTCAATCCGGGTATCGGGAAAACCAGTAAGATGAAGAACTGGCAGGAATAATGTCCTTCAAAAGAGGAATGGCGTAGTCGGCGCAGGCAGTTTGTTCCCAGACAGCGCGGAGGACCCGGAGCGTACATAAAGTACGTGAGGAGTCCGAGCACTGCCCGGGGGCAAAATGGCAAGTAAGATAGCCATTAAGTTAAAATAACTGTGTTCCGTAACCCCACATAATTACCGTCAGAGCCAGAAGCAGCTCTAATACCAGAACGCCCATTGCCAGTGTTGAACTGGAGAACAGGAACCCTTCGCGACGGTCGATATTGAGGAAGTTAGGAATGCCGAGATACAACAGGTATCCGCTGTAACACAGGCCGATCAGCCCGACAAACAGGCATAACCAGACCATCGGATACAGGGCTACGACCCCGCTGAGGAACATGGGTGTGGCCACGTAGCCGGCAAAGACGATACAGTTGTTGAGTGTCGGGCGGCTGTCATAACGACGCGCCATCCCGTAGATAATCCGCCCCATCAGTGCGACAGCAGCGAGCATCAGAACATAGAAAATGACGGCGATATAAGACGCGGTAAACATGGAAACCATCAGCTTCTCGCCATCACCGAAGTTCCAGCCAAGTTGCGTTGTTCCGATGAAAGAACAGACAACCGGGATGAGCGCCATTAAAAGAACATGGTGGGAATACACATGTGAAACGGTTTCCCGCTCACGCTGGATTTGTTGCAATTCGGGACCCGGATTGGATATCAGTCCCCAGACATGATTAGCCATGAAACACCCCCTTGTACGCCGAAAGCCGCCAGCAGCGCGCAGTGATAAACCTTCGGGATTGCCCGTCAGACAAGGGCATAAAGAAGGTGGCGACCTGTCTATATTATAGTCGCTCTTGCCAGCTTTGCTGATACGGCCAATTCAGCGTAATGGGAGATCAACCGTATCAGATCGCCGTTAGTGAATATAGCGTGCAGCCGTAAACGTCACGCCAACCAGTACCAGCATCATGCTGACAATCCATCGGGTCTGTTTAATCATGAGATCGTAAAACATTGCCTGCATTGCACTCAGTGAAGCTTCAATCTTCACAAAGCGTTCATCTACTTTTTCAAAGCGCCGGTCGATCTTCTCAAATCGTTGTTCTATTTTGTCAAAGCGCTCATCTACACGATCGAACTGTTTATCGACCTGTTGAAACTGTTTATCTACCTGTTCAAACTGTTTATCTATCCTCACCAGATGATCGTCAATTCTCAGCAGGTGCCCGTCGATGCGCGCGATGCTCTGTTCGGTTTTCCCGACACGACCCCCGATATCTGTCACCGCTTCAGTGAGCGTGACCATCTGGTGCTCCAGTTTGCCGACACGGAGATTCGTCTCCGTGATCACTACCGTTAGCTGACTGACCTGCTGTTCCACCTTCCCTACCCGCAGATTCAGCCCGGCAATTTCCTCACCATTTTTGATTCCCTGCTTTTCAATATTGTTGATCTGGTTTTGCATGAGCTTTTCCATGAGCGATTTTCCTTTGTAATCTTCCGGCCAGGCAGGCGCGCCTGGAAAATAGAGCATCCTGTTGATCGGCGATAGATCCCGTCTGCTGAGCTGAAACATAGTTGTTGTCCCTCACATGAGCTTTCCCTGTTTAGAAATCCTTAATCTGGCCACAGTTTGCACTGGATAAATAACCACCTCAAATCAATTTCCTTCTCGACAAATACGCGATTGCTTATGTATCTATATATGATTGAGTTGCATTGCTTTAATGAATAAATATCAATGAAAATAACCTGTTACGGGGATCGTTAACAGGTCAAACTTAAGGAATTACGGACGGGCGCGGGTTATGGAAATCATAGCGTGCACCGGGGAAACCGGGCATTTTCCAGCCCGCATTAACTCATCAGTTTTTACAGGTAAAAAAGTCTGCGGTACGGTTAAAAAATCATTAACGTAGAGGCAGACACTTATCAGGAGAATTACATGCGCATTACCTGCTTACATACGGCCGACAGCAATATTGCGGTTTTCGAAAATACAGCTCACGAACTTGGGCTGGATCAGCATAAGTTTGTGCATGTTTCGCGGCCCGATTTACTGGCTGCAGCCGAAAAGGCGGGCGGGCTGACTGCAGAAATTCGTCAGCAAACAGCGGATGTGCTGCTGGCATTGAGTGAAAATGCCGATCGCGTTTTACTGACCTGCTCGACGCTGGGTTCTGCCGCGACGCTTGCCAGCGAAAGTGCCGCGGTGCCGGTGTTGCGTGTCGATCAGACGCTGGCGGAACAGGCCATGAAAACAGCGGGCAGTGTGGTTGCACTCTGTGCGGTCGAAACGACCCTGGAGCCGACGCGGCAGTTGTTCGCGCAGGTGGAAAAACATCCGCAGGCGCAGTTTGAAATCCATCTGGTGGCAGGCGCATGGGAAAAGTTTAAGCAGGGGGATCTGGCCGGATATTTACAGGCTATCGCAGCGGCGGCTGATGTGGAATACAGGCGAGGCGCGGCCTGCGTGGTGCTGGCTCAGGCTTCGATGACCGGTGCGGCACAACTGACCCAAATGGGCAAACCGCTTACCAGCCCGGAATGTGGTCTGCGCGCGGCACTGGCCTGAAATTAGCAAGCACACAGCAAAAATGCAGGCAGAAGCTATACTGATAAGGAATATCATTGGCTTAGCCGGATGGCCGATGACGACTGAAGGTTATGTTAAGGAGAAAACATGAAAATTATTCTGTGGATCATCGCCATCATCTTTATCGTCGGCTTACTGACCCTGACAGGGGTGTTTAAACTGATTTTCTGACCACGTTGTCTGTCCCTGCAAAACAAAAAGTCCGGCATCTGGCCGGACTTTTTCATTTCAATCATCTGCTCAATCATCTGCCTCTTCGACGGAAGGCTGCGTTTTCTGCTGCTCTTTCTGCTTACGGTAGTTTTTGGCAATCTGTGGAACAGGCACTGCTTTGCCGGTTTCCATCCAGGTGCGCAGGCGGTTGGCATCGGCAAAGGCCGTAAATTTCCCGAAGGCATCCATCACGACCAGCGTAACGGGCTTGCCGTTAATGGTGGTACGCATCGCCAGGCAATGGCCGGCTTCATCGGTGTAACCGGTTTTGGTCAGCTGGATATTCCACGACGGATTCATGATCAGATGGTTGGTATTACGGAACGGCAATGCATACGCCGGATGGCTGAAGACAGCCGTTTTTTCAGCAGTCGTACTTAGCTGACCGATCAGCGGATAGCGCTGTGAAGCCAGCAGCAGCCGTGTTAAATCACGCGCGGTGGAGACGTTGCGCGGCGACAAACCGGTCGGTTCAGCATAATGCGTATGGGTCATGCCCAGCGATTTCGCCTTCGCATTCATAGCATTGATAAATGCAGAATAACCGCCCGGATAATGTGCCGCGAGACTGGCCGCAGCCCGGTTTTCTGAGGACATCAGCGCCAGTTGGATCATCTGACGACGGGTAATTTCACTGTTCAGTTTCACGCGGGAGAACACGCCACGCATTTCAGGTGTATTACTGATATCGATATTGATCACTTCGTCGAGTGGCAGATTCGCATCAAGCGTCACCATCGCGGTCATCAGTTTGGTCAGGGAGGCAATCGGCCTCACCTCATCCGGATTTCGGGAATAAATCACTTCGTGGCTTTTCAGATCCACCACCATGGCACTGCCGGAAGCAATTTGAACGATCGGGGCGACGGCCGGCTCATGCTTTGCAGCGGTGGCGGCAGGGGCAGACAACATGCCTGTATTTAAGGCTAATAAGCTCAGAACCAAAAGACGGATTTTCACATGCATTGCTCTGTATTTAGAAAGTTGTCATTAAGATATGTCGTAACAGCGGGCGGAATTATAAGTGAGGCGAAAAGTCTTAGCACCCGCAATTTTCAATTCTATTTGTCACAAAGTCTGTCACCACCACCCACAGACCGTGGAACGACGAGTAAGTGAACACTTGCGTAAGAATGCACTGAAAAAATAAAGGGACGCTCAGAAAGCGTCCCTTCGAAATACACAGGTGAATATTATTGATTGTCGATCAGATAACCAATCTCCTTCGACGTCTTCAGCACGCGCACTTCAGTAAATAACTCTGTCGCCTCTTCGTACTCTTTACGCAAATAACTCAGCCACTGTTTAATGCGCGCAACGTGATACAAACCGGTATCGCCCTGCTTTTCCAGACGGGTGTATTTCTGCAACAACGTTATTACCTCCGGCCACGGCATACGCGGTTCGTTGTACTTCACCACACGGCTGAGATTCGGAATATTCAGCGCACCACGCCCGAGCATCACGGCATCACAACCGGTGGTGTGCAGACACGCCTGGCCGCTTTCGTAATCCCAGATTTCACCATTGGCGATCACCGGAATACTCAGGCGTTGACGGATTTCGCCAATCGCAGCCCAGTTAATACGTTCCGGCTTGTAGCCGTCTTCTTTGGTACGCCCGTGCACCGTCAGTTCCGTTGCACCCGCCTGCTGCACGGCATCTGCAATTTCAAAACTGTGTTCCAGCGAATCCCAGCCGAGACGCACTTTGACAGTCACCGGTAAGTGAGCGGGCACCGCTTCACGCATGGCTTTGGCGCCCTGATAAATCAGCTCAGGATCTTTGAGTAACGTTGCGCCACCGCCACTGCCGTTAACCAGTTTGGACGGGCAACCGCAGTTGAGATCGACACCGTAAGAGCCCAGTTCCACCGCACGGGCGGCGTTTTCGGCCAGCCATTGCGGATACTGACCGAGTAGCTGAACGCGCACTAACGTGCCCGAAGACGTGCGGCTGGCATGATGTAATTCAGGACACAAGCGATAGAAGGATTTAGCGGGAAGCAGCTGATCCACCACGCGCAAAAACTCGGTGATGCACAAATCGTAGTCGTTTACTTCTGTGAGAAGTTCACGAACCAGAGGATCAAGCACACCTTCCATCGGAGCCAGTAATACGCGCATCGCAGTTCAACCCTTAAAAATGACGCGCAAGATTACCGCAAGGCCCGCCGCCGGGCAATTACCCCTGAGACAAATCGCCGCTTAATGAGGTTTTCGCCCTGCCCTGCAAGCGTCTGACTCTGACGGAGCGCCAGGCAATCCACACCGCCAGAAGCGCAGGCACAGCAAACAGCAGGAACATCCAGAATGCCGCGCTGGCTGCACCGCTATCCCCCTTATCAACGCCTGCAAAGTTAGCCACCGTTCCGGCTAACGCCGCGCCAAGCGCCGCCGCAAAAGATTGCACCACGGTTATCGACGCACCGGCTTTTTCGCGATCCTCTTCCGGTGCCTGTTGCAGAACGCGGGTCAGCAAATGCGGCCAGCCGAGGCCAATCCCAAAACCGGCCAGCGTCAGCCCGAGCACCACGCCACTGATATTCAGCCACGGCAGACCGAAAGCGACCGGCACGGTGAACAACAGTAAAAGCAAACCGGCAGCCAGGATCAGTGGCCCGCAGATAATCGCGCCATCCGCGCGACGGCCTGTCCAGCCGGAACTGGCCACTTCACTTAATGTCCAGCCCGCGGCCGCCGCGGCAGTGATGTATCCGGCGGCCAGCGGGGTCTGACCGTGTAAATGTTGCA
The DNA here is from genome assembly GCF_023701875.1 of Rahnella sp. CG8. Classification (NCBI taxonomy): domain Bacteria; kingdom Pseudomonadati; phylum Pseudomonadota; class Gammaproteobacteria; order Enterobacterales; family Yersiniaceae; genus Rahnella; species Rahnella sp. CG8. The sequence continues at coordinate 89,779 of NZ_JABAED010000007.1, forward strand.
GCAGATACGGCACAAACAGTTCGCAACCGAGGCCGATAATCAGCAACGTCATCACCAGATACAGGCCATAGAGCGGTGAGGAACGGCGTAAAGCGTTGCGCGGCAGCAGTCTGACATCCGCCGTAAATTCGCGGTGGCGCAAGATTAAAATCATCGCCACCGCGACCACGAAACCGAGCAAGTTAATCAGCCCTGATGAAGACAGACTGCCCGCCGATACCACTAACACTGCGCCGGTCAGCAAGGCCAGTTGCATCAGCGGCAGCGGTTCGTCCGGCTGCCGGGCGTGCCGGGATTTTGGCAAAATCCGCCAGACCCACACCCCGAACAGCGACGTCACCGGCAACAGCAAACCAAACGCCCAGCGCCATGCATGCAGTTCGGCGAAGATACCCCCTACCGCCGGGCCGCCCAGCGTCGCAATGCCCCACATCGCCGAAATCAGCGCCATGGCGCGCGGCCAGAGAGATTCTTTAAACAGGAGGTTGATCATCGCGTAGGAGAGTGCGAACAGGAATCCGCCCCCCAGCCCCTGCAGCGCCCGTCCGAGCAGCAGCACCGGCATATTCGGCGCGGCGGTACAAATGGCGGCACCGGCAATAAAAATAGCGGTCGCCATCAGATAGCTGCCACGCGGCCCGGCGGTGCGCATCAATCGTGCAGAAAGTGCTGAGCCGAGAATGGAACACACAACGTACAGCGTAGTGTTCCAGGCATACCACGCCAGCCCGCCGATATCCTGCACAACGGAGGGTAAAATCGTGATGACGATGTAGCTGTTAGTCGCATAAAGCGCGACACCTGCGCTCAGGGTAATGGCACTGCCCCGGTTTTCGGCGCTGAATAAATCCGCCCATCCGTTATGACTTCCCGACATTTTCTCTGCATCCCTTTGGTTTGTACTGTCCACGCATTGAAGCGTGCTGTGGTTATGATATGATTAAAACAAGAAATAACTTGGAATATTTTTTACGTAATCTAGAACCCGTCGAGGCAATATGTCAAGCAATGACCTGGAAAATAAAAATGACGTACGGCAAAGCGTCGCAGAGCGTTTACTGATGCTGCTGAAAACCCACGGGCAACTTCAGGCCAGCGATGCCGGCCATCTGCTGGGTACCACAGGTGAAGCCGCGCGCCAGCAGTTTGTGAAGCTGGCGAAGGAAGGACTGGTGGAAGCCAAATCTGTCTCACAGGGTGTCGGACGTCCGGCGCAGTTCTGGCAACTGACCGCCGCCGGTCATGCGCGATTTCCCGATGCCCACGCTGACCTCACCGTACAACTTTTGCAACTGATCCGCACCTCTCTGGGGGATTCGGCGCTGGATCAGCTCATCACCTCGCGGGAAAAAATCACGCAGGAACACTACCGCCAGGCGATGCTCGGGGCGGTGTCGATGGAAGACAAATTGCAAAGGCTGACGGATATCCGTACCCGTGAAGGCTATATGGCGGACTGGAAAATGCAGGAGGATGGCAGTTATCTGTTTGTCGAAAATCACTGCCCGATTTGCGCTGCCGCAGCTACCTGTCAGGGATTTTGCCGTGCGGAACGCGATGTGTTCAGCGATGTGCTGAACGCCAGTGTCGAACGCACCGAACATATTTTGCAGGGTGCACGCCGTTGTGCGTACGTGATTCGTTAGATTACCCGCGAAAAAAAACCGCCTTCAGTGAAGGCGGTTTGATTGCATTACAGGGGATCCGGAAACTTATTTGTTGCCGCTGCCTGCATTGCCGGTGCGACGCTGGCCTGCATGGGCAGGACGCGAACGTGCCGGACGGTTCTCAGCTGAACCACGGTTTTCTGAACCCCGGTTTTCAGACGTACCGCTGCGCTGACCGTTACCGCCCTGACGCGGAGCGCCTGAACGTGGAGCACCCGTACGCGGTGCGCCAGGACGCTGGCCCTGACGTGGCGCGCCACGCCCACCACCACCGCCGCTGCCCTGACGACCATTGATGATCGGCTCAGCTTTGATGCTCGGATCGGGCTCGTAACCTTCCAGTGCGATGCGAGGATTTTCACGTTTCAGCAGACGCTCGATATCACGCAGCAGTTTGTGTTCGTCCACACACACCAGAGAAATCGCTTCACCGGTGGCTTCCGCACGACCGGTACGGCCGATACGGTGAACGTAATCTTCCGGTACGTTTGGCAGCTCATAGTTGACCACGTGCGGCAACATATCGATATCCAGGCCACGCGCAGCGATGTCTGTTGCCACCAGAACACGGACAGAACCGGCTTTAAAATCAGCCAGTGCACGGGTACGTGCGCCCTGACTTTTGTTGCCGTGAATAGCAGCAGCCGTGATGCCATCTTTATTGAGTTGTTCGGCTAAATGGTTTGCACCATGTTTTGTCCGGTTGAACACCAGCACCTGTTTCCAGTCGCCTTCACCGATCATCTGCGACAGCAATTCTCTTTTGCGTTTCTTATCAACAAAATGAACGCTTTGTTCAATTTGCGCAGAAGCGGTGTTACGACGCGCGACTTCGACAGAGGCCGGGTTGGTCAGCAACTTACTCGCCAGACCTTTGATCTCATCAGAGAACGTCGCGGAGAACAGCAGGTTCTGACGCTTGGCAGGCAGTTTTGCCAGCAGGCGACGGATATCGTGAATGAAGCCCATGTCCAGCATGCGGTCGGCTTCGTCCAGCACCAGAATTTCAACCTGAGATAAATCAACAGCACGCTGATGTTCCAGATCCAGCAAACGACCCGGCGTTGCGATCAGCACATCCACACCACCGCGCAGTTTCATCATCTGCGGGTTGATGCTCACACCACCAAATACCACCAGAGAACGCAGGGTGAGGTATTTGCTGTAGGCCTGTACGTTTTCACCAATCTGCGCCGCCAGCTCACGGGTTGGGGTCAGGATCAGCGCACGAACCGGGCGACGTCCTTTGAATTGCGCGTTGGTATGGCTGAGCATATTGAGCAGCGGCAAGGTAAAACCAGCGGTTTTACCGGTACCGGTCTGCGCACTCGCCATCAGGTCACGGCCTTCCAGCACGACAGGAATAGCCTGACGCTGAATAGGCGTAGGTTCGCGATAGCCCTGTTCTTCAACAGCACGCAAAATTTCGGCACTTAAGCCGAGGGAATCAAATGACATATAAGGAAAAGCTCCAGTCCACTCTAACCCGAACGGGGTTCGGTGCAGTTTCAAGAGTGGATGATCAGACGAGGCAAATGAGGCATTACCACGAGGATTCGGCACAAACTGCAGTGCGCCAGTTGGGGCGATAGTAGCACAAAACGCCGCTCTGCGTGAAGTTATCTCCTTCTGGCCTGTAACTGATGGTTACAGCCGCAGATTCTGGTAACAGTTTCAGGCCGCATAATCTGCCGCGATAATCCGAAACTTTGACACAGGATAATCAATTATAAACCTGATGAATGGGTTCCCACTTTTTGCGTCCCACTTCACAGATTTGATTGCTATGCTTCTTTTCTCTCACTCCTCTGTCCATAAGGCTACATCGCTGCAACATGGAAACCTGGAAAGTAAATTTAATCTCCGTCTGGCTGGGCTGTTTTTTTACCGGCATGGCGATGAGTCAGATCCTGCCTTTTTTACCCCTTTATATCGAACAACTTGGCGTAACGTCTCACGAATCCCTGAGCCTGTGGTCAGGGCTGGTATTCAGCGGCACGTTCCTGGTTTCCGCCATCGTTGCGCCGTTGTGGGGCAGTCTGGCTGACCGCAAAGGCCGCAAACTGATGTTGCTGCGCGCCGCGCTGGGGATGGCGATTGTCATGATGTTGCAGGGGTTCGCCACCAACGTCTGGCAGCTTTTCATTCTGCGCACACTAATGGGCCTGACGTCCGGGTATATTCCCAACGCGATGGCGCTGGTCGCCTCGCAGGTACCGCGCGATAAAAGTGGCTGGGCGCTCGGCACGCTGTCTACCGGTCAGGTATCCGGCGTGATTATCGGCCCGCTGCTCGGCGGCTTTATGGCTGACCATCTCGGCCTGCGCACGGTGTTTTTCGTCACCAGCGGCATGCTGTTTATCAGCTTTCTGATCACATTATTTTTGATTAAAGAACGCGTGGTGCCGGTCACCAAAGCCAACCGTCTGAGCGGCAAAGCCGTATTTACTACGCTGCCCTACCCGTGGCTGATTGTCAGCCTGTTCGTCACCACCATGATGATTCAGCTCGCCAACGGTTCCATCAGCCCGATCCTGACACTATTTATCCGCGAACTGTCATCGGATACCAGCAATATCGCCTTTATCAGTGGCGTGATTGCCGCCGTGCCGGGCGTTTCCGCGCTGATGGCCGCCCCGAAACTTGGCAAGCTCGGCGACCGCATTGGCGCGCATCGCATTCTGATTGCCGCGCTGGTTTTTTGCTTCATTCTGTTTTGCCTGATGGCACTGATCAATACGCCGACCCAGCTCGGGATCCTGCGTTTCATGCTCGGTTTCGGCGATGGCGCGCTGATGCCTGCGGTACAGGCGTTGCTGGTGAAATACAGCAGTGATCAGGTCACCGGCCGGATATTCGGTTACAACCAGTCTTTTATGTATCTCGGGAATGTGGTCGGGCCGCTGATTGGCTCAAGTGCCTCGGCACTGCTTGGCTTCCGCTGGGTGTTTATCGTCACGGCGATACTGGTGCTGTTCAATACGGTGCAGGTTTGGTGGAGTTTTCGGCAGGTGCCGACGGGGCGGGTCAGGTTTTGATTTGCTCCTCCCCCTGCGAAGGGGGAGGCCGGGAGGGGGTTTTAAGGGCTGACACCATTATCCCTGCACACTTCAGCTTTCATTTTTTGATCTTAATACCCCACCCCAACCCTCCCCTTCGCAAGGGAGGGAGCTAATAAACCTAACCTGTCAGCATAAAAAAAGGGACACTTCTCAGTGCCCCTTTCTAATATTTGAAATCAAAAAACCTTACCGGCGGTTGCCGAAAATCCGCAACAACATCAGGAACAGGTTGATGAAATCGAGATACAAGGTCAGTGCGCCAACAATCGAGTATTTACGAAAGTTATCGCGGTCATCCGCTGACAACTGCGCACCCATATTTTTCAGCTTCTGCGTGTCATACGCCGTCAGACCGACGAAGATCAGCACACCGGCGTACGAAATGATGTTCGCGAGGCCGGAGCTTTTCAGCCACATGTTCACCAGTGATGCCAGCACCAGACCAATCAGAGCCATGAACAACATGCTGCCGATCCCGGTCAGGTCGCGCTTGGTCACGTAACCGTAGACACTCATTGCGCCGAACATACCGGCAGCGACGATGAACGTTCCAAAGATTGAATCACCGGTGTAGACCAGAAAAATGCTGGAAAGCGTCAGACCGGTCAGTGCGGAATACAGCATAAACAGGCCGGTGGCGACCGTGCCGCTCAGGCGATTCACCATGCCGGAAATCACGAACACCAGCGCCAGTTGCGCGATGATCAAGCCGAAGAAAGTAATCTGGCTGGAGAAAACAAAGCTCATGATTTTTTCAGAGCCGGAAGCGTACCAGGCCACAAATGCGGTCAGCAGCAAGCCACAGAACATCCAGCCATACACTTGCGCCATGTACGCCTGAATGCCGGTATTCGCGCGTTCAACAATTGAACCGTTACTGCGTGGATATCGATCCATGATGATTACCCTTTTGCATGGAGGATGAAAAATGAGGCCAAAACAGCCTCCCGATTTGTAAAGCGTATCACAGATAGAGAGAAAAGCATGGGAGGTCTGCGTATGGTTGAGGCGCTATTTACCAGCGCGCCGCCGCCTCTTTATCACTGTCGCGGGCATCGACCCAGCGATCACCCTCTTCTGTGGCTTCACGCTTCCAGAACGGCGCGCGGGTTTTCAGATGATCCATAATGAATTCATTGGCTTCAAAAGCCATACCGCGATGCGCGCTGGTCACGCCGACAAACACAATTTCATCGCCCGGATACATCGGTCCGACGCGGTGATAAACAGACACACTTTGCAGCGGCCAGCGGGTACGGGCTTCAGCAACAATCTCTGCCAGCGCTTTTTCGGTCATGCCCGGATAATGTTCCAGCGTTAAGGCGCTGACATGATTACCCAGATTATGATTACGCACTTTGCCTGTAAACGTGACCACAGCACCGTCGGCGTCCGATTGCGCCAGCCAGTTGTACTCATCACCCACGCTGAACGGCGCGGCATCAACAACAATTTTCGTCTGATCCATCTCAGCCCCCGGTGACCGGCGGGAAGAACGCCACTTCATCGCCCGCACGCAGCGGATGCGCCATCGTGGTCAGCGTCTGGTTAACCGCCACCAGTAATTTCCCGGATTCCAGCGCCAGTGCCCAGCGGTCGCCGCGTCCGGTGAGCGAAGCGCGCAGCTCTTCCACCGTGGCGAAATCAGCAGGGAGTTGCAGACCGGAGGTGCCGGTCAGTTCGCGTACCTGCGCGAAGAACAGAATGTCGATCATACTTCCACCTTACCTTCCGCCTTAAAATCTCCTGATTTACCGCCGCTTTTCTCCAGCAGGCGGATCGGGCCAATCACCATATCTTTTTGCACGGCTTTGCACATGTCGTAGATAGTGAGTGCCGCCACAGAAGCCGCCGTCAGCGCTTCCATTTCCACGCCGGTTTTACCGCTCAGACGGCAGCGGGATTCGATGCGCACACGGTTATGTTCCGGCTGTGCTTGCAGATTCACTTCCACTTTGGTCAGCAGCAGCGGATGACACAGTGGGATCAGATCCCAGGTTTTCTTCGCCGCCTGAATGCCAGCGATACGCGCCGTAGCAAACACATCACCTTTATGGTGATTGCCGTTGATGATCATCGCCAGCGTGTCAGCGGCCATTTCAACAAAAGCTTCGGCGCGGGCCTCGCGGACCGTTTCGGCTTTACCGGAAACATCCACCATGTGAGCGTCGCCGGACGCATTAATATGGGTCAGTTCAGACATACTTATTTCTTCAAATGTGGAGTGAAATTGCACGGCCCCTGACGGGCATCGAGCTGCGCTTCAATAATGTTGTCCCAGGCGGTCTGGCAGGCGCGGGTTGAACCGGGCATAGCGAAAATCACCGTCTGGTTGGCGATGCCGCCGATGGCGCGCGACTGAATCGTCGAGGTGCCGATATCTTCAAACGACACCATGCGAAACAGCTCGCCAAAACCTTCGATTTCACGGTCAAACAAAGGCTTCAGCGCTTCCGGCGTATTGTTGCCCGCGTTAAAACCCGTGCCACCGTTGACCAAAATCGCCTGAATCTTTTCATCCGCAATCCACGCAGATACAACAGCGCGGATGCTGTAAATGTTCTCTTTGACAATTTGCTGCGCGACGACATGATGGCCGCCTTCGGTCACCGCTTCTTTCAGGTAATGCCCGGACGTGTCTTCAGCGTCGGTTCGGCGGTCAGAAACCGTCATGATCGCGACAGATAAAGGCAAGAACTCTTTACTGGCTTTGCTCATCAGTTTGCTCCTTAAACGATCAGTACCGGGTTTAGCCGCCGATAAACGACAGGTTCTGAGTAATTCCGGTATTGCCTTCATGCAGGAAGTGGGTTTGTTTTTTACGGCTGAGGCCGCCCTGAATGCGGTCCATCAAATCGTCCTGTTGCATGTCGTCGGCTAATAAATCGCGTAACGGAATGCCTTGCTCGCCGAACAGACACAAATGCAGATTGCCAAGGGCAGACACACGCAGCCGGTTGCAACTGGCGCAGAAGTCTTTTTCGTACGGCATGATCAGACCGATTTCACCCAGATAATCCGGATGACTGAAGACTTGCGCGGGGCCATCGCTGCGTGAGCGAAGTTGTAACTGCCAGCCCTGACGCACCAGTTGTTCGCGCAGCACCTCACCGGAAACGTGGTGTTTGCGGAACAAGTCGCCGCCGTCGCCGGTTTCCATCAGTTCAATGAAACGCAGCTGGATCGGACGGGTTTTTATCCAGTCGAGGAAGGTATTCAGGCTGGCGTGATTGACATCGCGCATCAGCACGGTATTGACTTTCACCTTGCTGAAACCGGCGTCAAAGGCCGCATCTATACCCGCCATAACGTCGCGGAATTTATCCTGACCGGTGATGGCGTGAAACTGGCGGGCGTCGAGACTGTCGACGCTGACGTTGATGTTGGTCAGACCGGCATCGCGCCATTTATCGATATCACGCGCCATGCGATAACCGTTAGTGGTCACCGCGAGGGTTTTGATGGAAGGATTTTCGCGCACTGCGGCAATGATCTCGCAGAAATCGCGGCGCAGCGACGGCTCTCCACCGGTCAGGCGCACTTTTTCCGTTCCCAGACTGGCGAACGCGCGGCTGACCCGACGGATTTCATCGAGCGAGAGAAAGCTTTTATTGCTGTGTCCGTGCGGCTTGTAGCCATCCGGCAGACAATAGGTGCAACGAAAATTGCACACATCTGTGATCGACAGCCGCAAGTAATAAAACTTGCGGGCAAAAGCATCAGTAAGTTGAAGCACCTTAACACCTTTCCAGATACGGGAGATGCGGGCATTTCTGCCATGCACCCTGGTGACTTTCGTCACGGCCAGGGCTCCATATTGTTTCTGTGGGAACGACGTCAGAAAGGCAACTTAGGAACCAGGGCTAGGAGTTGATTCATACCGTCCGTAGCGGATCGAGAATGAATACGGGGGTAACGGGGGATATTCTAACGCCGCAAAGTCCTGAACGCCAAGATGGTTTTTCGTTATGTATTTTGATACATAACGATTTTTTACGACAAAAGGCTGCATTTTCAACGCTGAAACTGCCCGGTTTTTAATGTCCTGAGAGTGGCGTGAAGGGATAACATCTTGTTGCAAAATTAGGTAAAATCCGCCGCAGAAAACGATGTAAACCCGCCGCTCCCCATTTGAAAGGAAAACCATGCGCAACCGAACATTAGCAGACCTCGACCGGGTGGTGGCATTAGGCGGAGGTCACGGGCTGGGCCGTGTGATGTCTTCACTCTCGCTGCTGGGTCCGCGCCTGACCGGCATTGTGACGACTACCGATAACGGCGGTTCGACTGGCCGTATCCGCCGTTCCGTTGGCGGCATTGCCTGGGGTGATATGCGCAATTGCCTGAATCAGCTGATCACCGAACCGAGTCTGGCGTCGGCGATGTTCGAATACCGTTTCAGCGGCCAGGGCGAGCTGGATGGCCATAATCTTGGCAATCTGATGCTGCGCGCGCTGGATCATCTCACCGTGCGCCCGCTCGAAGCGATCAATCTGGTACGAAGCCTGCTGAAAGTCGACGCAGAACTGATCCCGATGTCAGAACAGCCGGTCGATCTGGCGGCCATTGATGCCAATGGTGAAACGGTTCACGGCGAAGTCAACGTCGATAAACTGGCACAAATTCCGCGCGAACTGCGGCTGGAACCCCAGGTGTCCACCACCCGTGAAGCGTTACAGGCCATTGCTGAGGCAAATCTGATCCTGATCGGGCCGGGGAGTTTCTTTACCAGCCTGATGCCGTTGTTACTGATGAATGATCTGACAACCGCGCTGCGCCGCAGCCGGGCGCATATCGTGTATATCGGAAATCTGGGGAAGGAACTGAGTGTCGCCGCCGCGTCGCTGACGCTGGACGACAAACTGGATATGATCGAGAAACGCATCGGCCGCCGCGCCGATGCCGCGATTGTCGGGCCGAAAGTCAAAATCGGCGGAAGCGCCACTGAACATCTGATTATTCAAAGCCCGCTCGAAGCCAGTGATGTGCCCTATCGTCATGACCGCGACATGTTACGCATGGCGATTGAAGAGGCGCTGCAAAAAATGATCTGATTGGTAAACATCAGATATAAGAAAGGCCGCGCGATGCGGCCTTTTTTGCGTCCGAAAACTGAATTTACTGCCAGTCAGCCAGGATTTCCGCAGTGGTTTTTACCGTTACCGGATTTCCCGGCACAGATAACTCACGCCACACTTCATTATGCTGCCCGATCAGTTGCTGCGCCGTCGCGTGTGTGCGATCGCCGGTAGTGTGCGCATCTGACGCAACCGTCACGGCATAGCCTTTGCTGGCAGCGATTTTGATGGTGGTGTCTACGCAATAATCCGTTGCACAACCGCAAAGGGTAAAACGGGTCGCATTCAGTTCCTGCAGAACGTTATCGAGTGAAGTGCGGTAGAAGGAATCACAGGCGGTTTTAGTCACAGAAATCGCGCCTTCCGGCTGATGTAATTCCGGTAATATCTGCCAGAATTCGCTGCCTTCGGTCATTTCACCTTCAGCGTGCTGAATGAAAATAACCCGCCCTGCCCGGTCAATCAGCTGATTAATGCGCTCAGCCCGTCCGCTGCGGTCATAACGCGGGGAAGCGAACACCCCGTTTTGCATATCCACCACGATAAGAACATGTTGCTCTGACACGATCCTTCCCCTCAAATGAACAGAATGAAATGCGCCTAAATTACTTTTTCACCAGCGGATGGTTATTCCACGGGCTGTCGGCAGCCGGTTTGGCGGTGCTGACTTTTGGCTTTTGCGGAGCCTGTGCTGAGAGCGGTGTGCGGCGCTTGCTGCGGGTCATATCCGGGCGCAGATGACCTTCAATGAAATCCAGATACAGCGTTTCCACTTCCTTACGCGCCCACGGCGTGCGGCGCAGAAATTTCAGGCTGGATTTCACACTCGGGTCGCTTTTGAAGCAGTTGATATTCACCTGCGAGGCCAGCGCCGGCCAGCCAAAGTTATCCACCAGCGTTGTCAGCAGTTTTTCCAGCGTGACGCCGTGCAGCGGATCTTTCGCTGCGCCAGGGTTTTGTGGTGTATCAGTCATTGGCTCGCTCTTCGTTAAAATGTCTGGGTCATGATTTTTAAGCCGCGCAGTCTACCACCCTTCTCGTTATGAAATCGCAATAAACTGCTCACGCAAGGCATGCAACTCGTCGCGCGTGTTGGCCGCCTCTTCGAATTCCAGATTTTGCGCGTGCGCATACATCTTGCTTTCCAGCTCTTTGATGCGTTGCTCCAGCGCTTTCGGCGTAAGCGATTTGAAGGTTTGCGCCGCTTCGGCATCGCGTTTGTCTTTGTTCTTTTTGGTTTTCGGCTGACCGAGTTGCAGGATGTCGGAGATCTTCTTGTTCAGCCCCATCGGCGTGATGCCGTTTTCGAGGTTGTACGCTTCCTGTTTGGCGCGACGTCGTTCGGTTTCTTCAATGGCGCGGGCCATTGAATTGGTAATTTTATCACCGTACAGAATCGCTTTACCGTTGAGGTTACGCGCCGCACGGCCGATGGTCTGGATAAGCGAACGTTCAGAACGCAGGAAGCCTTCCTTGTCCGCATCGAGAATCGCCACCAGCGACACTTCCGGCATGTCCAGCCCTTCGCGCAGTAAGTTGATGCCGACCAGCACGTCAAATTCCCCCAGACGCAAATCGCGGATAATCTCGACGCGCTCGACGGTATCGATATCAGAGTGCAGGTAACGCACCTTCTCGCCGTGTTCCTCCAGATACTCAGTCAGATCCTCGGCCATACGCTTGGTGAGCGTGGTGACCAGCACACGCTCGTTAATCGCCACACGCTTGCGGATTTCAGACAGCAGGTCATCAACCTGCGTGGTTACCGGTCGCACTTCGATGATCGGATCCAGCAAACCGGTCGGACGCACGACCTGATCGACCACATCGTCACCGGATTTCTCCAGCTCGTATTTGCCCGGCGTGGCCGAGACATAAATACTTTGCGGCGCCAGGGCTTCGAATTCCTCAAAGCGCATCGGGCGGTTATCCAACGCTGAAGGCAGGCGGAAACCGTATTCCACCAGCGTTTCTTTACGCGAGCGGTCGCCTTTGTACATACCGCCGATTTGCGGAATGGTGACGTGCGATTCATCGACAATCAGCAGGCCGTCAGCCGGCAAATAATCAAACAGCGTCGGCGGCGGCTCGCCCGGCCCGCGGCCAGACAGATAACGTGAGTAGTTTTCGATACCGGAGCAATAACCCAGCTCGTTCATCATTTCGAGATCAAACTGCGTACGCTGGCTGATGCGCTGTTCTTCCAGCAATTTGTTGTTGGCCAGCAACACTTTGCGGCGATCCGCCAGTTCGACTTTAATTTCTTCCATCGCCTGCACAATACGTTCGCGTGGCGTGACGTAGTGCGTTTTCGGGTAGATGGTGAAACGCGGCACTTCATGCTGCACCTGGCCTGTCAGCGGATCAAACAGCGAAAGGCGTTCAACTTCCTGATCAAATAACTCAATGCGCAGCGCCAGATCGTCCGATTCCGCCGGGAACACATCAATCACTTCGCCACGCACGCGGAAAGTACTGCGCTGGAAAGCCTGATCGTTGCGTGCATATTGCAGTTCCGCCAGACGGCGCAGGATCGAACGCTGATCGATAATCATCCCTTTGGTCAGGTGAAGCATCATTTTCAGGTATAAGTCCGGGTCGCCCAGACCGTAAATCGCAGAAACAGAGGCCACCACAATGACATCGCGCCGTTCGAGCAGCGCTTTGGTGGCAGAAAGACGCATCTGCTCGATGTGTTCGTTCACCGAGGCGTCTTTTTCGATAAAGGTATCGGAGCTCGGAACATACGCTTCAGGCTGATAATAGTCATAGTAAGAGACGAAATATTCGACGGCGTTTTCCGGGAAGAACTCTTTCATCTCGCCGTATAACTGTGCGGCCAGCGTTTTGTTGGGGGCAAGCACCATCGTCGGACGGTTCAGATCCGCAATCACATTCGCCACGGTAAAGGTTTTTCCTGAACCGGTTACCCCGAGCAATGTCTGGTGCGCCAGTCCGTTCTCCAGCCCTTCTTCCAGACGGCGTATCGCCTCTGGCTGGTCACCTGACGGTTTAAATTCGGAATGCAGTTTGAACTCTTTACTCATGACGGGCTACCTGACTGAAATGGGAATGCATAGGGCCATGCGCGCTGAACGGGTGAACAGTTTGCGGAAAAATAGTATGAAAGACTTCGCGATTTTTGCCAGCCCTGATTTTACCTTCGCTATAATACTGTATATAAAACCAGCTTCCAATCGATAAAAAGTGTTGGCGTTTTAACGTGCTGTCGATGCTGCACTTTTTTAGGATATGACGAATGAGAATTCTCACCATCAGATGACATTTTTTCCCAAAATCCGCATTCCCTCCATTTTCTGACCACAGGTTGACGAAGATTGACACAACTATGACGAACGAATTACGGCTGTATTGCTTTTAACTAACTCGTTGATTAAAAACAGTATCATTAAAAAGCTGCGAATACGGGCAAACTAAGCGGAACCCGCATGCTGACTCGTCTGTAGCAACTTTTCTCACTCTCATGCACAAGGTTATCCACAGGAATAGTGGATAAGTCCCAGCACGCCCCGCGCTGCGGGAGTTGGTAAAAAACTGAATTTTGCCTTCCGTGAGTCTGAAAGGTCTTTTTTAGTTATTTTTTATCTTTTTTATCTCCTTATTTATGCCTATTTTGCCTAAATTTCTGGGCTGATGTTTCTTGCAAAAACCAAAAGTACATCTCACCAGAATTTTTTGCTCACGTTTGTCCATGTGTTTGCACCAAAAACAGTGAAGACGGCACTGGCAAAGTGCAGTTCACCGTGGACTACTCCTTATGGGGTAATCTCAAAAACCTCAGAAATGCTAATGAATAATCCGAAATCATCAGCGGCGCGCCTGTTAACACCCCTGTAACTTCTCTTTCCCTGGCCGTTTTTACAAACTTGGCCTGAGAGTTGCAACGTCTCTGCATGTGGAGGTTGCGACAGCCGGAACTGCTTTTTTCGCCCCGCCATAAAAAATGAGAATTCCCCTGCTTTCAGGCAGGAAAAATCATTTTTAGCGCAAGGAAATGCCCCTTAACCCCATTTATCACTGATTAAGGGGGATTTATCTGTAATTGATGCTGTCAGGTTAGCCGTCAACAAACGGAATTAAATTCTGCGTTGGGGCATTAACAGCGGAACATAAATGTCAGAAATATGACAGTGGCCGTCAAAATGAAGTTCAGCGGAAGGCTCCGTGCGGGAGGGAGGTCTGATGTTAAGTGTAAAATCAGTTAATCAGTATTATGGGCAAAAACATATTCTGTGGGATATCAATCTCGAACTGTACCGCGGTCAATGTACCTGCCTGATCGGGCGAAATGGCGTGGGAAAAACCACGCTGGTGAACTGCATCATGGGGCATCTTCCGGTGAAAAGCGGCGCCATCTCCTGGCAGTCGCGTGACGAAGAGCCGCAAAGTCTGCTGAATTTGCCGGTCGAAAGCCGCGCGCAAATGGGGATTGGTTATGTGCCACAGGGACGGCAGATTTTTTCGCAGATGAGCGTCGATGAAAACCTGCAAATCGCCATGATGGCCAGCCGGAATAAGACCCGTCGCGTGCCGGAAGAGGTGTATGACCTGTTTCCGACATTAAAGGAGATGGGGGCGCGCAAAGCCGGTGAGCTCGATGAAAGCCAGCAGCAACAACTGGCAATCAGTCGTGCGCTGGTTCAGGAACCTGAATTACTGATTCTGGATGAACCGACCGAGCACACCAGCGCATCGATGGCGGCAAACATGGGCAATATCATTCACCGCCTGAACCGTGATCTCGGCCTGACATTGTTGCTGGTCGGTCATAAACTGCCGTTCATCCGCAGCGTTGCCGACCGGTTCTGCCTGGTCGACGGCGGACGCAACATCGCGCAAGGCACACTGGCGCAGCTTGACGATACATTAGTCAAAAATTATCTGACCGTCTGACGTCTCATGCCGTGAGACGGTTAAGATGAAGATACTGTCCCAAATTAACGTCAGTTCCGGCACTCAGGTAAGGGATCTCGCCCAGCAAAGGCGCAGGCAGCATACGCGTGAGCGTATCCATGTATGCCTGATGATGCTTCCCCGTTTCCTGTACGTCGTTAGCTATCCAGCCCGCCAGATGCAACCCGCTTTGTGTGATGGCCTGCGCCGTCAGCACGGCGTGGTTAATGCAACCCAGCCGCATGCCTACCACTAACACTACCGGCAACTGCTCGGCGATAACCCAGTCAGCAAAGGTATAATCTGCCGTCAGCGGTGTGTACCAGCCGCCTGCGCCTTCCACCACCACCCAGTCCGCCAGCGGTTCGAGATGACGTAATCCGTCTGATAGCACCCGCGGATCAATCGGCCGTTTTTCCAGTTCGCTGACGATATGTGGCGAAGTCGGTTCGATAAAGGTGCAGGGGTTCACTTCGTCATAACGCAGCCCGACGGTGCTGTAAGCCTGTAACGCCAGCGCATCACTGTTGCGCGGGCCTTCGCCGGTCATTTCACTGCCGGATGCCACCGGTTTGTATCCGGCTGTTTTGTGTCCTGCCTGCGCGGCAGCCTGCAAAAAAGCGGTGGTCGCGACGGTTTTACCGACTTCAGTGTCGGTGCCGGTAATAAAGTATTTTTGTTTCATGAAAAGCCTGGTGTTGGTTTTAGCTCCCTCCCCTGCGAAGGGGAGGGTTGGGGTGGGGTGGGGTATTAATGGCAACTCTGACTTTCAAGTTGCCTGCAAAACCCCCCTCCCAACCTCCCCCTTCGCAGGGGGAGGAGTTATTTATCGGGGGATCAGTTCTTCGACCTGCAAAATGCCGTAGACCAGCCGGTAGTTGAGCGGCAGGATGCCGTCGCGGCGGGCATAGTGTTTGTCCAGCAATTGCAGACGTTCACGCCCGCCCAGACCGCCGAGGCGGCCATTTTTGATGTGCGTCGCACCGATGCCTTTCAGCGAGCGCAGCAGCGACATCACATCGGGGAATTGAGCAACATGATCGCTGAAGGTCACATCATGGCGATACGGCGCGCAGGCTTCGGCGATTTTGTCCGGCGTCAGGAACTGATTCACGTGACGTCGGCCATCGACCTTCATCCATGCCGCGGCCAGCTCATTGAGCGAACCTTCTGCCAGCGTGGAAAACAGCACCAGCCCGCCGTTGCGGGTGACGCGGTGCATTTCTTCCAGTGCGCGTGGCAGCGCGTTACACCACTGCACCGCCAGATTGCTGAAGCAGATATCGACAGAGTTGTCGGCAAACGGCAAACGTTCGATGTCGCCCGGCACGTACTCATCAGCAGAATCCAGCTCACGGGCGCGATTTAACATGCCCTCAGAGAGATCCAGCGCAATGACATTTTTACCCTGCGCACGCCAGTAACGGCTGAAGTGGCCGGTGCCACAGCCCGCATCGACGACAATCTTACCGGCGTCTTGCAGATACGGCGCTGCCAGCGCCAGTAATTCCTCACCCACATCACGCTGCAACTGCGCGGCGTTTTCGTAACTGATAGCGGCACGACTGAACGCATCGGCCACCGCTTGTTTGTTCACTAATTCAGTGACTGCACCCATGAAGGGACTCCAGCAAAAAATCGATATCTTCCGGCTCATGCGCCGCTGTCAGGGTAATGCGCAGCCGCGCACTGCCCGGTGGCACCGTCGGTGGACGGATGGCGCTGACCCACAATCCGCGATCGCGCAAGGTGGATGCCAGATCCAGCGCGGGCTGGTTTTCACCCACAATCACCGGCTGGATCGCCGTCTGTGAACCGGTCAGCGGATACGGCAAACCGGCGGCACCCGCGCGAAAACGGGCAATATTGGCGGCCAGTTTATCACGCAGACCGTCATCCTGCCGGACTCGTGCCAGTGCAGCCTGTAACGCGCACACCTGCGCGGCGGGCATCGACGTGCTGTAAATCAGATGGCGGGCAAACTGCAACAGGTAATCGGCGGTAGCATCATCACACAACACCGCCGCGCCGCTGCAACCGAAAGCTTTTCCGAATGTGACCACCAGCAGTTCCGGCCGGATGCCCTGTTGCCAGCAACTGCCGCGCCCTTCTTCACCGGTAACGCCCACACCGTGCGCGTCATCAACCATCAGCCAGCTACCGTGCGCTTTGGACAAGCTATGCAGATCAGCCAGCGGCGCGGCGTCGCCGTCCATACTGAATACACCTTCGGTCACCACCAGCGTTTCACCGGCTACGGGTTTTTCCAGCAGGCGCTGCAGGGAATCCGGCTGATTGTGGTGAAAACGCCGCAACTGCGAAGGTGCATGGGCTGCGGCTTCCAGTAAAGACGCGTGACTGAGTTTGTCAGCCAGCACGCGATCCTCAGCCTGCATCAGCGCCGCGAGAATCGCCTGATTCGCCGCAAAACCGGAGATAAACAGCAAAGCCCGCGGATATCCCTGCCACTGCGCCAGTTGTTGCTCAAACGCGGCATGCACCTCGCTGTAACCGGTGACGTGTCCTGAACCGCCGCTGCCGACACCGTATTTAGCCGCACCCTGCTGCCACGCGGCGATCACCTCAGCGTCCTGACTCAGGCCGAGATAATCGTTACCGGAAAAATTCAGATAACGCCGCCCGCCCTGCGTCAGAAAACGCGCACTGCCGCCCTCATTCGGCTGCCGTACACGAAATGCCGCCGCCTGTTTGCGCGCCGCCACCGCGTCGTTGATCCGCGTTTGCCAGCTCACCGGTTATACCGCAGCGTTGTAGAACTGATCGGTATCGGCGTGGACCAGCTGCTCGGCAAGCGCGGCCTGCTGCTGGTTATCGCCCATTTCTGTTTCAAATGACTGCGGGTTAAGCCCCAGCTTGCCGAACAGAATCAGGTCTTTATCTTCTGCCGGGTTTGGCGTGGTCAGCAGTTTGCAGCCGTAGAAGATGGAGTTGGCACCGGCCATAAAGCACATCGCCTGGGTCTGCTCACTCATCTGTTCGCGACCTGCGGAAAGGCGCACATAAGATTGCGGCATCATGATGCGCGCGACCGCGATCGTGCGGATGAAATCAAACGGATCCACATCGTCATTATCCGCCAGCGGCGTACCTTTCACTTTCACCAGCATGTTGATCGGCACACTTTCCGGCGGCACCGGCAGGTTCGCCAGTTGCATCAGCAAACCGGCGCGGTCTTTGACGGTTTCACCTAAACCCACAATACCGCCGGAACAGACTTTGATGCCTGCGCCGCGCACTTCCGCCAGCGTATCCAGGCGTTCCTGATAGCTGCGGGTCGTTATGATGCTGCCGTAAAATTCCGGCGAGGTATCAAGGTTATGGTTGTAGAAATCCAGCCCGGCGTGCGCCAGACGCTGTGCCTGCGTAGTGTTCAGCGTGCCGAGGGTCATGCAGGTTTCCATGCCCATTTCTTTCACGCCCTGCACCATCTGCTCGAGGTACGGCATGTCACGATCGTGCGGGTTTTTCCACGCCGCGCCCATACAGAAACGGGTTGAACCGGCGGCTTTCGCCTGTCGGGCAGATTCGAGCACCTGCTCGACTTGCATCAGACGTTCAGATTCCAGCCCGGTTTTGTAACGGGAACTTTGAGGGCAATATTTACAGTCTTCGGGACAGGCACCGGTTTTGATCGACAGCAAGGTGCTGACCTGAACCTGTCGCGGGTCAAAATGCTGACGGTGAATTTGCTGCGCTTCGAACATCAGCTCCAGGAATGGCTTATCGAACAGAGCCTGCGTTTTTTCCAGCGTCCAGTGGGTGCGGGTAGTCATTGATGACTTCTCCAAAATAGAGGGAATAATTTTTAAGGGTTATAATCCGTAAACTATTTTTAATTTGTTTTGGTTTACCGTCAACGTTAAAATTATTTTTTAGTTTACAACTTACGCCTCAGGATTCGTTTATGACTCCCGCCGATATTGAATTCGACCAGCGCCACATCTGGCATCCGTATACCTCCATGACCAAACCGCTGCCCGCCTATCCGGTGGAATCCGCGTCCGGCGTGATGTTGCAACTGGCTGATGGCCGCAAACTGGTTGACGGCATGTCGTCCTGGTGGGCGGCAATCCACGGTTACAACCATCCGCAGTTGAACCAGGCGGCCATCGAACAAATCGGAAAAATGTCACATGTGATGTTTGGCGGGATCACCCATCCGCCGGCGGTTGCGTTGTGCGGCCGTCTGGTAGAAATGACCCCCGCCGGGCTGGAATGCGTGTTTCTGGCGGATTCTGGTTCGGTGGCCGTTGAAGTAGCACTGAAAATGGCGATGCAATACTGGCAGGCGCGCGGTGAAAAACGCCAGACGTTGCTGACCCTGCGCAACGGCTATCACGGCGACACCTTTGGCGCGATGTCAGTCTGTGACCCGCAAAACTCGATGCACAGTTTGTATCAGGGTTATCTGCCACAGCATCTGTTCGCCGATGCGCCGCAGAGCCGTTTTGACGGGAAATGGGATGAGGCGGATATCGCGCCATTTGCCAAAATGCTGGACGAAAATCACCGCAAAATCGCCGCAGTCATTGTAGAACCCATCGTTCAGGGGGCGGGCGGGATGCGGATTTATCACCCGTTGTATCTCAAACGCGTGCGTAAGTTATGCGATGAATATGGCGTGTTGCTGATTGCCGATGAAATTGCCACCGGATTTGGCCGCACCGGCAAGCTGTTTGCCTGTGATCACGCCGGGATTTCGCCGGATATCCTCTGCCTCGGCAAAGCCCTGACCGGCGGCTACATGACACTTTCCGCCACGCTCACCACCCGCCATGTGGCACAGGTGATCAGTGACGGCGAGGCGGGATGTTTCATGCACGGCCCGACATTTATGGGCAATCCGCTGGCCTGCGCGGTCGCCAGCGCCAGCCTGCATTTACTTGCGGAAAACCGCTGGCAGGCGCAGGTATTGAGCATTGAGAAACAGCTGAATGCCGGTTTACAGCCGCTGGCAGCACATCCGGCGGTCGCCGATGTGCGGGTGCTCGGGGCGATTGGTGTGGTGGAAATGCGCCAGCCGGTAGACATGGCGCAATTGCAGAAGCATTTCGTCGGTCAGGGCGTGTGGATCCGCCCGTTCGGCAAGCTGATTTACCTGATGCCGCCGTACATCATTTCACCTGAAGAACTGAGCAAACTGACCGGCGCAATCGCCAGCGCACTGGCTGCGCTTTACTGATTAGCCTGTGGTGACTAACCGGTGCGAGGTAGATAACAGCGCGCTCAGTTTTTCCCGGCTGAGCCGCGCTTCTTCATTAAGAAAATCAATTGCCACTTTCAGCGCAGGGGTCGGATTTTCCGGATACAGCAACGTATAAGACGCGCCGCTTGCCACGCACAGCGGGAACGGCGCAATCACCCTTCCCGCCTGCAAATCATCTTCAATTAATGTCAGATCGCCTATCGCCACACCGTAGCCCTGCAACGCCGAATTGATCGCCAGATCCAGCGTATCGAAATGCTGTGATTTGGCTGACGGCAATCCCTGTACGCCCTCCTCCCGCAGCCACAACAACCAGTCGCGACGGTCACGCGTCGGGTGAAGCAGCGTTTTATCGGCCAGATCCGCCACTTTCGTTTTCCCTTTATGACGCGGCAGAAACTCCGGCGTACACACCGGCGTCAGCACTTCATCAAACAGATGATGCGCCCGGCGCTGTGATTCCGGCGGACGACCAAACACTACGGCAGCATCAAAATGTTCGTTGCTGAAATCCACGCCGTGGGCGATGGAAGCTGTCAGCTCGATCTGCAAATCCGGCCTGTCGTTTTGTAGCTGGATAACACGCGGCAGCAGCCAGCGCATGGAACAGGTCGGGCATTTAATGCGTAAGGTATCCGGATGCGAACCCACACGTTGCAGGGCTTCTCCCATCAGCGCCAGCGCCTGTTGTACCGGCGGCAACAACTGCGCCCCGCGCGGGGTCAGCGTCAGCCCGCGGGCCTGACGTAAAAACAACGGATAACCCAGCGTGGCCTCAAGTCCGGTGATCTGGCGACTGACCGCGCCCTGGGTGATGTGCAGCAACGCCGCCGCGTGTGTCAGATTCAAGGTTTGCGCAACCACGGCAAAGGTTTTCAGCACGTTGAGCGAGGGTAAATTCAGATACGGCAGTTCAGGAGAAAAACTCACAGTTACCTCGTCAGAAACGTTATAAAGCCATGACTTCAGATCATAACGAGTATGACAAACTTTCCATTGTCGGCACAGGGGAACTGTTGCTTAATCATTCAACACCCGTTTTACCTTCTCATGGCCACCCGGCCTGCTTTTTGGGGAAAATGCTATGAAGAGCGCCATGTCGCCCCTGTCAAAATTACCTGACGTCGGCACCACCATTTTTACCGTTATCGGCCAGCTCAGCGCTGAACATAACGCCCTGAACCTGTCACAGGGGGCACCGAATTTCTCATGCCAGCCCGCGTTAATCGACAGCGTCGCAAAAGCCATGCGCGAGGGGCATAACCAGTACGCACCAATGAGTGGCGTGGCGGCATTACGCCATGCGTTGTCCGCCAAAGTCGAAGCGCTTTATGGCTGCAAATATGATGCCGACAGCGAAGTGACGGTGATTGCCAGCGCCAGCGAAGGCCTGTATTCCGCCATCAGCGCCCTGGTACATCCGGGCGATGAAGTCATTTATTTCGAGCCGTCATTTGACAGCTATGCACCGATCGTCCGTTTACAGGGCGCGAAGCCGGTGGCTATCGGCCTGTCGCTGGATGATTTCAGCATCGACTGGGATCAGGTCGCCAGCGCGATCAACAGCCGCACGCGAATGATCATCATCAACAGTCCGCATAACCCGACCGGTGCCATTTTCACTGAATTTGATATCGAACGACTGACCGCGCTGACCCAAAACACCGACATCGTGATTTTGTCCGATGAAGTGTATGAGCACGTGGTGTTCGACGGCGAGCGCCACGAAAGCATGGCCTGCTATCCGCAACTGGCTGAGCGCAGCGTGATTGTGTCGTCTTTCGGCAAAACCTATCACGTCACCGGCTGGCGTGTGGGTTATTGCCTGGCACCGGCAGAACTAATGGATGAAATCCGCAAAGTGCATCAGTTTATGGTGTTCTCTGCCGATACGCCGATGCAGGTCGCATTCGCCGAAGCGCTGGCTGACCCGCAAAGTTATCTGGGACTGGCCGATTTTTATCAGCAAAAACGCGACCTGCTGGCCGAAGCCCTCAGCGAATCCCGCTTTGAATTACTGCCAAGCCGTGGCAGTTTCTTTATGCTGGCGCGTTTTAGTCATTTCAGTCCACTGACCGACGACGAATTTGTGCTGAGCCTGATCCGCGATCATCAGATCGCGACCATTCCGCTGTCAGCCTTTTACAGCAATAACCAACCAACAGGGCTTATCCGTCTGAGCTTTGCCAAAGATAACGACACGTTGTACGAAGGCGCACGCCGGTTGTGTCGCGTCTGAACCTTTGTATTCATCTCAATAACGCCGGGGAATTGTGAATAATGAAAAAATTGAAAATCGCATTGCTGTTAGGTTGTGCCGTCGCGTCTTTCTCCGCACTGGCGGACGGTTCCACGCTCAAATTTGGTCTGGAAGCGCAATATCCACCGTTCGAATCGAAAAGTGCGACCGGTGAATTACAGGGTTTTGATATCGATCTGGGCAACGCCGTCTGCGCCGCCGCCAGTGTGAAATGCGACTGGTACGACACTTCTTTCGACGGCCTGATTGCGGCCCTGCAGGCGCGTAAATTTGATGCGATTAACTCGGCGATGAACGTGACGGATAAACGTCGTCAGGCGATTGATTTTACCAACGTGATTTACCGCGTCCCCACCAAACTGATTGCGAAGAAAGATTCCGGCCTGCTGCCGACCACGGAGTCGCTGAAAGGCAAGCATATCGGCGTGTTACAGGGGTCGATTCAGGAAAGTTATGCGCAGGCACACTGGGCACCGAAAGGCGTAGATATCGTCTCTTATCAGGATCAGAATCAGGTGTATCTGGATCTGTCATCCGGTCGTCTCGACGGCACATTAGTGCTGGCCCCGGCCGGTCAGACCGGTTTCCTGTCGCGTCCGGACGGTAAAGATTACGGCTTCGTCGGTGACGCCGTACGCGATGATAAAATTCTCGGCAGCGGCATCGCCTTCGGCCTGCGTAAAGGCGATACCCAGTTGAAAGAAAAGCTGGATACAGCGATCGCTAAAGTGCAAAAAGATGGCGTGGTGAAAGAGCTTTCGAAGAAATACTTTGGTGATATTGATGTGAGCGTGAAGTAAAGCCGCCAGGAAGACAGGTTTTACTTTTGCGCCTCCCTCTGCGAAGGGGGAGGCCGGGAGGGAGTTTTTAAGGGCTAACACCTTATCAAAAAAACCTCAACCCATTGATTTTGCTTTAATACCCCACCCCAGCCCTCCCCTTCGCAGGGGTGGGTGCCACTTAATACTCAGAATTCACAATGACTTCTTCTCCAAACGCACCGGCTTGTGGCAGCGGTTTATAGCTGGAGTTTGACGCACGCAGTACGCGGATCCCCCTCGCGCTCACGGCCTGAGCGGCAGTGATATCATTGTCAGAGTCGCCATAAAACACTTTAATTTGCTTATCTTTCAGCCACTGCGTTTTTGTGTTCTGACCGGCTTTGTCACCGGCGAAAATAACCGCATTCACTTTGTCCTGCGGGATTTGGAAATCGTTCTGCAGCGTCTTCGTCACGGTCTCAGTTTTGGTTTCGCTGCGGCCGGTCACGAAGTAAATGCTGTCGCCGCGTTTGAGGTGCATGGCAATCAGCGCCTTCGCTACGTCTTTTGGCATGCTGAAATCATCCCAGCCGTTGTTCATTTTCTCCCAGAATTTCGGGTTCTTCAGATAATCCTGTTTTCCGGGGGAAAACTCGACCTGCCCGCGGTAAAAGCCCGGCGAGGAAAACAACACCGTGTCATCGATATCAAAACCGACAGCTATTGGCGGGCGGCCGTTCAGGCTGTTTTCAATTTGCGCGACCGACACCCAGTGAACCGGCGATTGCTGCGCGAGTTGCGCCACATTGACGCCCGGCCAGAGCGGCGCGGGCGCGGGCTCTTTGGCGAAGGCAGACTGATTCAGGCTGAGCAACAGGAAAACGGCACTCAGTGCCAGAGGAGTTTTACGCATTAGGATCCCTTTTTTATGCTTATTAATCTTGCAGATAAAGTGGAGCAACGGGTCAAAAATCTTACCGACCATACCTGTGCAACCTGCAGATTTAAAGGAATTTTCCGGCAGATGTCATAGGAAAAGATGATGGTCACATTTCAGGGAAAAATCGCAGGGTTTATTCAAACATGGCATAAAGCGCTTGGTTCGAAAACTGTTTAGCGTCCTATACTTATTCCCAATTACGTTAGCTTTTAACTTTCTTATAAGAAAACGAAAAGGAATGACTATGCCCCAGTTACAGTCTGAAAACCGCCGCATCGTGCTGGCTTCACGCCCTCACGGCAAACCCGTCGATGACAATTTCCGTCTGGAAAAAGCGCCGTTACCGCAGGCCAGAGACGGTCAGTTATTACTGCGTACCGTGTGGCTTTCGCTCGACCCGTACATGCGCGGACGTATGAGCGATGCGCCTTCTTACGCTGCGCCGGTACAAATCGGTGAAGTAATGACCGGCGGCGCAGTTTCCCGCGTGGTGGAATCAAAAAGCCCGGATTTTAAAGCCGGGGATTTCGTGGTCGGCAGCACCGGATGGCAGGATTATTCCGTGGCCGACGCCAAAGCCGTGAAGAAACTCGAAGGCGCGGCACTCAAACAACCTTCCCTTGCACTCGGTGTTTTAGGCATGCCGGGCTTCACCGCTTTTATGGGGCTGCTGGATATTGGCGAACCCAAACCGGGGGAAACGCTGGTCGTTGCTGCAGCGACCGGGCCAGTCGGCTCGCTGGTCGGACAAATTGGTAAAATCAAAGGCTGTCGCGTGATCGGGATTGCCGGTGGTGAAGAGAAATGCCGCTATGCCGTTGAACATTTCGGTTTCGATGAGTGTCTCGATCACCGCGCCCCGGATCTGGATAAACGCCTGAAAGCGGCCTGCCCGGATGGCATTGATGTGTATTTTGAAAACGTCGGTGGCGCGGTGTTTGATGCCGTATTGCCGCTGCTCAATACCAAAGCGCGTATTCCGCTGTGCGGGCTGGTTTCCCAATATAACGCGACCGGTCTGAAAGAGGGACAAGATCGCCTTTCCCTGCTGACCGGCACCATTCTGAAGAAACGCATGCGTGTGCAGGGCTTTATTATTTTTGATGATTACGGCCATCGCTATCCGGAGTTTGCAAAACAGATGAGCGAATGGTTTGAACAAGGGAAAGTGAAATTCCGCGAAGATATCGTGGAAGGATTAGAGAATGCACCGCAGGCGTTCTTTGGCCTGCTTGAGGGTAAAAACTTTGGCAAACTGGTCGTTCGTGTCGGTCAGGACTGATTACTCCTTAACTAAAGCTGACGGCGTCCACAGGAGGTAACATGAAATTACTGATTGTATTGACATCACACGATAAGCTCGGCGAAACCGGTAAGAAAACCGGTTTCTGGCTGGAAGAATTTACCGCGCCTTATTACGAGTTTCTGGATGCAGGCGCCGGGCTGACGCTGGCCTCGCCGAAAGGCGGACAGCCACCACTCGATCCGAAAAGTGATGAGCCGGATGCGCAGACCGAAACAACCGAACGCTTCCGCAGTGATAAAGATGCGCAGAAGGTGCTGGCGAACACGCACAAACTTGCTGATGTTAACGCTGATGACTTCGATGCCATTTTCTATCCGGGTGGTCATGGACCGTTGTGGGATCTGTCTGAAGACCCGCATTCCATCGCGCTGATCCAGGCTTTCTGGGCAGCGGGCAAACCGGTTTCTGCGGTCTGCCACGCGCCGGGGGTGTTGCGCAATGTGCTGGTGGAAGATGGCACGCCGCTGGTGAAAGACAAGCGCGTAACCGGCTTTAGTAACAGCGAAGAAGACGCGGTTGGCCTGACCGACATCGTGCCTTTTTTGGTTGAAGACGAGCTGAAGAAAAATGGCGGCGATTACAGTAAGGCAGCGGACTGGCGGCCTTATGCCGTCACCGATGGCAAACTGATCACCGGTCAGAATCCGGCCTCTTCCAGAGCAGTCGCGCAGGCATTACTGAAAATGCTGGGCGGCGGCGAGGTCGGCAAGTAATCTGCCCGTGACTATTTCATCATCTGAAGAGGGTTCTATGGCATTTACACTCACCAGTAATGATTTGCGCGATGGCGACAAAATGCCGGAAACGCAGGTTTTTAACGGCATGGGCTACAACGGCGACAACCTTTCGCCGCATCTGGCCTGGTCCGGTGCCCCCGAGGGCACCAAAAGTTTTGTGATAACCGTTTATGACCCGGATGCCCCGACCGGCTCCGGCTGGTGGCACTGGGGCGTCGCGAATATTCCGGCAGACGTCACCGAATTGCCGCAAGGCGCGGGCTCCGGCAAAGGCGGTTTACCTGCCGGTGCCGTGCAGACCCGCACCGATTTTGGCAAAGCCGGTTATGGCGGCGCAGCCCCTCCGCAGGGCGAACACCATCACTATCATTTCACCGTATACGCCATCGATACAGAAACGCTGGAAGTCGATGAGAATGCCAGCGGCGCGTATCTCGGCTTCAATGTGCATTTCCATACTCTCGGCAAAGCATCACTGACAGTGATATACAGCTGATTCCTGTGGTATAAAAGACGCAGAAAAGGTGGTCAGTTTTACTGGCCACCGTTTTTTTATTGCGGCGATGACCGCAACATTGAAAAAAAAGAACAATCTTCTTCATCAAGGAGTCAGTCACAGTGAAAATTTCCACCCTGTCGCGCGCGTGCGCTATGTTGTCTGCCAGCCTGATCCTGGCGGCATGCAGCAGCAGCCATCAAGGCTTATCCAGCCAGGTTGCTCCGGGCACCGCGTCACTGCCCGTGTTATCAGCGGACGAAGCGGCCAATTTTACAACGAAAAATTATCTGGCCTTTGGCGGCCCTTCTTTGCAGGTTCAGCAACAGGGCTGGTTCCCTAAACTGGCCAGCACTGACGGTGTGAACACCCATTTCGTGGTCGGCCCGCAGTTAGGCACCGACGGCGCAGAATACTCTAACGTTCAGATGGCGGTAAACGCGGCACTGGCTGTGCGTAACCACGGTGAACGTATCTTCATTAAAATCCTGCCAGGCACTTACAACGGCGCCGTGTACATCCCGGCGGGTTCACCACCGGTCACCTTATTCGGTGCGGGCAACAGCTCTGCTGATGTGACCCTCGCACAAGGTCTGGAAGCCGCAGCGGCACCCGCCACTTACCGTTCAACCGTCAGTCCTAACGGCCAGTTCCTGCCGGGCGATCGCGCGTTCTATATGTTCCAGAACTGCGCCACCCTGACCACTGAAACCATCGGCACCGGCTGTACCGCGACCGTGTGGTCACAAAGCAACGGTGTGCAGATTCAGAACCTGACCATCGGCAATTCCCTGCTCGATACTGTTGACGGGGGCGATCATTCCGCCGTTGCGCTGCGTACCGACGGTGACAATGTGATTCTGGATAACGTGCGCCTGATTGGCCGCCAGAATACCTTTATGGTGAACACCGCCAACATCCACAACCAGACTGACAACAGTCGTTACAGCCGTGCATACGTGCATAACAGCCTGATCGTGGGTGATGTGGATTACGTATTTGGTCGGGCGAATGCCGTCTTTGACCACGTTGAATTCCACACCGTCAGCAGCCGTGGCGTGAAACAGGCGTCTGTCTTTGCGCCAAACACGCCAGCAGCTGCACCGTATGGCTTCCTGGTGATCGACAGCAACCTGACCGGCGACCGTGGCTTCGAGCAGGCTGCGAAAGCGAAAATGGGGCGTGCGTGGGATGCTGATGGCGCAAGCAGCCAGCTGGTAATCCGCGACAGCAGCTTCGACAACAGCTATGACCAGATGAATCCGTGGGGCGCTTCTGTCTTCTCCGGCCAGCCATTTGCCGGCAACGTGCCAA
Organism: Rahnella sp. CG8; assembly: GCF_023701875.1. NCBI lineage: Bacteria > Pseudomonadati > Pseudomonadota > Gammaproteobacteria > Enterobacterales > Yersiniaceae > Rahnella > Rahnella sp. CG8. The sequence continues at coordinate 117,541 of NZ_JABAED010000007.1, forward strand.
AAGATGAGAAACAACAGCGCAATCTGAATGACACTAACTTCAACCGCCTGTGGCAGTACAACAACGTGCTGACACAGCCTGCGAAGTAATTCAGTCTGATGCCATGAAAAAACCGCCGGGGTTGCCTCCGGCGGTTTTTTTTCGTTCTGCGGACTTCGTTCTGCGAAAATGTTACAACGCTTCGTTGCCCAGACGGAATACCGACACCGTGCGTTCCAGATTCACCGCCTGCTCATCGAGCGAAGCCGCCGCACTGGCAGACTGCTGAACCAGCGCCGAGTTTTGCTGGGTGACGGTATCCATCTCTGCCACCGCCTGCGCAATCTGACTGATGCCGCGACTTTGCTCGTCAGACGCCGATGCGATCTCATGAATGATTTGCGTGACATGACGGACAGAGCCGACGATTTCTTCCATGGTGTCACCCGCTTTGCCAACCAGCACAGAGCCGTTATTGACGTTAATCACCGATTTACCAATCAGCCCTTCAATCTCTTTCGCCGCCTGCCCGCTGCGCTGCGCAAGGCTGCGGACTTCGCTGGCGACCACGGCAAAACCGCGGCCCTGCTCCCCTGCCCGCGCCGCTTCAACCGCAGCATTCAGCGCCAGAATATTGGTCTGGAAAGCGATGCTGTTGATGACCGTGGTAATTTCGGAAATCTGCTTCGAACTGACAGTAATCTCTTTCATCACGCCCACGACATCGGCCACCAGTTTACCCCCCCGTGCCGCCGTATTGGCCGCATCGGAGGCCAGCTGACTGGCCTGCGCGGCATTGTCGGCGTTCTGTTTCACCGTTGAGGTCAGTTGTTCCATGCTGGCCGCTGTTTGCCCCAGCGCTGCCGCCTGCTCTTCGGTACGGGCTGACAGATCGATATTACCTGCGGCTATTTCGCCCGAAGCGCGGGTCACCTGCGTTACGCCTTCGCGGATATCACCGATGATGCCGTGCAGGTTCTGGTTCATGGTTTCAATGGCGCGGCTCAGTTGCCCCACTTCGTCAAAACTGTGGCTGGTGGCATGAGTAGAAAGATCACCGGCAGCGATACGTTCTGCGGTTTGCAGCGTGCGGCGCAGAGGAAGTGTCAGCTGACGGGTCATGCGCCACGAAATCAACACACCGGCAACCACAGTCGCCACAATGATCACCAGCATTTCAGAAATGGTGCGCGTCACTTCGTTATGCAGATTGTTCATCTCATGATCGAGCAACGTGTTAGACGCAGAGGTCAGGGCCAGCCCGGCTTCGGCCAACTGCGCGGTGATTTTTTCCGCATCGCTGCCTGCCGGAGGATTCAGCGTGTGCTGCCAGCTTTCACGATAACGGCGGATATTTTCCGGCATGGTTTCCACCAGACGCTGGTCTTGCGGATCCCAGGAGTACGCCTCAACATCAGCCTGACGGGCTTCCAGTTTATCCAGCGCCTGGCGGTTTTCTTCAACAAATTTGGGGTCTTTGCTGGCCATATATGAAAGCCGGGTAAATTTGGCATCGCTCAGCAGATCGTTAACGGTCTTGAGCAAGGACGCTTTTTCAGCGCGTTGATTGATGCTGGTCAGATGGTAGACACCGGACACAGCGATAAAGGATCCCAGAAGCAACACCAGCGCAAATCCTGCACCGAGCTTGCTGGCAATTGAGGCATGGCGAACCCGGCCAGCGATCCCTGAAAGTACATTCATTTTCTTCTCCCTGATAACCAAAAGGACTGACTCTGAAGTGGCAACGCCACCGAAGAATCAGTGAATAACGGGAGAGTTATCGACCAGCAATGTTCAACATTTATAGAAACATTAAAATATTTCTTATATATAGCACGTATAGCACAGGCAATAAAAAAGCCCCTTATTACAGGGGCTTGATCATTATTTCAGAGCGGTATTATTGATCAGTTAAAAATAAATCATTAGATAAACTAACCAGTAAACAGCCGTGATTAATTAATTTCCAGAATGCTTACCCACATCGGGCCTTTGCCCACCGCGTAGGTTTTCAACGTCGTCAGCTGACCGTTTTGCGGATCAATTTTAGCGACTTCAATCGCATCCGATTTCTGTCCTGCGGTGATCACATACTGGCCGGAGTGATCAATATTGAAACCACGCGGCTGTGTCTGGGTGGCGTGATGCCCGGCCAGTTCAAGCACGCTGCCATCTTCTGAGACGGTCAGCACAGAAATCAGGCTGGCAGTACGGTCTGAGGCATACAGGAATTTGCCGTCCGGCGTGATGTGCAAATCGGCCGCCCAGCAGGTGCCGGTGAAATCAGCGGGCATAATCCCCAGTGTCTGCACCTGACGGTATTCGCCGCTGGTGACGTCTTTCTGGTACACATCCACGCTGCTGTTCAGCTCATTTACACAGTAGGCAAAATGATGATTCGGGTGGAATGCCATATGACGCGGGCCCGCACCCGCTGCGGTTTTCAGCTCCGGCGCGTTATGCGGCGTCGCTTCGCCGTTCACACTGAAGTCAAACTGGCGGATACGGTCTTCTTTCAGCGCCGGGATCATCAGCACCTGATTGGTCGGGTCAATATTGGCTGAGTGCGGAGCCTGGATGTTTTCCAGCACCTGCACCGGGGCCAGTGCGAGGCCTTTTTCATCCAGCGGATGAATGCTGACATTGTTAAAGCTGTAGGACGCGGAGAACACAAAACGCCCCTGAAGGTCTATACCCAGATGCGTCGGACTGCCCGGCAGAGGTGCCATCGCGGCTTCTTCCAGTTTACCTTCATGGTCGATGCGGTAGGTCAGCACGCCGAACTCAGGACGTACGCCGACGTAAAGACGATGACCATCGGGATGAATCACCATCGGCTGAACCTGTCCCGGAACGTCCACCGTTTGCAGCAGGCTCAGTTCACCATTGTCTGCCAGACGAAAAGCGTGGATTTGCTGGCTCTCAGGGCTGGCAATGTAGACAACTTGCTTCATCACATCTCCTTATTAAGACTGAATGAGTCGTTATGTTTTTTACAGCGTAGCTCAGGTTAGCACGATACGACGGCACCTTTAGTGCCGGATACCCGGTTTAATTAGCAGGCTAAAAAAGGTAATATGGCGATAATTTCCCCTTATTCCCCCTCACTTACGATGGACTGCTCATGACTTATCGCATTATTGCGCTCGATCTCGACGGGACGCTGCTGGACCGCCAAAAACGTATCCTTCCAGAATCCCTTGCCGCACTGGCCGATGCCCGTGCACAGGGAATCAAAGTGGTCGTCGTGACCGGACGCCATCATGTCGCTATCCATCCGTTTTATCAGGCATTGCAGCTCGATACACCTGCTATCTGCTGTAACGGCACCTATTTGTATGATTATCAGGCACGTAAGGTCTTAACTTCTGATCCGCTGGATCCGGTCAAAGCAAAAAAAGTGGTCGACTTGCTGGAATATCACGGCATCCACGGTCTGTTGTATGTCGATGACGCCATGCTGTATCAGCAACCGAGCGGCCACGTCAGCCGGTCCATTGCCTGGGGGCAAACCCTGCCGGAACATCAGCGCCCAAACATTATTCAGGTGAACAGTCTTCGCGAGGCCGCTGATGATGCGCAGTCGATCTGGAAATTCGCCACCTCACATCAGGATCTCGATGCCCTGCATACGTTTGCCTCGCAGGTTGAAAACGAGCTGGGTCTGGCCTGCGAATGGTCATGGCATGATCAGGTGGATGTGGCGAAGGGAGGCAACAGCAAAGGTCGCCGCTTGCAGGAATGGGTCGAATCGCAGGGTATGAGCATGCAGGATGTGGTGGCGTTCGGTGATAACTACAACGACCTGAGCATGCTGGAAAATGTCGGTCTGGGCGTGGCGATGGGCAATGCAGCAGATGCTATCAAAGAACGTGCCGCGCTGGTGATTGGCGATCACGAAACACCCGGCATCGCTGAGGTTATCCGCAATAAAGTGTTGAACTAATTTTACCAATGCACCTTCCTCTGCCATAGAGGAAGGTGTTTTTTTTGCAGGATAATCAGTCGCTTTTCAGCGTCTTATTTCTGACCGGCCGGACGGCGCGGGTAATTAATTGCTGATTTTCGTCGAAGTACCGGCTGGGCCAGATCACCGACGGATGGATATCCAGAGCCTGAGCAATGATCAGTTCCCCTTTCGGCCACGGACGCGCCAGCGCATTGGCCAGTGTGGATGAGCCTAAACCGGCTTGACGCGAGACCGCCGCCAGTGAGGATTTTTTCTTACGTAATGCAGCAATGATATCTGCCGGATGCCAGTCATTTTCCATTTTTATCCCTCTTCCTTATGTTGTTTGTTCAACTATCTGAATTGTGAATTACACTGACATATAACGATGTCCAGTAACTCTAAACAACAATAATGTTAAGTGATGCTAAACATAACGTCAATACAGTTTCTATGGTTATTGATAATGATCCCACATCGACTGAAATCCGCACGGACAAAAGCCAGACTTACGCAGGAAAAATTGGGTGTTTTAGCCGGAATAGATGAGAGCACTGCGCGTTCGCGGGTGTCGCAATATGAAAACGGCACGTACAGCCCGAACTTCGACACCATGTGTCATTTCGCCCGGGTGCTTAACGTGCCGGAATGCTATTTCTATATTATTGATGATGCGTTTGCCGAAGAGGTTCTGGTGCTTTACGCCGCCTTTAACCCGTCAGAAAAGTAAGGTGCAATACGATTAACGACTGACCGACACACTTTTGATCTGCGCATACAACCACTGGCCTGCGCGGATCATCAGTTCGTCCCGCGCCCACGGCGAGATCCGCGCCCAGATGATGTGATCGGCCATCGCCAGTTTGACCTCCACCTGATTCCCCAGATCCAGACATTCGAGCACTTTCGCTGGCAGAATATTGCGGATACTGCTGTTGTTAGCCGTCGGTTGCAGCACCAGCGAAACGTCCGTGGAATTCACGCGAATGCGCAACGCCGTGCCGGGCGCCTCTTCGACTTTACTGATCCATAAACGCTGATCGCCAATGGCCAGTGCGGTCATTTCATAGCGCGGATGATGTTCCAGTACGCTGACATTCAGCACGCTGCTTTGCTCTTCTTTCGGCAGCCACGGCCGCATCACATTGCTCGCCCACACGTCTTCCAAAGTGCCCATGGCCAGCACTTTACCGCCGTCGAGCACCAGCACTTTTTCCGCCAGACGTAAAATCTCATCGAGGCTGTGCGTCACATACAAAATCGGAATGCTGACTTCCTGCGCCAGACGCTCCAGGTAAGGCATCAGTTCGCGTTTACGCGGGATATCGAGCGCGGCCAGCGGCTCATCCATCAGTAAAATTTCCGGTGCTGTCAGCAGCGCACGACCAATTGCCACGCGCTGTTTCTCGCCACCTGAAAGCGTGAGCGGGAAGCGGTCCAGTAAGGGGGCGATACCGAGCAACCGCACGATGTTATCGAACTGTCCGCGCATCGACGGCGCCATGCCGTATTGCAGATTGCCTTTCACACGGTAATGCGGGAACAGTCGCGCATCCTGAAAAACATAACCGACGCGGCGTTTTTCTGGCGGCAGGAAAATGTTGTTTTGCTTATCCGATAAGATGCGGCCGTTCAAGGTAATGCGGCCACTATCAGGTTGGGTCAGGCCGCCGATCGCATTAATCAGCGAGGTTTTTCCTGCGCCTGACAAACCAAAAATGGCCGTTATCCCCTGCGCCGGTAAGGTCTGCGATACCTGTAATTCCAGGCTGCCCAGCGTCTGGCTGAAATCGAGTTCAAGCATGTCAGCCTCCCAGCCGGATACGGCTGCGTTTTGCCAGCCAGTCAGAAATCAGCAATGCCGCCAGAGACAGCAGGATTGCCAGCACGCAGAGCCGTGCGGCAGCGCCTTCCGCGCCCGGCGTTTCAATCAGGGTATACATCGCCAGCGGAATGGTGCGGGTCTCACCCGGAATATTCGAGACGAAGGTGATCGTTGCACCAAACTCGCCCAGCGAACGGGCAAATGCCAGCACCACGCCGGCAATGACGCCCGGCACGGAAAGCGGCAGTGTGATGGTGAAAAAGACCCGCCACGGCGAAGCACCGAGCGTGCGGGCGGCGAGTTCAAGTTTGGGGTCAACCGCCTCCAGCGACTGGCGTATCGCCCGCACCATCAGCGGAAATGCCACCACCGCCGAGGCCAGCACTGCACCATGCCAGCTAAAACTGAAGCTGAAACCAAACCATTCGTACAGACGCTGGCCGATAAAGCCGCGTCGCCCCATCACCACCAGCAGCAAATAGCCAATCACCACCGGCGGTAATACCAGCGGCAAATGAATAATACTGTCGAGCAGGGACTTGCCGGGAAAGCGGCCGCGGGCGAGGACCCACGCCATCAGAATACCAAGCGGCAGACTGCAAACAACGGCCAGGCTCGATACTTTCAGACTAAGAAGTACCGCCTGCCACTCATATTCACTCAACATCATGTCGGTTTCTTAATCCTGAATTTATGTGTCGCAGAGATAAAATATCGGCAAAAATTTCGCAGGCTTTAATTTACGTCAAAGTATAGAGAATCACACACGGGGAAAGAAACCGGGATGGACAGATAAAGCCTCCTGGCGCAGCGCAGGCTTTATCTGTTTTCAGCAACAGCGATGAACTTAGCCGCGAGGCGTGAAACCGTATTTTTTGAAGATTGCAGCCGCTGCCGGGGTTTTCAGATAATCATAAAAACCGCTGACGGTGGCATTTTCGTGCCCTTTCACCATCGCCATCGGATACTCAACCGGCTTATGGCTGGAGGCAGGGAAAATCCCGATCACTTTCACTTTTTTACTGGCGACGGCGTCAGAACCATAAACTATGCCCACTGGCGCTTCTTCGCGTTCAACCAGCGCCATGGCCGCACGGACGTCGCTGGCGCGCGCCAGTTTAGGTTCCAGCGTGGTCCAGGCCCCCAGTTTTTGCAGCGCTTCTTTGGCATAAATCCCGGCCGGGACATGATCAGGGTCACCCACCGCCAGGCGGCTGTCGCCCGTCAGTTTGGTCCATTCGGTTTTCTCAGAGATGTCGACTTTGTTGATTTTGCTGTTAGCCGCAGAAATCAGCACCAGTTCGTTGCCCAGCAACGTGTAACGGGTGTTATCGACCATCTGCTGCTTGCTGATGGCATAATCCATCCATTGCTGATCGGCAGAAATAAACAAATCTGCCGGCGCGCCCTGTTCAATCTGGCGGGCCAGTGTCGAAGATGAGGCGAAGGATGAGACCACCTGCACGCCTTTTTCTTTCTGGTATTGGGTGGCGATATCCTGCAAAGCATTGGTGAGTGATGCAGCGGCAAACACCGTGATTTTCTCTGCTGCCTGCGCCTGAACGCCAAGCCCTGCGACCAGAATGGTTGCGGTGAATACTTTACCCCATTGATATGTCATCGTTTTCCTTCGCCTTTATGAAGAGATATTTCGCTATGTAATCTTTAATATAGCGCGACGAAAAACGATGTCATTCATTTTTATGAATCAGGGGGAGATAACCTATGTTTTTTTGATCTGAACTATAAAAAGAAAACCCGGAAAAAAGAAAACCCGGCGCAAGGGCCGGGTTCCGGAAACAAACAGTCTCATTAATCAGTAATGAGGTTTCTCACGGGATTCTTTAGAGTGGCCCACGTGAGAGATGATGTTGAATACTTCGCCCAGCCCCCAGATCAAGCCCAGGATCACAGCGATGAAGACCGGCACCATGATGGCAGCGAAAATCAAACTTTCTAATAGTTCTAACATGATAGCCTCACTTAACTGGCTGAATCGCCCTGAGGCGATGTTGGACTTCGTACATGAAGTCAAAAACGAAAAATCAAACTGTTGCGGATAATAACAGCACGGGACGGTAATTACTTTAGCATTTAGCCAACTTGCCTGCCTGCAGGTTTAGCGGCGACAATAAGCCATGATTCTAACAAGGAAGCTGCGATGCAAGCCGAAATTCTCTTAACCCTTAAACTTCAGCAACGTTTGTTTGCCGATCCGCGCCGTATTGAATTACTGCGGCAGGTGCGCCACACCGGTTCAATCAGTCAGGGGGCTAAGCTCGCGAACATCAGTTACAAAAGCGCCTGGGATGCCATCAATGAAATGAATCAGCTTGCCGATCAGACGCTGGTCGATCGCAGCACCGGCGGGAAAGGCGGTGGCGGCGCAGTGCTGACACCTTACGGCGAGCGCCTGATCCAGCTTTATGAATTACTGGCGCAAATCCAGCAAAAAGCCTTCGACGTGCTAAAAGAAGATTCGCTCCCTCTCGACAGTTTGCTGGCGGCCATTTCACGCTTCTCCCTGCAAACCAGCGCGCGCAACCAGTTCTTCGGCAACGTGATTGAACGCGATAACAGCACCGTTCAGCAGCATATTGATGTCCTGCTGGCTGACGGCAAAACAAAAATCCGCGCCGCGATCACTGAACAAAGCGCAGACCGTCTGGCGTTAACGCCCGGCAAGGAAGTGCTGGTGCTGATCAAAGCGCCCTGGATCACCCTTGGCTTCACCGCAGAAAATCCGCATAACGCCTTGCAGGGCAGTGTCACCCACATCCAGCGCGGTGAAAACAACAGCGAAGTGCTGATGAAACTGCAAAGCAGTGAAATTCTGTGTGCGACGGTACCGAATGCCGAAGCCGATAAACTGGCTCTGAAAAACGGTCAGAGCGTTTACGCGCAGTTTGATGACGACAAAGTGATCCTGGCCACCCTGTGCTAAAAGCAGAATTTAATCAGTATCTTGCAAAATCAGCGTTTTCATTTTGCAGATTTGTCAATTGACTTGCGAAGGTGCAGCGCTTATCCCTTGTTTTATAATCATTTGAAAATGAGAGATTAAGATGTCGTCGTTACATATCTCGCAAGGCGTTTTCCGTCTCAGTGATACCCGAACCCTCACACTTTCTGATCTGAATATCCAGCAGGCCGACAGCTGGGCGTTTGTCGGCTCAAATGGCAGTGGAAAATCCGCACTGGCACGAGCGCTGGCAGGCGATTTAACCCTGCTGAAAGGTACCCGGGAAAACAATTTTCCGCATATTGTGCGTCTCTCATTCGAACAGTTGCAGAAGCTGGTGGCCGATGAATGGCAGCGTAACAACACCGACTTACTGAGCGAAGGTGAAGACGATACCGGCCGCACCACCGCTGAAATTATTCAGGATGAAGTGCGCGACCCTGCCCGCTGTGCTGCCCTTGCCGCGCAGTTTGGTATTGAGAAATTGCTCGACCGCCGCTTCAAATATTTATCCACCGGCGAAACGCGCAAGACACTGCTGTGTCAGGTGCTGATGCAAAAACCCGATTTGCTTGTGCTTGATGAGCCGTTCGATGGCCTCGACGTCAACGCCCGGGCGCAACTGGCACAGTTGCTGGAAACCTTGTCCGGCGAAGGTCAGACGATGGTGCTGGTGCTTAACCGCTTTGACGACATTCCTGCATTTGTGAAAAATGTCGGCGTTCTGGCTGACTGCACGCTGGCCTCGGTGGGTGCGCGCGAACAGGTGATGGCTGATGCGCTGGTCGCGCAACTGGCACACAGCGAAAGCCTGAACGGCATGGCTGTGCCGGAAGCAGAAGATCCGACAGCCCGCGTCAGTCCGCCTGCCGACAGCCCTTTGATCGTACTGCGTGACGGCGTGGTGCAGTACAACGACAAGCCGATCCTGCACAATCTGAGCTGGCAGGTCGATCACGGTCAGCACTGGCAGATCACCGGCCAGAACGGTGCCGGGAAATCCACCTTACTGAGCCTTATCACCGGCGATCACGCACAGGGCTACAGCAATGATCTGACGCTGTTCGGTCGCCGGCGTGGCAGCGGTGAAACCATCTGGGACATCAAACGCCATATCGGCTACGTCAGCAGCAGTCTGCATCTGGATTATCGCGTCAGCACCAGCGTGCGCAATGTCATTACTTCCGGCTTCTTCGATTCGATCGGCATTTATCAGGCGGTATCTGACCGGCAGAGATTGCTCACCTCGCAATGGCTGACACTGCTCGGACTGGACGGCGATGCCGGTGATAGCCCGCTCCACAGTTTATCCTGGGGACAACAGCGGCTGGCGCTCATCGCCCGCGCGCTGGTCAAGCATCCGGCGCTGTTAATTCTGGATGAACCTTTGCAGGGTCTGGATCCGATCAACCGCCAGCTGGTGCGCCGTTTTGTCGATATTCTGATCGGCGAAGGCGAAACCCAGTTGCTGTTTGTTTCGCATCATGCGGAAGATGCGCCGGAATGTATTACTCACCGGCTGAGCTTTATTCCTGATGGCGAAATCTACCGTTATCAGATTGACGCGCTGTAACGTTATTTTGCTTCGCCTTTGCGGGAACCATCAGCGCGGTCACGACACCAGCCAGCGCCAGTGCCGCCAGCAATGCAAATCCGTTTTCAATCCCCTGCTGGCCGGGGTTATTTCTCAGTAGCAGAATGAGCAGTGCCAGTATCACTATGGTACTGCTCACCCGAACCCAACCTCCCAGCAGGATTGCATAATGGTATTCGGCCCCGGTGAGCAGATCCCTTTCTGCCGCGGCGGCCTGGCGAACCATACCCGCCCCGAATCCGGTCAGTAACAATCCCGGCAGCAGCACCGGCCAGAACGAGGGTGTCATCGCCATCCCCTCCAGTCCGCCCGCCACAATCATAAAACCCCACAGCAAGGTGCGGGCAGATGTCATTCTCCGCCCGAGCTTTTCGCTGAGCGCTTTGCCCGGCAGCATTATCAGCAATAAGGCAACAAAGCTGAGAATAATGCCCGGTACGCCCAATCCGTAAAGCTGATACATCGCCACCGCCAGCATGAACCACGTGGCATAAGTGACCGCTGTGACGAAAATACGCGTCCAGAGACTTATCTGTAACAGCAACGACGACCGCAGATGACGTGGCAGTAGCGGTTCGGGGTGATAACGTTCGCTGATGATAAACAGTACAAAAAAGAGTGCGGCAGCCCCCGCCAGCGAGTGGGACAGCGGTGTGTCCAGACCGTAAAAGGCGACGCTCAGCAGTGTCAGCGCCAGGTTCAGCACAAACAGCGTGCCCAGCGCAGACGCCAGCAACGGCATGGGTAATTTTTTGGCGTTCATAGCAAGTTCCTTTATCAACATTCATCGGCTCAGCAGATGAATATGCTTCATCTTCATCGTGTTGATAAAAGAGCTTACACCGCCTATTTTAGCTAACTCAAAGTCATAGATTTCAGCAATGGATGAAAATAACTCATCATGAAGAAGATCCGTTTACCGCCGCTGGGTTCGCTCAAAGCGTTTGATGTCGTGGCGCAGCAAAGGAGTTTCAAACGCGCGGCAGAAGATATCGGCGTGACGGCCACCGCCATCAGCCATCAGATCCGTGTGCTTGAAGAAGCACTGGGCACGGCGGTGTTTGAGCGCAGCGCCCGTGAGGTCAGGCTAACCGCTGCGGGGAAAATTCTGCGCCACGCCACCCGGCAGGCATTTGCCGGATTACAGGCAGCCGTCGAAGAAATCCATCACGCCGGGTTGCCTGCGGCACTGACACTGACCACCACGTCCAATTTCCTGACGCACTGGCTGGTGCCGCGGCTGGCGGACTTAAAAGCCGCAGCGCCCGAAATGGATTTACGCCTGCACACCGGCATCGAACTGGTGGATTTAACCCGTAATACCGTGGATGTGGCGATCCGTTACAGTGAATCCGCCAATGAAAGCCTCGATTCAACGTTGCTTTATCACGACACTTTTGTGCTGGTTGCCAGTCCTGCACTGGCGCTGAAAACGATGGAAGATCTGAAAGAGGTGACGTTGTTTCATGTGGAAAACCGTCATATTCCCCATCCTTCTCCCGACTGGGAAAACTGGAAAAAACACGTCGGTCCCGCGCAATTAAATACCGACAGCGGCCTGCGCTTTACAGATGAAACCCATGCCATTCAGGCGGCAATTGCCGGCCAGGGCGTGGCGATTGTCAGCAGTTTACTGGCCCATGACTTCATTGAAAAAGGCATTCTGACCACGCCATTCCCTCAATATCTTCCCGGCGCAAACTATTATCTGGTGACCGCAAAAGAGAAAGCACTGCGCGATGACATCGTGACGCTCCGCCGCTGGTTACTGGACAAAATGTCGGCATTTCCCCGGCTGGAGTCTGAAAATGAGCACGGAAAACTGATTCAGACAAAGCATAAATGTTAGTGTAAGCGATTACACAACCCATCCTTTCTGGATTGCTGCCGGCTGCAGAAGGCTTTCTGCATGGCACGCAGCACCTGTTGAGTCATGTTGAAAGGTGGTAAACTGTTTGTGTAAGCGATTCCATTTTATTGGGGATGGATCACCTTTTTCAGCCTTGCAGCGTGATATCGTTGCATCAAGATAATCATCGGGGAGCTCTTATGTACGTCTTAGTCACAGGTGGTAGCGGTTACATCGGTAGTCATACTTGCGTGCAACTGATTGATGCAGGCTTTACGCCAATCATTCTTGATAACCTTCATAACAGCAAAGTCAGCGTACTGGAACGCATCCACAGCCTGACCGGCAAAACGCCGCTGTTCTACGAAGGTGATATTCGCGACCGCACGCTTCTCGATAAAATTTTCAGTGAGCACCCTGTTCATTCCGTCATTCATTTCGCTGGCTGGAAAGCCGTGGGTGAATCGGTGGCAAAACCGCTGGCTTATTATGACAACAACGTCACCGGCACGCTGGTGCTGGTTGAAGCCATGCGTGAAGCTGGCGTTAAAAACCTGATTTTCAGCTCTTCAGCGACCGTGTATGGCGATCAGCCAAAAACGCCTTACGTTGAAGATTTCCCGACCGGCAATCCGTCCAGCCCGTACGGCCGCAGCAAACTGATGGTCGAGCAAATTCTGCAGGATGTGCAGCGTGCAGAACCTGAATGGAGCATTACGCTGCTGCGTTACTTCAACCCGGTCGGCGCGCATCCATCTGGCCTGATGGGTGAAGATCCCCAGGGCGTGCCAAATAACCTGATGCCATTTATCGCGCAGGTAGCGGTAGGCCGTCGTGAGTCCGTGGCGATTTTCGGCAACGATTATCCGACACCGGACGGCACCGGCGTGCGTGATTATATCCATGTGGTGGATCTTGCCGACGGCCATCTGGCGGCAATGAAAACCCTGCACAACAAAGCGGGCGTACATATTTATAACCTGGGCGCGGGCTTCGGCCACAGCGTGCTGGATGTGGTAAATGCCTTCAGCAAAGCCTGCGGCAAGCCCGTGAATTACAAGTTTGCACCGCGCCGTGAGGGCGACTTACCGGCTTACTGGGCGGATCCGACCAAAGCGGCGAAAGAGCTGAACTGGAAAGTCACCCGAACGCTTGAAGACATGGCCAACGATACCTGGCTATGGCAGTCGAAAAACCCGCAAGGCTACCCGGACTAAGGTGCACTAAGGAAAGTTTATGACCACGTTTAACCCGATTGATCACCCGCATCGTCGCTACAACCCGCTGACCGATCAGTGGGTGTTAGTCAGCCCGCACCGCGCAAAACGTCCGTGGCAAGGCCAGCAGGAAGCCGTTTCGCAGGAAACGCTGCCTGCGCATGACCCGGACTGTTTCCTGTGTCCGGGCAACACCCGTGTGACTGGCGATGTGAATCCGAAATACACCGGCACGTTTGTGTTTACCAATGATTATGCCGCGCTGATGCCGGATACCCCTTTTGCGCCGGAAAGCGACGATCCACTGATGCGCGTTCAGAGCGCACGCGGCACCAGCCGGGTGATCTGTTTCTCGCCGGATCACAGCAAAACGCTGCCACAACTGTCGGTTGAAGCCCTGACGGAGATCGTCAGAACCTGGCAGGAGCAAAGCGCGGATCTGGCAAAAACCTATCCATGGGTGCAGGTTTTTGAGAACAAAGGCGCGGCGATGGGATGCTCCAACCCGCATCCGCATGGTCAGATCTGGGCCAACAGCTTCCTGCCTAACGAAGCCGAACGCGAAGATCGCCTGCAACGCACCTATCTTGAACAGCAAGGTTCGCCGATGCTGCTGGATTACGTGCAGCGCGAACTGGCCGATGGCAGCCGTACGGTGGTCGAAACCGAACACTGGCTGGCGGTGGTGCCTTACTGGGCAGCGTGGCCGTTCGAAACCTTGCTGTTGCCGAAAGTTCACGTCAAACGCATTACCGAACTGAGCGATGCACAACGCGGTGATCTGGCGCTGGCGCTGAAAAAGCTGACCAGCCGTTATGACAACCTGTTCCAGTGCTCTTTCCCGTATTCGATGGGCTGGCATGGCGCGCCATTTACCGAAGACGACAACGAACACTGGCAGTTGCACGCACATTTCTATCCGCCGTTGCTGCGTTCAGCCACGGTGCGCAAATTTATGGTCGGCTACGAAATGCTGGCTGAGACCCAACGCGACCTGACAGCGGAACAAGCCGCCGAGCGTCTGCGGGCGGTGAGTGATGTCCATTATCGTGAGGCCGGAGAAAAATAATGAAACTGAAGACCAAAACCCTGGAAATCTTTGCCGATAAATTCGGCTACCCTGCCACCATTACCATCAAAGCACCGGGCCGCGTAAATCTGATCGGCGAACATACCGATTACAACGACGGTTTCGTGCTGCCATGCGCCATCGATTATGAAACAGTGATTGCCTGTGCACAGCGTAATGACCGCACCATCCGCGTGATCGCCGCCGATTTCGATAACGACGAAGACAACTTCTCGCTCGACGAGCCTATTTTGCACAGCGATGCGCACCCGTGGGCCAACTACGTGCGTGGCGTGGTGAAGCATCTGATGCTGCGTAACAAAGATTTCTCCGGCGCGGACATGGTGATCAGCGGCAATGTGCCACAGGGTGCAGGCCTGAGTTCATCCGCATCGCTGGAAGTGGCGGTCGGTCAGGCGCTGAAATCATTGTACGATCTGCCGCTGGACGGCGTTGCGCTGGCACTGAACGGTCAGGAAGCGGAGAACCAGTTTGTCGGCTGTAACTGCGGCATTATGGATCAGCTTATTTCTGCGCTGGGCAAAGAAAATCATTCACTGCTGATCGACTGTCGCTCGCTGGAAACCCGTGCAGTGTCCATGCCGAAAAACGCCGCGGTGGTCATTATCAACTCCAACGTGAAACGCGGTCTGGTGGACAGCGAATACAATGCCCGTCGCGAACAGTGCGAAGTGGCGGCACGCTTCTTTGGCGTAAAAGCGCTGCGTGACGTTGACCCTGCCCTATTCTTCTCCATTCAGGATGAGCTGGATCCGGTCGTTGCCCGCCGTGCACGTCACGTCATCACAGAAAATGACCGTACGCTGGCAGCAGCTGATGCGCTGGCCAGTGGCGACCTGAAACGTATGGGCGAGCTGATGGCAGAATCTCACGCCTCAATGCGTGATGATTTTGAAATCACCGTGCCGCAAATCGATAAGCTGGTGGAAATCGTTAAAGAAGTGATTGGCGATAAAGGCGGCGTGCGCATGACCGGCGGCGGCTTTGGCGGTTGCATCGTGGCGCTGGTGCCGGAAGACATGGTGGAGAAAGTCCGTCATGCCGTTGAACAGCAATATCACGCGCACAGCGGTCTGAAAGAAACCTTCTACGTTTGCACAGCTTCCCAAGGAGCAGGCATATGCTAAAACCTGAAAACACGCAACTGGCGCCCGATGGCCAGCCGTTTGAACAGGTTACGCTACAGAATGCGGCAGGTGCCACCGCCACATTCATGGACTGGGGCGCGACCTGGTTATCCTTTACCCTGCCGCTGACAGATGGCTCCACGCGTGAACTGCTGCTGGGCTGCCAGTCACTGCAGGAATACATGAACCAGAGCGCGTATCTGGGCGCGACCGTCGGACGTTATGCCAACCGTATCGCCCGCTCGCAGTTTGATATTGACGGCAAACCGCATCTGGTGGTCGCCAATCAGGGCGTGCATCAGCTTCACGGCGGGCCGGAAGGTTTCCATGCGCGTCGCTGGACTATTCTCGAACAGACCGCGCAGAAGCTGACGTTCCAGCTATTTTCGGCCGACGGCGATCAGGGTTATCCGGGCAACATGACGGCGAAAGTGCATTACCAGCTGACTGACGATAACCGTCTGGAAATCCGTTACGAAGCGACGGTTGATAAGCTGTGCCCGGTCAATCTGACCAATCATGCCTATTTCAATCTCGACGGCGAAGGCACCGATGCGCGCCAGCACAAGCTGCAACTGTTTGCGGACCGTTTCCTGCCGGTCGACAGCGATGGCATTCCCTGTGCGGATCCGACCCCGGTTGAAAACACCGGCATGAATTTCAACGCAGCCAAAACGCTGGCGAAAGATTTCCTCACCGACCGCGACCAGCAACGCGTGAAAGGCTATGACCACGCCTATCTGCTCAACCGCACCTGCAACAGCGGCAGCAATCCGGCAGCGCATTTGTGGTCTGCCGACGGCAAAGTCAAAATGACAATGTTTACGTCTGCGCCCGCCGTGCAACTCTACAGCGGTAATTTCCTGGGCGGAACACCGAACCGCAGCGGCGGTGAATACGCCAGTTACAGCGGTGTCGCGCTGGAAAGCGAATTTCTGCCGGACAGCCCGAATCACGCCACCTGGCCGCAACCGAGCTGCTGGGTCAAACCGGGTCAGACGTATAAGTCCTCGACGACGTATCAGTTCTTCGCGTTGTAATTCGTTCAGGACAGGGCTTCCAGGCTCTGTCCTTTTCCCAAACTTCTTCGAATTTGTGACTGACTGCGCATCTGCTTCCGCACTTTCTCAGCTAAACATCTAAACTCAGAGGGTGTCCTGCATAAAAGGACGTTTATTAAGGAGTTTTGATATGCGTTTACCTGTTGTGCTATCCCTGCTGGCAACGCTGTGCGCGGCGGGTTCCGCTCTGGCGGCGGACCCGGTGAAAGTCCCTTCTCCTGCTCAGACTGAGCAACGCCAAAAAATGACCGATTGTAATCAGCAGGCCACTACGCAGTCCCTGAAAGGGGATGAACGTAAAAAATTCATGAGCAATTGTCTGAAAGCAGAGGCTAAAACTGACGATAAAATGAATCCTCAGCAGATGAAAATGAAAACCTGTAATGCCGATGCCGCGAAGCAAAATCTGAAAGGCGATGCGCGTAAATCCTTCATGAGTACCTGCCTGAAAAAAGCCAGCTGATCACGCTGACCTGCTTGTACAAAACGCGCTGTCAGGGTGACCTTCTGCGCGTTTTGTTTTACATCGTCGCAGCAAATTCGTTATGTTTAATACAAACAGCGTCCCGCAAAGATTTCCTGAGGAAGTTTCAGATTGCTGAGTGGGATGCCCAGACCCTATAATGATAACTGTTATCATTGAAAATTGAGTTAACTGAGGAGTTTAGCTATGGCTGTAACCAAGCTGGTGCTGGTAAGACACGGTGAGAGTGAGTGGAATAAAGAAAACCGCTTTACCGGTTGGCATGATGTTGAACTGTCCGATAAGGGCCGCACCGAAGCAAAAGCTGCTGGTCAGCTGCTGAAAGACGAAGGCTTCCAATTCGATTTTGCATACACCTCTGTGCTGAAACGTGCCATCCACACACTGTGGAGCGTTTTGGACGAACTGAACCAGCCATGGCTGCCAGTTGAGAAATCCTGGAAACTGAACGAACGTCATTACGGTGCGTTGCAGGGTCTGGATAAAGCAGAAACTGCACAGAAATACGGTGACGAGCAAGTTAAACAATGGCGTCGTGGTTTTGCTGTGACGCCACCAGAACTGGATCGCGCTGACGAACGTTTCCCTGGCCACGACCCACGTTACGCTAAACTGACTGCGGCAGAACTGCCAACGACAGAAAGCCTGGCGCTGACCATCGAACGCGTCATCCCTTACTGGACTGAAGTGATCAAACCACGCATCGCCAGCGGCGAGCGCGTCATCATCGCGGCACACGGTAATTCCCTGCGCGCACTGGTTAAATATCTCGACGACCTGAGCGAAGAAGAAATTCTGGAACTGAACATCCCTACCGGTGTTCCACTGGTTTACGAGTTTGACGAAAACTACAAACCAATCAAACGTTACTATCTGGGTAATGCCGACGAAATCGCAGCGAAAGCAGCGGCCGTGGCAAACCAGGGTAAAGCGAAGTAATTTCACGTTTTCTTCTGCGTTAAGCAGGAAGATTGGCAAGGCACGCACACGCGTGCCTTTTTTGTTTTCTGAATCCGACACTCCCTCGCCCTTATCCGGATTTCCGGTAAATCCTCCCTGTTGTGAAAATCGTGATCCAACGCCGGCTTTTCAGATAACAGTTTTGCTACATTCATTTAAACTTTCGAATGAAAGTAATTTAATATTCGTACGAAATAATCATTTCAGCAACCTGCCGGAGGTTTTATGGATAACAGATTTACGTCAACGACATTACCTGTTGATTATAAAAAGAATATTATCGAGATGAAAAAACAACTCCGCGCACAGATTAGCGATGTTGAAGGACTCTTCCGTCAGGTATGCGAAAAAATTGAAACGGAGATCGCCGCAGCACGGGCGGAGGAGGCAGCGAACGGGACTGCATGGCCACAAATCAGCTGGGCAGCGCTGGCGGAAGGCCGGGTTTCTGATGCGCAAATTGCTCAGGTGAAACGCCGCGGCTGTCTGGTGGTCCGTCAGACATTTGACCGCGATGACGCGCTGGCGATGGATAAATCCATGCTGCATTACCTCGATGCCAACCATTTCGATGAGGTCTACCGCGGGCCGGGTGATAACTTCTTCGGATCGCTGGAAGCTTCCCGGCCTGAAATTTATCCGATCTACTGGTCTCACGCGCAAATGGAAGCCAGACAGAGCCAGGAAATCGGCACGGTTCAGTCATTTTTAAACCGTCTCTGGAAGTTCGGGGACCATCAGGGCGCATGGTTTAATCCTGACGTAAATATTATCTATCCGGACAGGATCCGCAGGCGTCTTCCGGGCACCACTTCTAAGGGGCTGGGCGCGCATACCGATTCCGGCGCGTTAGAACGCTGGCTGTTACCGGCGTATCAGAAAGTCTTCCGCAAGATTTTCACCAACCGTTTTGAGGAATACGATCCATGGGATGCGGCTTTCAGACCCGACGTCAATGAATACGATGTGGAAAACACGACGAAATGCTCAGCGTTCCGGACATTCCAGGGCTGGACTGCGCTATCTGATATGCAAACCGGACAGGGCTTGCTGCACGTCGTTCCGGTGCCTGAGGCGATGGCGTATGTGCTGCTGCGTCCGCTGCTTGATGATGTGCCGGAAGATGAACTCTGTGGCGTTGCGCCTGGCCGCGTTTTACCTGTTTCAGAAAAATGGCATCCGCATCTGATTAAAGGCCTGTGCAGTATTCCGGAACTTCAGGCGGGCGACTCGGTATGGTGGCATTGTGACGTCATTCATTCCGTCGCGCCGGTTGAAGATCAGCAAGGATGGGGAAATGTGATGTACATTCCAGCCGCGCCGCTGTGCGAAAAGAATGTCGCTTATGCCCGTAAGGTACACGAAGCGCTGAAGACAGGCGCTTCACCAGCGGATTTCCCCCGCGAAAACTATGAAGCAAACTGGACAGGCCGATTCCTTGAACGAGATCTCAACGCTAACGGACGGCTGGGCGTAGGGCTGAAGAAGTAACTCCGCGGCTACGTTTTCAGTAATGCATAAAACAATAAGCCCCGATAATTAACCGGGGCTTTGACTTTCTCATCAGGCAAAATCAGAAACACGTTAGCACTGAAAATAACGTTGTATTAATTGCGCAAGGAAAGCCATAAACAAGCCAAACCACAAGATTTTGATAAACCAGCGAGCGTACCGCCAGAGATAACGTTCCCTTTCATTAGCTTTGTGAATGGCTTTATCCAGTTCGTCTTCTGTCATCATCCTGCTCTTGCTTTATCAGGTATTTGAATCTTCTACTATCCTGATATTCATCCGTTTAATACGTGAGTAAATCCACAATCCCAGGCAAATAAATGTTCCAAAGAATAGCGTGAACACTTGTGACATTAAGCAGGCAAGGACCGGCGCGGTGATAAACGCTGTAATGCCATAGACGTATTCGCCATTAAGTAAAATCACGTCATACCCAAAAGCCCCCATAACTCCCATCAGCAAACCCACAGGTAAGGCTGCAAACAGCATGCCGACAGACACCAATTTATAGACAGTCCCGGCGGTGATTTTTCGGATTTCTATTGTTCTTATCTGTACTGCGTTCATCTCTCATCCCTGTCCGTTTTTATTGTTAGCAAAAGATAATGTTACACCTCGCGGTGAAAAAATAAACTTCATATTCAACACATTGAGCGATGAATTCATGTAAGTTATTTCTGAACGCCATCAAAAAGGAGATAACAATGCCCGTCAGACTCGCCTGCCCCGATGAAGCGGAAATACTCTGGGAAATCAGAAATCAGGCTATCCGCCACGGATGTAAAAATACCTATGGCGCAGACATTGTGATGGCGAATGCTGATTTGCGTTGTATGGATATGAAATGCACGCTCTGAACATATTCAGGTAATAAAAAGCCCCGCAAAAGCGGGGCTCAGAAAGATATGCTGGCGTTAAAGAATTATCCGCGACGCGCTTTAACGGCGTTCGCGAGATTACGCAGCAGCACTTCGGTATCTTCCCAGCCGATGCAGGCATCGGTCACGCTCTGGCCGTAAACCAGTGGCTCGCCGCTGTCGAGGCTCTGATTCCCTTCGACCAGATGACTTTCGACCATCACGCCCATCACCGCCTGTTCGCCACCCGCAATCTGACCACAAACGTCTTCACACACTTCCATCTGCTTTTTGAATTGCTTACTGCTGTTGGCGTGGCTGAAATCGATCATAATACGGGCTGGCAGTCCGCCTTTTTTCAGGCCTTCTTTCACTTCCTGCACATCCTGAGCACTGTAGTTTGGCTTTTTGCCGCCGCGCAGAATGATATGGCAGTCGTTGTTCCCGCTGGTGTTCACGATAGCGGAGTGACCCCATTTGGTGACAGACAGGAAGCAATGCGGCGCGCCAGCCGCGTTGATGGCGTCGATCGCCACTTTAATGGTACCGTCGGTGCCGTTTTTGAAACCAACCGGGCAAGATAAGCCGGAGGACAACTCACGGTGTACCTGAGATTCCGTGGTACGTGCGCCGATGGCGCCCCAGCTCATTAAATCCGCCAGATATTGTGGCGTAATCATGTCCAGGAACTCGCCCGCCGCTGGCAGACCGCTGTCATTAATATCCAGTAACAGTTTGCGGGCAATGCGCAAACCGTCGTTAATCTGGTAGCTGTTATTCATGTGCGGATCATTAATGAGCCCTTTCCAGCCTACCGTAGTGCGCGGTTTTTCAAAATAAACACGCATCACCACTTCCAGCTCACCTTGCAGCTCTTCACGCATTTTCAGCAAACGGGCAGCGTATTCTTTCGCGGCTTTCGGATCGTTAATGGAGCACGGCCCGATGACGACAAGAAGGCGATCATCGTTTCCTTTCAGTATCTTATGAATGGCATTGCGAGCCTGAGAAACTGTTTTTGCCGCTTTGTCAGTGGCGGGAAATTTTTCGAGCAGGGCAACCGGAGGTAAAAGTTCTTTGATTTCTTTAATGCGTAAATCGTCGTTTTGATAATTCATAACTGTTCCATTCGGGTGTTCATAAGAGACAAAGCGAAACGCTGACCGCGTTCAATCTAGCCGTATTGAATGTCAGTGTAAACCTGCTTTTACACTTACGATTCGTCTCATTTTGATTTAGGACATAATTTATTTAGCTAGGCTTTTATCAGGCACATGAAAAACGACCATGGACCTTTAACGAAACAATGGAGATGAACATTATGAAAAAGCTCGCAATCATGTTACTGACCGCAACCATGGCTCTGACCACCGGCGCTGCTTATGCTGCCGGCGAATCCTCAGCCAGCGATAACAATGGCCAGGCAAATCAGTCCGGCTCGCCGGGTTCAATTCAGAAAATTGCGCCAAAAAGTGTGAGCAACGATCAGATCAACAATACCAGTAAACCTGTGAATGAAGTGAATACCAAAACGGATACCACTACGCATCACATGAGCAAAGACAAACAGCATAAGAAAACCATGTGCAAAGATGGCCGTTGTCCGAATCAGACCCCGGGCACAACACCGTCGAAAGAAACCGGTAACTAATCCCGTCACGGTTGTTCACACAGGAGGAACTTTGTTTCCTCCTTCTTCCTTAACTTCCCCTTCTTGCAACACGTTATGATTACGCTATTGTGATTGTCTCGGTTCATCATTTTTGTGAATATAATTATGTCTTCTTCCCTGTTACCACAGGACAAAAACAGTCGCCGTTTGTTGCTGGCTTTCCTCGTTACTGTGATTTTCATGGTGGCCGAAGTGATTGGCGGGCTGGTCTCCGGCTCTCTGGCGCTTCTGGCCGATGCAGGACACATGCTGACTGACGCCGCCGCGCTGCTTGTCGCATTGCTTGCCGTACGCTTTGCTAAACGTAAGCCGAATACCCGCCATACTTTTGGCTATTTGCGCCTGACGACCATGGCGGCCTTCGTCAATGCCGCTGCGCTGCTGGTGATTGTCGTTCTGATTGTCTGGGAAGCCATCGCGCGATTCTTTAATCCGCAGCCGGTGATGGGCACCACTATGCTGGTGATCGCCATCGCTGGCCTGTTTGCCAATATTCTGGCCTTCTGGCTGCTGCATCAGGGCCAGGAAAAAGCCAACATTAATGTGCGTGCCGCCGCGCTGCATGTTCTGGGTGATTTGCTGGGGTCAATTGGGGCGGTCGCTGCGGCGCTGATCATCATGTATACCGGCTGGACACCTGTGGACCCGATTTTATCAGTGCTGGTTTCCTGCCTGGTGTTAAACAATGCCTGGCGGTTGCTGCGGGAGAGTTTCCATGAGTTGCTGGAAGGCACACCGGAAGAGATCGATATCAATAAACTGCGCCGGGATTTATCGCTGAGTATCCCGGAGGTGCGCAACGTGCATCACGTTCACGTCTGGCAGATTGGTGAACAGCGTCTGATGACCGTGCACGTGCAGGTTGTTCCACCGCACGATCACGACGCGCTGCTTTACCGCATTCAGCACCATTTACTGGAAAAATGCCGCATCGGCCATGCCACGATACAGATGGAATATGGCCAGTGTGAAGCACCGGATTGTGAGATGAATGAAATTCCGGTGACCAGCGCCGGGCACGATCATCATGGTCATAGCCATGCACATCATCACCACTGATTCCTCAGGTCAGAACCAGAAAGCAAAACGCCTCCGTTATGGAGGCGTTTTTTATGGTCGCAAAATCAGGCCGGTTGCAAAGGCTGAGAACCGTTTTGCTTTGCACTTTTGATCCACAGCCACGAACCGTTCAGTGCAATCAGCGTCAGCAGCACGTATTCAAGCGCCATCGCATAAACGCCCTGATAAGCGAAAATCGCGACGCTGATGACATCAATGATGACCCACAGCAGCCAGTTCTCGACATATTTTCGGGTCATCAGCAGCATTGCCACAATCGACAACACCATCATTGACGAATCCCAGAACGGGAAGGCATCAGGTTGCAGTTCAGGCATCTGCACATTCAGCCCCAGCGCCTGCATCAGATTCACCGCCACTAGCGTCAGGGTGGCAAAAACGCGGTCAATGTTGAAGGTCATCAGCAGAATGCCTGCGACGCACACTACGCCCCATATCAGCGCTTTGCCACGCGGCAACCAGCGGATCTGCAATTCAGCTTCCTGATCGGCTGTCTGACGACTCCAGGCATACCAGCCGTAGATATTCGCGGCAAAGAAGAAAATCTGCAGCAGCAGGCTGGCGTAAAGCTGGATCTGGAAAAAGATGATCGCAAACAATGTGACGTTGATCAGACCGAACGGATAGTTGATCAGCTTTTCTTTGCTGGCGTACCAGATGCAGAGCAATCCAAAAAGGGTGCCTACAGCTTCAATCCACGACAGGTCATATCCGCCCTTTCCAAGCGGTATATGAACCAGAATATTGCTGGTACTGAAAAAATCCATCATCACATCCTTTTCCTTTTATTGTCAGTCACAAGACATTATCAGTCACAAAAAATGCTTACAGCGCTTTAGCCTGCGTCCGTAATCTAAGTTGGGCAGCAAAATCCAGCATGCGATTCAGGGGGATCAGTGATTTCACACGCAGCGCTTCGTCAACCTCGATAGCATGTTCCGTGCCGCCGTGTTCCAGACCTTCAGCAATGGCTTTAAGGCCATTCATCGCCATCCACGGACAATGTGCGCAGGTACGGCAACTTGCGCCCTCACCCGCCGTCGGCGCTTCAAATAATTCTTTGTCCGGGCACGCCTGCTGCATTTTGTAAAAAATACCACGGTCAGTGGCGACGATCAGTTGCTTCTGAGGCAACGTTTTTGCCGCCTGAATAAGCTGACTGGTAGAACCGACCGCATCAGCCATATCAACGATCGCCTGAGGAGACTCCGGATGCACCAGAACAGCGGCGTTCGGATACAAGCCTTTCATTCGGGTCAGGGCCTGTGTTTTAAACTCGTCATGGACGATACAGGCGCCCTGCCAGCACAAGACGTCTGCCCCCGTCTGCTTACGGACGTAATTTCCGAGGTGCCGGTCAGGTGCCCAGATTATTTTTTCACCCAGACTATCGAGATGTTCAATCAGCTCAACCGCAATGCTTGAGGTCACGACCCAGTCGGCTCTGGCTTTTACTGCTGCTGAGGTATTAGCGTAGACCACAACGGTGCGGTCGGGGTGCTGGTCGCAAAAATCTGAGAAAGCTTGCTCCGGGCAGCCCAGATCCAAAGAACATTCAGCGTTGAGGGTTGGCATCAGCACGGTTTTTTCCGGGCTGAGGATTTTGGCCGTTTCTCCCATGAAGCGCACACCCGCGACAAGCAGGGTCGAAGCAGGATGCTGGCTGCCAAAACGCGCCATCTCTAAAGAATCCGCGACAATACCACCGGTTTCTTCAGCGAGCGCCTGAATTTCAGGATCGGTGTAATAATGCGCCACCATCACGGCATCACGTTCCTTCAGCAGTTTTCTGATCTTCTCTTTATAGAAGGTCTTTTCATCTGCATTCAGCACGGCGGGTTTCGGAGGGAAAGGATAAACCGTCGCATTCAGATCCAATGTTTCGCTCATACTCGTTATCTCATTCAGTCAGGCAACTTGCCCGGATAGCCATAAGCCACAACAGATCCCACCCGGGAATCCTTAGTTTTGTATGCTAAACAAAATACCGCAAAAAGCAGGGAAAGTCGTCCAAATAATAGACGCAGGGCTTAAAATGTTTACTGGACTTAAAAGAGTCTCGAATGAGACACGCAACGGGGGAACAAAAAGCGAAGACTTAAGAAAAAATGAGGTCTTTTGGGACTCACATGCGAAAAAAGCGCCAAAAGGCGCTTTTCTCTGAATTCTGCAATTTAGATGGCTTCACTAAAAAAGTGGTGGGCCGTGCTGGATTGACTCGGTTTCACCTCGCCCTGCGGGCAACGCTTGCGCGTTGTCGTCTCGCTTCGCTCGGCTCGAACTTGTGGTTCTCATCCTGCACTGCTTCACTACATTTTCCACTTTGAAAGTGGTGGGCCGTGCTGGATTCGAACCAGCGACCAATTGATTAAAAGTCAACTGCTCTACCAACTGAGCTAACGGCCCTTCCTGAATACTTCTTATTGCCAGCGTGTCTTGCAGTTGGTGTGCAAGCCACATGCAATGCTGATTTAGATTGGTGGGCCGTGCTGGATTGACTCGGCTCGAACTCATCCTGCACTGCTTCACTGCATTTTCCACTTTAAAAGTGGTGGGCCGTGCTGGATTCGAACCAGCGACCAATTGATTAAAAGTCAACTGCTCTACCAACTGAGCTAACGGCCCATCTAAACCTGCTGCATATTGCCTAAATCTCTGACAGCGTTAGCCGTTTGGAGTTGTCTGGGCAACGGCGGCATATATTACTTATTTAACTTTTCAGTGCAACTTTAATTTTCAGAAAGAGTGCTAACTGATGGTGTTTCACACACTCAAGCCCAGAAAATGCACGATATGTACATTTTCCGGACCTGAACGAGGAACTATTTTGCAGATAAACGTTTTTGAGCTTGTTTTGCCGCATCGGTATTTGGGTACTGTTTCACGACCTGTGCGAAGACGGCTTTGGCTTTATCAGCCTGCCCTTTCTCCTGCATGATCACCCCAACCTTGAACATTGCGTCAGAACTTTTTGGAGACTTAGGGTAGTTTTTGACCACAACCGCAAAATAATAGGCAGCATCGTCTTTTTTACCCTTGTTGTAATACAACTGTCCCAGCCAGTAATTGGCATTAGGCTGATAAGTTGAATCAGGATATTTTTTTACGAAACTCTGAAAAGCCGCGATGGCTTCATCATACTGTTTCTTTTCCAGCGCCAGTGAAACTGCAGCATTGTAGTCACTGTTCACGTCACCGGTGCTTGCCGGGGCTTGTGCAGCACCCGCATCAGGCGTTGTGGCAGCAGAACCGGAAGCGTCACCTGTGGCTGCTGCAGCACCCGTGCTGGCGGCTCCGGCAGAACTCTGGCTTAAGCTGTCCAGTTGATTAAAAATCTGCTTCTGGCGATCACCAAGCTGACTCAACTGATATTGGTTCTCCTGGATTTGACCACGAAGAGTATCCATATCACGTTGGGTATCAGAAAGTTGTTGCTGGAGTTGAGTTAATAGCTGGCTGTGAGCGTTAGAAATACGCTCCAGAGAGGTGACCCGATCTTCAATCGAGCCTGAGCCGACATTACTGATTGGCGCTTGGGCAGTAGCGGCCCATGGGACCGCTACGCCAACCAGTAACGACAGACTCAACAAGTGAGTTCTGAAGTTACTGCTCATACTACTCTCTTAGTATACCAGTACGGCACGACGGTTTTTAGCGTATGCCGCTTCGTCATGGCCCAGTACAGCTGGTTTTTCTTTACCGTAAGAAACGATAGAGATTTGGTCAGCAGAAACGCCTTTGCCTTGCAGGTACATTTTAACAGCAGTAGCACGACGTTCGCCCAGGGCGATGTTGTACTCTGGAGTACCACGTTCGTCAGCATGACCTTCTACAGTCACTTTGTAAGACGGGTTGCTACGCAGGAAAGCAGCGTGCGCGTCCAACATCTGAGCGAATTCAGAAGACACATCGTATTTGTCCAGGCCAAAGTAAACGATGTTGTTTTTCTGCAGTTCTTGCATCTGCAGACGAGCTTGCTCTTCTGAAGACATGTTTGCGTTTTCAGTGCCTGCGCCAGAGTTCAGACCCATACCGTTGGATTGGTCGTTGTCTGCGTTCTTGTGAGAACTACAAGCAGCTACTGCCAGTACAGGCAACGCCAGCATCAGCCCTTTCAGCACTTTATTCAGTTGCATCTATTCGATCCTTTTATAATTTTTTGCCATACATAGTTTTTCTATGCATTACAGATACGGCGACCAGGCAGGAAATTTGACCTGTCCATCAGTTGCCGGAAGACGCGCTTTGAAGCGCCCATCAGTCGATACCAACTGCAATACGGAACCCAGTCCTTGAGAGGAACTGTAAATTACCATGGTGCCATTTGGTGCGAGGCTAGGCGTTTCATCCAGGAACGTGTCCGTCAATGTTTGAACGGCTCCCGTTGCCAGATCTAGTTTAGCGATGTGCTGTGTACCGCTGGCGCTGCTCACCATAACCAGGAACTTGCCATCTGTACTTACATCAGAGTCCTGATTCTGCGAGCCTTCCCAGGTCAGACGCTGAGGCGCACCGCCATTAATGTTGACTTTATAAACCTGCGGACGACCGCCCTGATCCGACGTGAATGCCAGATTCTGGCTGTCCGGGAACCAGGTTGGTTCCGTATTGTTGCTACGTCCGTTAGTCACCTGACTAATCTGGCCAGAAGACAGATTCATCACATACAGGTTCAGGCTACCGTCTTTAGACAGTGCGAAAGCCAGTTTGCTGCCATCCGGAGAGAAAGCTGGTGCACCGTTGTGACGAGGGAATGAGGCAATCTGCTTGATTGCACCGTTTGCCAGCGTCTGAACCACCAATGCTGAACGACCGCTCTCAAAGGTGACGTAAGCCAGTTTGCTGCCGTCCGGAGACCAGGCCGGAGACATCAGAGGCTCAGGTGAACGGTGAACGACAAACTGATTGTATCCATCGTAATCCGCTACACGCAGTTCATACGGGAATTTCCCGCCGTTAGTCTGCACGATATAAGCGATACGGGTACGGAATGCGCCTTTAATACCGGTCAGCTTTTCAAACACTTCATCGCTGGCGGTATGGGCGGAATAACGCAACCATTGTTTGGTCACTTTGTACTGGTTTTGCGCCAGCACGGTACCTGGTGCGCCAGAGGTATCCACCAGTTGGTAAGACACCACATAGCTGCCATCGGCTGCAGGCTGAACCTGACCGATAACAACAGCATCAATACCCAGCGCGGTCCAGGCAGCAGGAGTCACTTCTGCGGCGGAGGTTGGCTGCTGAGGCATACGTGATGCATCAATAGGATTGAATTTGCCGCTGTTACGTAAGTCAGCAGCAACGATACCACCCACATCTTCAGGTGGTGTACCCGGGCCAGCCCATTTGAATGGCACAACGCCAATCGGACGAGCTGTATCTACCCCTTGGGTAATTTCAATGCGAACTTCTGCATGAACCACAGATGCCCACATCATCAAAAGGCCGAACGCTACTCGAAATGCCTGCTTCATTGTATCTCCCTTATCTGGACGTATCTGCCCGCGATAATTTAGCAGAATTTTAACAAACCAACGCACACAAAACTAGAATTACACCCTGCAAACCATCGTAAAAATCTGAAAAGTTATCATTTTCATCTTTTATTGAGGTTTGAAATCTATCGGAGCATTTTTAAATACTTCATAGACGGCTTCAGAAGGCGGTTTCGGGAACTTCGCCTGTCGGGCTGCGGCAAGCGCCGCCTGACACAGTGCAGGATCCCCACCTTCTGCCGACACACTGATTAATGAGCCATCAGGGTTCATTTTAACGCGCAACGCACAGGTTTTGCCTGTATAAGATGACGCGTCATAGAATCTGCTCTCGATGGCAGCCTTAATCTGGCTACCATAGTTCGCAATATCAGCCCCGGATGCCCCCGCTTTTTTCTGAGTCCCCTTCCCTGAAGGAGCAGAAGCGCCGCCACCTGTTGCGCCTTTCGGTGCATTTTTGGAGTCGGCAAGGCCATCAAATAAGTTATTCGCATCAGCGGCTTCTTTGGCTGCTGCGGCGGCGGCAGCTTTTTTATCCGCTGCAGCTTTCTTGGCAGCAGCGGCAGCTTCCGCTTTTTTCTCTGCGGCAGCGGCAGCTTTTGCATCGGCGGCGGCTTTGGCATCGGCGTCAGCTTGTGCCTTCGCATCAGCCGCGGCCTGAGCTTTTGCCTCAGCAGCAGCCTGTTTTTTGGCTTCTGCGGCCGCTTCTTTCTTAGCGTCCGCTTCGG
The DNA here is from genome assembly GCF_023701875.1 of Rahnella sp. CG8. Lineage (NCBI taxonomy): Bacteria > Pseudomonadati > Pseudomonadota > Gammaproteobacteria > Enterobacterales > Yersiniaceae > Rahnella > Rahnella sp. CG8. Next base: position 146,988 of record NZ_JABAED010000007.1, read on the forward strand.
CTTGTTTCTTCGCTGCGGCAGCGGCGGCGGCAGCTTCAGCCTCTGCTTGTTTTTTAGCATCAGCTTGTGCTTTAGCCGCTTCTTTCGCAGCATCTGCTTTCGCCTGAGCGGCCGCTTTGGCCGCTTCAGCCTTCGCTTGTGCGGCAGCAGCTTCTGCCTGTTTCTGCTGTTCTTTCGCCTGCTCAGCGGCTTGTTCAGCCTGCTTCTGCTGCTGAGCCTGTTCCTGAGCCTGCTGCTTGGCATTTTCCTGCGCTTGCAGACGCTCTTTCTCAAGTTCTTTCAGGCGTTGCTGTTCTGCGGCCTGTTTCTGTTGCAGCTCTTCAGCCTGTTGTTCTGATTTTTTCTGACGCGCTGCGGCAGCACGTTGGGAATCAGCCTGTTGCTGCTGCTGACGGTTGTACTGATCGACCACGGCACTTGGATCAACCATTACGGCAGAGATATCGCTACCGCCACCGCCGCCACTCATGCTGGTATCTTCGTCCAGCGATCCCCAAATCAACAGGGCTATAATGATGATATGCAGAACGACCGAAACAATAACGGCGCGTTTGAGCTTATCGTTTTGTTCAGTTGCAGTTGCCTTTACCAAAATAGATTTCCCAAGACAGGATTACTAAAAACCCGGTTTCCTGTATTGCCTGTCATACTTTTAACAAGCCAGAGAATGCCGGGTTTCAAATAAGTGTTACAAATTACCTATCCTCAGATAGGTTGTGTCATCAATCCGACAGACTTCACGCCAGCCTGATGCAGCATGTTCAGCGCCTTAATAATTTCATCATAAGGCACATCTTTCGCACCACCGATCAGAAATACCGTCTTCGGATTGGCCTGAATACGGCTGGTCGCTTCCGCGATCACCTGCTGTTCAGGCAATTGTTCCATACGCTGATGGTCAACCACGATGGTGTATTGACCCACGCCAGACACTTCAACAATCACTGGCGGATTATCATCGCTGGACACCGTTTTAGAATCCGTTGCGTCAGGCAAATCAACTTCCACACTCTGGGTAATGATGGGCGCTGTTGCCATAAAAATCAGTAACAGAACCAGCAGTACGTCCAGCAGCGGAACGATATTGATCTCCGACTTACCTTCGCGACGGTTACGACGACCTCGTGAACGAGCCATACTCTCCCCCTTTAGTTACTGCTGGTTTCGCGAGAGAAAGCCTGACGGTGCAGGATAGCCGTGAATTCTTCCATGAAGTTATCGTAGTTTTGCTCAAGCTTGTTCACACGCTGGTTCAGGCGGTTGTACGCCATAACAGCAGGGATAGCGGCAAACAGACCAATCGCGGTGGCGATCAGTGCTTCTGCGATACCCGGAGCAACCATTTGCAACGTTGCCTGTTTCACAGAACCTAAACCGATAAAGGCGTGCATGATCCCCCAGACTGTACCGAACAGACCGATATAAGGGCTGATAGAACCGACAGTACCAAGGAACGGAATGTGAGTTTCAAGTGATTCGAGTTCACGGTTAAAAGAAATACGCATCGCACGTGAAGAACCTTCAATCACGGCTTCTGGCGCGTGGCTGTTGGCACGATGAAGACGGGCGAACTCTTTAAAACCGGAATGGAAGATCTGCTCTGCCCCGCTCAGGGTTTCGCGGCGGCCCTGACTTTCCTGATACAGACGGGAAAGTTCGATACCGGACCAGAATTTATCTTCGAACGCTTCTGCCTCGCGGGTGGCGGCATTCAGCACCTTGGTGCGTTGAATGATGATCGCCCAGGACGCGATAGAGAAGCACACCAGGACAAGCATAATCAGCTTGACCAGGATGCTGGCCTTCAAAAATAAATCAAGAATGTTCATGTCAGTCACTGCTTAAACTCCGCGACAATAGACTTAGGAAGCGCTCGGGGCTTCATTTGGTTTGGATCAATGCATGCGATCAACACTTCTGCAGAACTCAGAAGGTTTCCATGCGAATCAAGAATTCGTTGTGCAAAAGTAAGAGAAGCTCCGCGAATGGACGTAATCTCACTCTGAACATCCAGCAGGTCATCTAAGCGAGCTGGTGCAAAGTATTCGACCGTCATGCGGCGGACAGCAAAAGCGACGTGTTCACTCAGCAACTGCTGCTGGTGAAAATTGCGTTGGCGCAACATCTCTGTGCGAGCCCTTTCATAAAAGGCGACGTATCGGGCATGGTAGACCACACCTCCCGCGTCTGTGTCCTCAAAATAGACACGAACCGGCCATCGGAACAACGAATTACTCACTGTACATCCCGTAATGCAATTTGACGGCACTACTATACGCAAGAGAATTGGGGTTGGGAATGGGTAGGATTGCTGGAATGAAAATAATTATGGGCCAGCACGGCCCATAAGAAAATTACTGTAAATTTGTCTTTTTTTTATGCAAAAAATCAGCTGAAAAAGTAATAAAGTCCTGCAGCTAGCGCAATCATCGCCAGCAATGGCGAGAAGAAAGCCTTCCAGACTGATTTATTCGGGCGAAAACCCAGGCCGTGGATCACGCCACTGCACACAGCCCATATCAAAATGAGCCCATGCCAGACTTCAAGCTGACTGGTCGACGAGGCAAACATGCCCGGTTTCCAGAAAACGCAACCGGCCAGTGCCAGTGACATCACAAGCGAAAGGGCCCGCAAGGGGCCCTTGTCTGTGATGGCGTAGAGTTTATCCACGATCACACTCATTATTACTTCTCTTCTTTAGCCGCTTTATTGGCTTCGCTGTGTTCAAACGCCAGCGCGGTAATGATACCGAATGAGCAAGCCAGTAAGGTGCCGAGGATCCAGGCAAAATACCACATGGTGTTCTCCTTAATACAACGAATGCTTGTTGTTCTCGATGTAGTGTTTATCGAGGCGCCCGAACATCTTGTAATACGCCCATGAGGTGTAAATCAGGATGATTGGCACAAAGATACAAGCGACAACGGTCATCACTCTCAGCGTCAACAGCGTAGATGTTGCATCCCACATTGTCAGGCTGGCATTCGGTTCAGTGATAGAAGGCATCACGAACGGGAACATAGTGATACCGGCAGTCAGGATCACACAGGCGATAGTCAGTGAGTTACTGATGAACGCCAGCGCGGCTTTATTCATGCGCGAGAACAAAATGGTCAGCAGCGGCAAAATCACACCTAACGCAGGAATTGCCCACAGGCCCGGCGTCTTGTTGAAGTTCGCCAGCCATGCACCCGCTTCATGAGACACAGTTTTGCGCAGCGGGTTAGACGGACCCGCGTGATCCATAACGGATGTCACGGTGAAGCCATCAATCCCTTTCACTAACCAGATACCCGCCAGCAGGAAGCACACCATCATCACCAGCGCAGAAATCTGCGACGCGGTACGGGTACGCAGGTGCAGTTCACCCACAGTACGCATTTGCAGGTAGGTAGCGCCCTGGGTGATCAGCATAGTCAGGCTCACCAGACCGGCCAGAATGCCGTACGGGTTCAGCAAGCCCAGCAGATTACCGGTGTAGAACAGACGCAGGTCGCTGTCGATATGGAACGGCACCCCTAACAGAAGGTTACCGAAGGCCACACCGAACACCAGAGCGGGCACGAAGCTGCCGATAAAGATGCCCCAGTCCCACATGCCACGCCAGCGAGCGCTCTCGAGTTTTGAACGGTAATCAAAGCCCAGCGGACGGAAGAACAAGGCGCACAACACCAGCACCATCGCGGCATAGAAGCCGGAGAAAGCCGCTGCGTAGACCATCGGCCAGGCAGCGAACAATGCGCCACCGGCCGTAATCAGCCAGACCTGGTTGCCGTCCCAGTGCGGGGCGATGGCGTTAATCATCACGCGGCGGTCAGTATCGGTTTTACCGATAATGCGCACCAGGATGCCTACGCCCATATCAAATCCATCGGTGACGGCGAAGCCGATAAACAGCACGCCAATCAGCACCCACCAGATGAACCGTAAAACTTCATAATCAAACATAAGTGGACTCCCTATTACCGAGCTTGCTCAAGTGGCGCTGAAGTTTGTTCATAATGATAACGGCCAGTTTTCAGGCTGCTTGGGCCCAGGCGCGCATATTTGAACATCAGGAACATTTCAGCGACCAGGAACAGGGTGTACAGACCGCAGATGAGGATCATCGAGGACAGTACATCACCCACAGTCAGTGAAGAGTGTGCAACCGCAGTCGGTAACACTTCACCAATCGCCCAAGGCTGACGGCCATATTCAGCCACGAACCAGCCCGCTTCGACAGCAATCCACGGTAATGGCAGGCCGATGAATACCGCGCGGTGTAACCAGCGTTTCTGACCAATCTTGCCGCGCAGGACAGTATAGAAGGACAGCGCAATCAGGACGAACATCAGGATGCCGCAGGCAACCATGATACGGAATGCGAAGTACAGAGGCAGAACGCGTGGAATAGAATCTTTGGTCGCTTTCTGAATCTGTGCGTCAGTCGCTCCCGCCGGGTTGTCGGTATAGCGTTTGAGCAACATACCGTAGCCCAGATCCTGCTTAGCATTTTCGAAATCGCTGCGGACTTTCGGGTCAGTATTGCCCGAACGCAGTTCTTCCAGCAGGGTGTACGCTTTCATACCGTTGCGGATACGCACTTCATGTTGCGCCATCAGGTCTTTCAGACCAGTAACCGGCGTATCCACGGAACGCGTAGCAATCAGGCCGAGCAGGTAAGGAATTTGAATGGAATATTCATTTTCCATTTTGTCCTGATTAGGCATGCCGAACAGCGTGAAACTTGCCGGTGCAGGTTGGGTATCCCACTCTGCTTCGATAGCCGCCAGTTTGGTTTTCTGTACGTCACCCATTTCATAACCGGATTCATCACCCAGTACGATAACGGAGAGCACTGCGGCCAGACCGAAGCTTGCAGCGATAGCAAATGAACGCTTCGCAAAACCTACGTCGCGGCCTTTTAACAGGTAGTAAGAGCTGATAGCCAGAATGAACATCGCGCCAGTCACATAACCAGACGCTACGGTATGAACGAATTTAACCTGTGCGACCGGGTTCAGAACCAGCTCAGAGAAGCTGACCATTTCCATACGCATGGTTTCGTAGTTGAAGGTCGATGCAATCGGGTTTTGCATCCAGCCGTTCGCCACCAGGATCCACAGTGCTGACAAGTTTGAGCCAAGGGCAACAAACCAGGTCACTGTCATATGCTGAACTTTAGAAAGACGGTCCCATCCGAAGAAGAACAGGCCCACTAAAGTGGATTCCAGGAAGAACGCCATTAAACCTTCAATCGCCAGAGGCGCACCGAAGATATCACCGACGTAATGTGAGAAATATGACCAGTTAGTCCCGAACTGGAATTCCATGGTTAAACCGGTTGCAACGCCCAATGCAAAGTTAATTGCAAAAAGTTTGCCCCAGAATTTGGTCATATCTTTATAGATTTGTTTGCCGGAAAGCACATAAACCGTTTCCATAATTGCCAGTAAAAACGCCATACCCAGCGTTAATGGGACAAATAGGAAATGGTACATGGCTGTTAAAGCAAACTGTAAACGCGACAGTTCAACGATATCAAACATCTTGACCCCTTGCTCCTCGGAGGAAGACCCCAAATTGCGATCTCTGACGAACCGGTTGCCGGAACGCCTCATGACTACCAGTATTCAAATGTGTGCAGAACAGAGAGCCAGCATTCAGTGCGAGTAACGCTGTCAGCGGGACACTCTGAACCCGGAAAAAGCGCGATCAGCGGGCCTGTAACAGGCTGATGAACGGGCAAAATCACGGGAAAAATAATCATACAAAAAACGGATGGTTACAGGAGCATTATGTTACGCCAGTAATCCCACACATTAAATAGGTTTTTTAGTGACCCAAAGCGGATTTCCGTGTACAGGTCAATTTAAGAACAAAACAGTGATAATCGCTGTAATTGATCTGACGCAATTTAAGCCTATCTCATTGTTTATTTCTATAATGTCTTCATCAATTTCGAAAAAAATATTTCAGGATGTTAACCGTTGGTTTCATTGAGCTTTAAGGGTGGCTTTTATGTTAATTAATTGTGTTTATATGGTTATCGTTAATATTTATTTTGCTACCTATTTAAACCTAATTATTAACCTTTTATTTCCAATGAACCTATCGTGCTGTGTTAATAAATATAGCTCAATTCAGCGAATGTTAACTATTTCGCTTAAAATAAAAAAGGCCACCCTAAGGTGGCCAACATGTCGAATCTTTTTCTTAAATAAAATGGCTTCACCCGCACCGTAATTTCACCGGTGCGGGTGGGGTAATACTTATTGCGGAAGCAATGATTTCACGGCTTCGCCGATATCGGCCAGGCTGCGAACGGTTTTCACGCCTGCCGCTTCCAGCGCTGCAAATTTCTCATCAGCAGTGCCTTTACCACCGGCAATGATGGCGCCTGCATGGCCCATACGTTTGCCTTTAGGCGCAGTCACACCCGCGATATAGCCCACAACCGGTTTAGTCACGTGTGCTTTGATGTACGCGGCAGCTTCTTCTTCCGCGTTACCACCGATTTCACCGATCATCACGATCACTTCAGTCTGTGGATCTTCCTGGAACAGCTTCAGGATATCGATGAAGTTAGAGCCCGGGATCGGGTCACCGCCGATACCGACGCAGGTAGACTGGCCGTAACCGTAATCAGTTGTCTGTTTAACGGCTTCATACGTCAGCGTACCGGAACGGGAAACGATGCCCACTTTGCCTGGCAGATGAATGTGGCCCGGCATGATGCCGATTTTGCATTCGCCCGGCGTGATAACACCCGGACAGTTTGGCCCGATCATCACTGCATCGCTCTGATCCAGTTTCACTTTAACCACCAACATATCCAGCGTCGGAATGCCTTCAGTGATACAGATGATCAGTTTAATACCTGCATCCAGCGCTTCCAGAATAGAGTCTTTACAGAACGGTGCCGGCACATAAATCACAGACGCCGTTGCACCGGTAGTTTCTACCGCTTCACGCACGGTATTGAACACTGGCAAGCCCAGATGCTCGGTGCCGCCTTTGCCTGGCGTAACGCCGCCAACCATTTTGGTGCCGTAAGCGATGGCTTGTTCGGAGTGGAAAGTCCCCTGGCTACCGGTGAAACCCTGGCAGATAACTTTGGTGTTCTTGTTGATTAAAATCGACATTATTTCCCCTCCACTGCCGCGACAACTTGTTGAGCCGCATTCGTCAGGCTGGTCGCTGCAATGATGTTCAAACCGCTGTCTGCCAGTTTTTTGGCACCCAGCTCGGCATTGTTACCTTCAAGACGCACCACAACCGGTACGCTGACGCCCACTTCTTCCACCGCGCCGATGATACCGTCGGCGATCAGGTCGCAACGAACGATACCGCCGAAGATGTTAACGAAGACAGCTTTGACTTTTTCATCGGACAGGATGATTTTGAAGGCTTCGGTCACGCGTTCTTTGGTTGCGCCACCGCCAACATCCAGGAAGTTAGCCGGTTCGCCACCGTGCAGTTTCACGATATCCATGGTACCCATTGCCAGACCGGCACCGTTCACCATGCAACCGATGTTGCCGTCGAGTGCAACGTAGTTCAGTTCCCACTGCGCTGCCTGAGATTCACGGGCATCTTCCTGGCTGTAATCGCGCATCTCGCGCAATTCTGGCTGACGGAACAAGGCGTTGCCGTCTGCACCCAGTTTGCCGTCGAGGCAGATCAGGTCGCCAGCGGTAGTCACCACCAGCGGGTTGATTTCGATCAGCGCCAGATCGCGCTCAAGGAAGATGTTCGCCAGACCCATGAAGATCTTGGTGAACTGCTGAACCTGCTTACCGGTCAGGCCCAGTTTGAAAGCCAGTTCGCGCCCCTGATAAGGCTGCGGACCTGCCAGCGGATCCAGTGCCACTTTATGGATCAGGTGTGGCGTCTCTTCTGCCACTTTCTCAATTTCCACGCCGCCTTCTGTAGACGCCATGAACACCACGCGACGGGAGCTGCGATCCACTACCGCACCGAGGTACAGTTCCTGATCGATATCCGTTGCCGCTTCAACCAGGATCTGGTTAACCGGCTGACCGCTGGCGTCTGTCTGGTAAGTGACCAGACGTTTACCCAGCCAGTGCTCAGCAAAAGCGCGGATCTCTTCTTTGCTTTTGACCACTTTCACGCCGCCCGCTTTACCGCGGCCACCGGCATGAACCTGACATTTCACCACCCACGGACCGGCACCGATTTTCGATGCAGCCTCTTCCGCTTCACGCGGGGTGGAACAGGCGAAGCCCGTCGGTGCTGGCAGGCCGTAGCGCAGGAACAGCTGTTTCGCCTGATACTCGTGTAAATTCATGATGTTCTATCCATTCTTAGTAGGAAGGCTTATCAGGGCACAGCGAACTGTGCCGCAGATTTTTCGATCTCTAATCTTTCGCAGTGCCGGGACTAGACGTCCAGCAGCAGACGAGCCGGATCTTCCAGCATCTCTTTAATGGTCACCAGGAAGCCGACCGATTCACGGCCATCAACCAGACGGTGATCGTAGGACAGCGCCAGATACATCATTGGCAAAATCACTACCTGACCATTGACCGCCATAGGACGATCTTTAATGGCATGCATGCCGAGGATCGCACTCTGTGGTGGGTTGATGATTGGCGTGGACATCAGGGAGCCGAAGACGCCGCCGTTGGTCACAGTAAAGTTACCGCCGGTCAGTTCTTCCACTTTCAGTTTGCCGTCACGACCTTTGATCGCCAGCTCTTTGATTTGCTTCTCGATATCTGCCATGCCCAGCGTATCGACATCACGCAGAACCGGGGTCACCAGGCCGCGTGGCGTGGATACCGCGATGCTGACATCGAAATAGTTGTGGTAAACCACATCCTCGCCGTCAATAGAGGCATTCACTTCCGGGTAGCGTTTCAGTGCTTCAACCACGGCTTTCAGATAGAAAGACATGAAGCCCAGACGCACGCCGTGACGTTTTTCGAAACCATCACCGTACTGCTTACGCAGATCCATGATTGGCTTCATGTTGATTTCGTTGAAGGTCGTCAGCATCGCAGTGCTGTTCTTCGCTTCAAGCAGACGCTCAGCAACACGCTTACGCAGACGGGTCATAGGCACACGTTTTTCGCTACGTGAACCCAGAGCCGGAGCGGCGCTGGTCGCTGCCGGAGCGGCGGCTGGCGCGGCTGCCGGTTTCGCGTCTTTGGCTTTCGCCAGATGCTGTTCGATATCTTCACGGGTCAGACGACCACCAACACCGCTGCCTTTAATCGCGCTGGCATCCAGAGAATGTTCTGCAATCAGACGGCGGATAGCCGGGCTGAGTGCGTCGTTGTTCTCTTCTTCCAGTGCTGCTGTGTGGCGTGCCGCAGGAGTCGCTTCTTTATCGGAGCTTTTCTCAGTGCTTGGCTTACCGCTGCTGTTACCCGGACGAATACGCGCCAGGATCTGACGGGAAATGACCGTCGCACCTTCGTCTTCGATAATGCTGTCCAGGATACCGGCTTCACTCGCCGGGACTTCCAGAACCACTTTGTCGGTTTCAATTTCTACCAGTACATCGTCACGCTCAACACTGTCGCCCGGCTTTTTGTGCCAGGTGGCAACCGTCGCATCCGCAACGGATTCAGGAAGGTCAGGGACCAGAATATCTACGCTACTCATTATCAATCCTTCTTATGTTCCATATAGTTAACTGACACCGACGCGGTTATTTAACGTTCAGCGCATCGTTAACCAGATCTTGCTGTTGCTTCTGGTGAACGGACATGTAGCCCACTGCCGGAGAGGCAGAGGCCGGGCGTCCTGCGTAACGTAAAGAAGCCCCGAAAGGAATCACTTCACGGAAATTGTGCTGGCTGCAATACCACGCGCCCTGGTTCAGTGGCTCTTCCTGGCACCAGACGAAATCATGAACGTGTGAGAATTTCTCAAGCACTTCCTGAATTGCCTTGTGCGGGAACGGGTAAAGCTGTTCGATGCGGACAATCGCCACATCGGTTTGCTCGTTTTTGCGACGTTGTTCCAGCAGGTCGTAATAAACCTTACCGGAGCACATCACCACGCGCTTAACCTGTTTCGGATCCAGTTCGTCGACTTCACCAATCGCTGGCAGGAAGCTGCCGTCAGCCAACTCATCAAGCGTAGAAACCGCCAGAGGATGACGCAACAGAGACTTCGGTGACATCACGATCAGCGGACGGCGCATACCGCGCAGTGCCTGACGGCGGATCATGTGGTAAACCTGCGCCGGGGTAGACGGGATACACACCTGCATATTTTGCTCAGCGCAAAGTTGCAGATAACGTTCCAGACGCGCGGAGGAGTGCTCCGGCCCCTGCCCTTCGTAGCCGTGCGGCAGCAGCATCACCAGACCACACATGCGGCCCCATTTCTGTTCGCCGGAACTGATGAACTGGTCGATAACCACCTGTGCACCGTTGGCGAAGTCACCGAACTGCGCTTCCCAGATGGTCAGGGTGCGCGGTTCAGCGGTCGCGTAACCGTATTCAAAGGCCAGCACCGCTTCTTCGGAAAGCACGGAATCCCAGACATTGAATTCGCCCTGGCTGTTATGAATATTGGCCAGCGGCACGTACACGGAACCGTTTTTCTGGTTATGGATCACCGCATGGCGATGGAAGAAGGTGCCGCGGCCGGTATCTTCACCGGAAAGACGAATCGGAATACCTTCATCTACCAGCGTCGCGTAGGCCAGATTTTCCGCGCCACCCCAGTCGAACTTCTTATTGCCTTCGGCCATCTCGTTACGGTCGCCGTAAATCTTGGCAACGCGGGATTGCATTTCGATCGCATCAGGCACATGGCTGACACGACGCGCCAGTTCCTGCAGGCGTTTCAGCTCGACCTTGTTCGGATAAGCCTCATCCCACTCATGATTCAGATACGGTGACCAGGTGAAAGTGTGCATGTCATTCTGACGCCACTCTTCCACTACGCATTCACCGGCATCCAGCGCATCGCGGTACAGGTTGACCATTTCCGTGGCATCTTCGAGGCTGGCTACGTTTTGCTCAGTCAGAACATCAGCGTAAATCTTGCGTGGCGTCGGGTGTTTCTTGATCTTGTTGTACATCAGCGGCTGGGTTGCGCTAGGTTCGTCGGCCTCGTTATGGCCGTGGCGACGGTAGCAAACCAGGTCGATCATGACGTCACGTTTAAAGGTGTTACGGAAATCCAATGCCAGGCGGGTCACGAAAGCCACCGCTTCAGGGTCATCGGCATTGACGTGGAAAATCGGTGCCTGCACCATTTTCGCGATATCGGTACAGTAATCGGTAGAACGCGCATCTTTCGGATTCGAGGTGGTGAAGCCCACCTGGTTATTGATGACGATACGCACGGTACCGCCCACTTCATAACCGCGTGCCAGCGACATGTTCAGGGTTTCCTGAACCACACCCTGACCGGTAATGGCCGCGTCACCGTGAATGGTGATTGGCAGAACCATGTTGCTGCGCGCTTCGTCCAGACGATCACGACGGGCACGAACAGAACCGATGACGACCGGGCTGACGATTTCCAGGTGCGACGGGTTAAACGCCAGCGCCAGGTGAACCATACCGCCTTCGGTTTCCACATCAGACGAATAACCCATGTGGTATTTCACATCACCGGTGCCCAGGTGTTCTTTATGCTTACCGGAGAATTCGTCGAACAGGTCCTGAGGTTTTTTGCCCAGCACGTTGATCAGTACGTTCAGACGACCGCGGTGCGCCATACCCAGCACGACTTCGCGGGTTCCGTTTTTGCCGGCATGACGGATCATTTCTTTCAGCATCGGAACCAGCGCATCGCCACCTTCGAGTGAGAAGCGTTTTGCACCCGGGAATTTCGCCCCCAGATAACGCTCCAGACCTTCTGCTGCGGTCAGCTCTTTAAGAAACGTTTTCTTCTCATCATTGGTGAAACTCGCACGACCTGCCACGGATTCGATTCGCTGTTGGATCCAGCGTTTCTCTTCAGTGTTGGTAATGTGCATGTATTCCGCACCAATGGAACCGCAATAGGTTTGCTTCAGGGCTTTATACAGCTCGCCGAGCTGCATGGTTTCCTTGCCAATGGCAAATGAACCGACGTTGAAGGTTTCCTGGAAATCAGCTTCAGTCAGATGGTGGAACGCCGGGTCCAGATCAGGCACGGCGTCCAGCTTCCACAGGCCGAGGGGATCAAGGTTTGCATTCTGATGACCACGGAAGCGGAAGGCGTTGATTAACTGCAGCACCTTGACTTGCTTGGCATCCGTTTCCGGATCGCTGATGGAGGAGTTATAACGTGACGCGTCTTTCGCCAGGCGGCGGAAGTAGTCCCGAGTTTGAGAATGGAGTTGCTCTGGTTTCACACCCACTGTTGGTAGCTGTTTAAAAATCGAACGCCAGCTATCGTCAACGGAACCAGGATCGGTTAAGTAGTCTTCATAGAGTTGCTCTATGTAAGACTGGTTTGCACCCGCCAGATAGGAGGAATCCAGCCAGGCCTTCATTGCGCCGTTCTGCATCGTGATCCCTTAAGCTTTGAAGCTTTAGTTTTCGCCGTGGTTAATAATAATGACCGTGATACACCGCGGTAAAACGGTTTTCCATACTAAAACAGTTCGTTGGTTGAGCGGTTGGCTCTTCAAGGAACCTTCAGAAATCCGCCATGCGCGTGACTGATTTTTGAAGTTACCCTGCTTATTTCTGCTGCCTTTCGGGGGATTTTTATCTCCCGGTTTTTGACCCGGCTATCTTACTCCAGTCAGGCGCAACTTTGTTGCACTTGTTGCTACTTTGTTATTAAAAAATTAATTATTTGCTATCCCCACCTCAGTTACCACATTTGTAACTAAAGAAAGCGAAAAACCGGTGGTAACTAAATAACAGCGGGAACCTGAGTTCCCGCTGTGCGTGGCTTATCAATCAGGCACCGCGTTGTAGCAGCATCGATTTAATATGGCCGATAGCCTTGGTCGGGTTCAGCCCCTTTGGACATACACTCACACAGTTCATGATGCTGTGGCAGCGGAATACGCTGAAAGCATCATTCAGATCGTCAAGGCGCGATTGAGTCTCGGTATCGCGGCTGTCGATCAGGAAACGGTAAGCGGCCAGAAGGCCTGCCGGACCGACAAACTTGTCGGGATTCCACCAGAAAGACGGGCAGGACGTTGAACAGCAGGCGCAGAGAATACATTCGTACAATCCGTCCAGCTTTTCGCGGTCATCCGGCATTTGCAAATGTTCACGCGCCGGAGGATTTTTCCCATCATTCAACAAGTAAGGCTTAATCTTCTCATACTGCTTATAGAATTGTCCCATGTCTACTACAAGGTCACGGACAACCGGTAACCCCGGCAACGGACGGATTACAATTTTCTTGCTGCCGTTACGCAACGTCGAGACGGGTGTGATACACGCCAGGCCGTTTTTGCCGTTCATGTTGACGCCATCTGACCCGCAAACACCTTCACGGCATGAGCGGCGGAAAGCCAGCGTCGGATCCTGTTCTTTCAGCAAAATCAGCGCGTCGAGCAACATCATATCGCGCCCTTCTTTAGCTTCCAGCACGTAATCTTTCATGTACGGCACGTCATCAACGTCCGGGTTGTAGCGATAAATCGAAAATTCAATTTTCATAATCTGTCTCCGCTCCGCCCTAGTAAGTACGCGCTTTCGGCGGGAACGCCGCGCGAAGCTTAGGCTGCATGTTCACATCACGGCGGGTCATGCTTTCTGTTTCTGGCTGATACAACGTGTGGCACAACCAGTTCGCATCATCACGCTCAGGGAAGTCGAAACGGCTGTGAGCACCACGGCTTTCAGTGCGGTAGTTTGCAGAGACAGCGGTGGAGAACGCAGTTTCCATCAGATTATCCAGTTCCAGACACTCAACGCGCTGGGTATTGAACTCTGAGGACGTATCATCCAGACGGGCAGATTTCAGACGCTCGCGGATCACTTTCAGTTCTTCCAGACCTTTCGCCATCGCATCACCTTCACGGAATACCGAGAAGTTGTTCTGCATGCACGATTGCAGGTCTTTACGGATAGCCACCGGATCTTCACCTGAACGGGTGTTGTTCCAGCGGTTCAGACGCTCCAGAGATACATCAATGTCGTCCTGAGAAGCATCACGGCTTTCGCCCTGCTCAGTGATAGATTCCTGCAGATGCATACCCGCTGCACGACCAAACACCACCAGATCCAGCAGTGAGTTACCACCGAGACGGTTAGCGCCGTGTACCGATACACAGGCAATTTCACCCACCGCGAACAGACCCGGAATCACTTCATCCTGACCCTGTGCGTTAACACGCAGCGCCTGACCGGTCACTTTGGTCGGAATGCCGCCCATCATGTAGTGACAGGTTGGGATAACAGGGATCGGTTCTTTCACCGGATCAACGTGTGCGAAGGTACGCGACAGTTCAAGGATGCCCGGCAGGCGGGATTCCAGAACGTCTTTACCCAGATGATCGAGTTTCAGTTTAGCGTGCGGGCCCCACGGACCTTCGCAGCCACGGCCTTCACGGATTTCGATCATGATGGAACGCGCCACCACGTCACGACCCGCCAGGTCTTTGGCATTCGGCGCATAACGTTCCATGAAACGTTCGCCGTCTTTATTGAGCAGATAACCGCCTTCACCACGGCAGCCTTCTGTCACCAGAACGCCTGCGCCAGCGATACCGGTCGGGTGGAACTGCCACATTTCCATGTCCTGCACCGGAACACCTGCACGTAGCGCCATGCCAACACCGTCGCCGGTATTAATGTGGGCGTTGGTGGTGGACTGGTAAATACGGCCTGCGCCGCCGGTCGCCAGTACGGTCGCTTTGGCTTTGAAATACACCACTTCGCCGGTTTCAATGCAGATTGCGGTACAGCCGACGATCGCGCCGTCCTGGTTTTTCACTAAATCCAGTGAATACCATTCAGAGAAAATCGTGGTGCCTTTTTTCAGGTTTTGCTGATACAGCGTGTGCAGCAAGGCGTGACCGGTACGGTCAGCGGCGGCCGCAGTACGTGCCGCCTGCTCGCCACCGAAGTTTTTCGACTGGCCGCCAAACGGACGCTGATAAATGCGGCCATCTTCAAGACGGGAGAAAGGCAGCCCCATGTGTTCGAGTTCCAGAATCGCTTCCGGCCCGGTTTTACACATATATTCAATGGCGTCCTGGTCACCGATATAGTCGGAACCTTTTACGGTGTCGTACATGTGCCATTCCCAGTCATCCTCATGGGTGTTACCCAGCGCGACGGTGATACCGCCCTGCGCGGACACCGTATGGGAGCGGGTCGGGAAGACTTTTGAAATCAGGGCGCAAGACAGCCCCATTTGTGAAATCTGTAACGCGGCACGCATACCGGCGCCACCTGCACCGATGACGACAGCATCAAACTCTCTGACTGGCAGATTCATTTACTACGCTCCCCAAACAACAATTGTTCCGTAAAGTAGGTAAACCACTAACACCACGACGATAGCCAGTTGCAGCATCAGCCGGACAGCCAGCGGTTTCACATAGTCCGTTAACACCTGCCACATGCCGATCCACGCGTGTATCAGAATTGAGAGCAGCGCCAGCAGTGTGAATACTTTGGTGATGGAGGAAGAGAAGAAGCCATGCCAGACATCAAATGTCAGTTCCTGAGCCAGAACCACGAAGCCCAGAATATAGAGGATATACAGGGTGAGGATAATTGCGGAAGCACGCAGTAACAGCCAGTCGTGCACACCATTACGCCCTAACGCAGAAACGTTGCTTACCATACGAGAACTCCAGCCAGAATTGACAGCACGACGGTCAGCCCGATTGCCACCTGGGCAGAACGGGTACCGGCAGCCAAACTCTCTTCGATATAGCCAAAATCCATCAGCAAATGGCGTACGCCACCGCAAACGTGATAGGCCAGCGCAGTGAGTATTCCCCAAAAGATGAATTTGACGAAGAAGCTATTCATGATGGCGGCAGCATGCGCAAACCCTTCAGGAGAAGAGAGAGACAGGCCTAACAGCCAGAGGAGGATACCGACGGCGACGAAGGTAATTACGCCAGAGACTCGGTGTAAGATGGACGCTATCGCAGTAACAGGAAACCGGATCGTTTGCAGATCCAGATTGACAGGTCTTTGTTTTTTCACGGTTTTGCCCACACAGCTCTTATTATTTTTCCTCCGGTCCGGAGCAGTATGTCAGACAGCACCCTTTCCTTCGTTCTTGTCGTTGTGGATGCGTTGACTTACCGCCTCCCCACAGAACCAATAACGTTGGAAAGCTGAGCTAAAAGCCCAACATTTCACGCGCTCAAACAACGACATCCGATGTGCTTAAACGGCGCAGAAATGTGTTTTCCTTTAAGTCCATTTTCATAAAATCTGAGACAAAAAAGAGAGTGCTGGGTGCTCCTACTTCGGATTGCCCGGAGACCTTGTAGGAGTATAGGTTGATCACATTCCTATTACAATTGCCCTACAAATGCTTTATTCACATTTCTCCGAAACAGTGAGTTAGCTCCCATTTTTCACAAAAGACACGAAATAAATTATCCAGTTTGACATTTGATCAACATTTCCATTACAAATGAACTATCCCTATAGGACTGTGATTCTGCGCACATACCGGCTTCGCCTTCACGCACCAAAATGGTGAAAGTTTCTGAAGAATCAGTGGATCACACAATCGCAATGCAGGGTCTTCCCTGACGGCTCAAGTTATGCAAAAGTGGTGATTGTGTAAATCCTCATACTCTTCACAGGTACTGAGCGACAGAACAGTAATGATTTACCGAATCGTTAACAACGATGAAACGCCGCTTGTTTGTCACAGAGCAGTCTGAGACTGCACTTCGACTCAGCTCTACGTTCCCTTCCCATTCGATCGCAGAGCTAAGGCTGACAATAATAATGACCTTACAAGGCGTCGCTTCCAGGCATTTCTGTTGTTACTGATTTTTAAAAATAAGGCGCTAAGGAGACTGTAAATGGCTGATAAGAAAGCGACACTTACCCTACAAGGTCACGACCCGATTGAACTAAACGTGCTGTCCGGCACACTGGGCCAGGATGAAGTGGATATCCGCACCCTCGGTTCTAAAGGTCTTTTCACTTATGACCCCGGTTTCACCTCTACTGCATCCTGCGAGTCCAAAATCACCTATATCGACGGTGACGAAGGCGTTCTGCTGCACCGTGGTTTCCCGATTGACCAGCTGGCACAGGAGTCCACTTTCCTTGAAGTGAGCTATTTGCTGCTGAACGGCGAAGTGCCGACTCAGAAACAGTACGATGAATTCAAAACCAATGTCACCCGTCACACCATGGTGCATGAGCAAATCACCCGTCTGTTCCACGGCTTCCGTCGCGACTCTCACCCGATGGCGGTCCTGTGTGGCGTCACCGGCGCGCTGGCCGCGTTTTATCACGACTCCATCGACGTAGAAAACGAACGTCACCGTGAAATCGCAGCTTACCGTCTGCTGTCTAAAATGCCGACCGTCGCTGCCATGTGTTACAAATATTCTATCGGCCAGCCGTTTGTATATCCGCGCAACGACCTGTCTTATGCCGGTAACTTCCTGCACATGATGTTCGCCACCCCATGTGAAGAATACAAAGTGAATCCGATTCTGGAACGCGCGATGGATCGTATTCTGATCCTGCACGCTGACCATGAGCAAAACGCCTCCACGTCCACCGTGCGTACCGCCGGTTCTTCTGGCGCTAACCCGTTCGCCTGTATTGCTGCAGGTATTGCGTCCTTGTGGGGACCGGCTCACGGCGGCGCGAACGAAGCTGCACTGAAAATGCTGGAAGAAATCAGCAGCGTTGATCACATCCCTGAATTTGTGAAACGTGCAAAAGACAAGAATGATTCTTTCCGCCTGATGGGCTTTGGTCACCGTGTTTACAAAAACTACGACCCGCGCGCAACCGTGATGCGTGAAACCTGTCATGAAGTGCTGAAAGAGTTGGATCTGAAAGACAACCTGCTGGAAGTAGCGATGGAGCTTGAACATATCGCACTGAACGACCCGTACTTCATCGAGAAGAAACTGTACCCGAACGTCGATTTCTACTCCGGCATCATCCTGAAAGCCATGGGTATTCCCTCTTCCATGTTCACCGTGATCTTCGCGATGGCGCGTACTGTTGGCTGGATTGCTCACTGGAGCGAAATGCATCAGGAAGGTATCAAAATTGCCCGTCCTCGCCAGCTTTATACCGGCTATGACAAACGCGATTTCCATTCTCAGCTGAAAAAATAATTCCCTCCTGTCCTAATATACAAGGCCGATGAATAATTCATTGGCCTTTTTATTTATTCAACCCAAAGAGACCTTAATTATATATTAAGCATAAATTAACGATTCAATATATCAGTACCAATATTTGACGCTTATCCTTCCGTGATATACCATCCCCCGAAATTCATCTGACAATAAACTCATAGTCATCAACAATATGATTCATTGCAATCCGCTAATTAAAAAAGCGTATTAATGAAACATGTAAGATAAACACGCCATTATTAAAACAAAGGACACTTTGACATGGAAGAATATCGGGAACACCCGCATTCATTTAAAAAAACATTATTATCGAGCGCCATCTTTAGTCTTTTATTACCGTCATCTATTGCACTTGCAACAACCACATTTTCAACGGGCATAACCCCTGCTGATGCCTTGAGTTTCGCTACGACGGGGGCGGGCGATCACGCTTACACCATCACCGGCGCGGGTACAGAAGTTATTGTTGATGGTGAAATCACTATTCCCGGAATACCTTCGCCAGTGCCCGTTCAATCCGTAGTTTCCACGACCGGCAGCGAAGCTTATGCATTCAATATTATTAGCGGAGGTAAGTTAATCCTTAATTATGCTGATGTCAGCACAACAGATTCCAGCAAAACATTTAACATTATTACTGGCGCATCAGCCGAAATTAATAATACCGACATCCGTACGGGTAAAGATGACAGCAGTGTTATTTATGTCTCAGATGTCGGTTCAACATTAACAGGTAATGATATACGTATCACCAGTGATGCCGCTCAGGCACAGGGAATTAATATCCAGTCGGGTGCACCGGTGAACCTGAGTAATGTAAACATAGAATTAACTAACGCAAAACATGCGCTCACCGTTTCTGACGCCTCATTGAGCATTGAAAATCTCACGGTTAAACAAAACTCTGCAGGTTCCCAAAATGTCATTTATGCGTCAGGTTCCAGCGATGCCAAAAGAACTACCGTTGACATAATAAACGGCAACGTCGAAATGACCGGCACTGACGATATCATGGTGAATAGCAACGCCTATAGCGATGTGACGTTGACAGGCGGGACCTACACCACGACAGGCAATAATAACATCGGTTTTTTTGCCAGTCAGGGCGCAACGCTAACGGCCAAAAATATAGTGCTCAAGACCGAAGGTACCCGTTCAGCCGCTGCTTTAGCCACAGGCTCCGGGGCTATGGCACTTGATACCGCTGAGATCACCACAACCGGTACGGGAAGTAATCTGCTGGTTGCGATGAATGATTCTACCCTTGATGCCAATGCGGTTACGGGGATTTCTACCGGCGAAGGGGCTTCCGCTGTCCGTTCCTACGCCAACAGCCAGATGACCATCAGCAACAGCGAGTTATCGGCCTCCGGTGCATTCGCAAATGGCATCTATACGCAGGGTTTTGATGCAGATCATCAGGCTATCGTGACGCTGGATAACAGCCTTGTCAGCAGCGCCACCAGTGAGGGAATACTGGCTGCAGGTGCCAATACCCGGATTAACGTGAACAACGGGTCAACCGTGCAAAGCGGAAACGGCATTCTGCTGAGAGCCGGAAGTTTCACAGATACTGATACGGGCGTTACCGCGCAAAGTCAGGTGAATTTATCTGCCAGTAATTCTTATATGGAAGGCGATATCATTGCCGATACCGGCAGTGTTGTGGATGTCTATCTTAACAGCGGCTCTGAATGGCAAGGCATCACCGCCAGTACCAACAGCATTAATATCGACGATTCCAGCCGGTGGACGCTGACCGGTGATTCCACGATTTCGCAGATGAACTCCGGTGGCAC
The DNA here is from genome assembly GCF_023701875.1 of Rahnella sp. CG8. Taxonomy (NCBI): domain Bacteria; kingdom Pseudomonadati; phylum Pseudomonadota; class Gammaproteobacteria; order Enterobacterales; family Yersiniaceae; genus Rahnella; species Rahnella sp. CG8. The sequence goes on from NZ_JABAED010000007.1 coordinate 167,028, forward strand.
CACGTTCTTCACACATAACGGTAATGAATACTCTGAACTTACCGTGAACAGCAATATGACCGGCGACGGCACATACCGTATCAATACCTATCTGGATGACAGCAACTCGCCGACAGACAAGATCCACGTAACGGGCGACATTACCGGTCAAAATACCTTGTTTGTCACCAGCACAGGCGGCAACGGTAACTATACACAGGGCAACGGGATTGAAGTGGTTACCGTGGATGGAACCAATACACAGGGAACCAATGCCTTCACGCTGGGGAATTCTGTCTCAGCGGGTGCGTTCAACTACGGGCTGCGTAAAGGTGATATCACCACCGGTGAGGGTGAAAACTGGTATCTGAGCACCTGCGCTAATTATGATTGTTCAACGCCGATCCCTGCCCCTGCGCCTGATCCAACGCCAGATGATAATCCGGACGCGAATCCTGACGCCAATCCGGATGTGAACCCAACTCCGATGCCATCCGACGACAACCAGCCATGGCGTGAGGAAGTGCCGGGATATATCGCGGCACCGGCGCTGAATATGCAGTATGGCTTTGATGCGATTGGCACTTATCACCAGCGTACCGGCGGTGATGTGCTGCATAAAGACGGCGCATGGGGTCGGATTGTCGGTACTCACACCGAGAATGACGCAGGCCGTTACAGCTATGATACCGATACCTGGTATGCGCAGTTGGGTATAGATCTGATATGGGATAAAAACGAAGAAAACACCGAACGCAGTGCCGGTATTCTCGTGACACTCGGACGTCAGAATACCGACGCGGAAGACAGCCTTCGCAGCAATAACCCGATATATTCCGTACAAGCTGGCAGTGTAGACAGCGACATCTATAGCCTCGGTGGTTACTACACGCTAAAAGCGCAGGATGGCGGCTACATTGACGCGGTGGGTATGGGCAGCTGGTATAAAAACAGCTATGACAGCACGCATGATGCCGATCAGGACGGTTATGGCGTCGCGTTATCAGTGGAAGCCGGCAAACCCTTTACACTGCATGAAAATCTGAAAATTGAACCTCAGGCGCAGGTGATTTATCAGTATCTGAATCTGGAAGATTTCAACGATGGCATCAGCAATGTCTCCGGCGTATCAACCAGTAATGCGCAGGCACGCGGCGGTGTGCGGTTGTTCATGGATAATCCAACCTGGACGCCTTATCTGACGCTGGATGCCGTTACGACTATTGGCGATGAACCCGAAGTACAATTCGCGACTCAACGGCTTAAAGCGGAATTCAGCGACAACTGGTGGCAGACTGGCGCAGGGCTGGCGGGCAAACTCAGTGAAAACACCACAATTTATACAGACGTCCGCTACCAGAAAGGATTTGATTCAGATCTGGAAGGTTACAGCGGTAATCTGGGTATCAAAGTGAATTTCTGATTCTGAAAACACTGAGCAAGGGCACTCCGGTGCCCTTTTCTTTTTTATCTTTCAGACCTGGCACACCGGACACCAGAAGAATGGTCGCGATGACACACTGGTTTTCATGATCGGATCGCCGCAACGTTCACATGGCTGGCCTGTGCGGCCAAATACCTTAAAACGGAACAGCGCGCCGTGATGCACATTTTCATCCATCGTACCTCGCGTGGCGTACGACAACCGCGCAACAGACAAACAGGCATCGGCCAGCGCATCCAGTTCCGTGTCATTCAGCTCTTTCGGTTTATGATCCGGCAGCAGTTTCGCCAGCCAGAGAATTTCCGCCCGCAGATAATTCCCCAACCCGGCCAGAAAAGCCTGATCCAGCAACATTCCGCCTAACTGCCGGTTGCAGAATTTAGGTGAAAGTAACCGTTCACGTACCTGTGCGACCGTCAGTCGCTCATCCAGCACGTCGGGGCCGATACGTTGCAGGAACGGATGCTTTTCGATTTCCGCCGTATCGTAAATACTGATTTCGGACGCGCTGTAGAGCAAAATCGCCGCTTCGGTGGTTTCCAGCTTTACCCGCAGCGAGCGTTTGGTTTCTTTCGCCACTTCACCGGCATTGACCACCCGCCAGACGCCGTAAAGCTGATTGTGGCTGTACAACGTCAGTCCGTTGGAAAAGTGCGTCAGCAGGGCTTTCCCCCGCGTTTCAATCGACGTGATTCTGGTTCCACGCAGCGCTGACTGATAAGGTTCCAGCGCAGGAAACGCAAACCAGACATCCGTCAGAGGCTTATTCACTACCGCCGTAGCCAGCACATCGGCCGCACGGCGAATTTCAGGACCTTCAGGCATCAGTGAGTCGCACCCCCGGCAATTTTCAAATCTTGTTCCGTGTGCAGCGCGATGGCGATCGTCAGCTCAAGGGCGTTCAGAACAGTATGTACTGACATACTTGGCGCCCCCGGATGATGCGCGGCCTGTTCAGGCAGATAAGGAATATGGATAAAACCGCCCTTCACCACCTTACAGGCAGGCTGCGCCAGACGATGCATCAGGCCGTACATCACGTGGTTACAGACATAGGTACCGGCGGTTTGCGACACCGATGCCGGGATTCCCGACTCGCGCAATCCGTTGACAATTGTCTTGATCGGCAGAGTGGAAAAATACGCCGCCGGGCCGTCGCTGACAATCACCTCATCCACCGGCTGATTGCCGTCGTTATCGGCAATACGCGCGTCATCGACGTTGATCGCCACGCGTTCGATGCTGAAATCATTGCGGCCACCGGCCTGTCCGACGCAGATCACCATTTCCGGCAGCACTTCATCGATCGCCGCATTCAGCGCATCAATGGCTTTGCCGAACACGCACGGCAACTGACGAACCACAATCTGCGCGCCCGACAATTCCAGGTCGCCCAGTTGCTTTACTACTTCCCATGATGGATTAACGCGCTCGCCGCCAAAAGGCTCAAAACCGGTGACTAAAACTTTACGCATAGAGGTACTCCTCAGATTCTGCAAAAATCAGCCTGCGCTGATCTGAATATCCTGTTCAGCAAACGCGTGCCTCAACCGGCGGGCAAACGTCAGCGCGTGCTCACCATCACCATGCAGACAGACAGTTTCCGCATTAACGGGCACCCAGACACCTTCGCGGCTGAGCACTTTTTGTTGCTGTATCATCGACAATGTCTGATCCAACGCCAGTTCGTCGCTTTCGATCATCGCATCCGGCTGAGTGCGCGGCACCAGTGATCCGTTGTTCTGATAACGCCGGTCAGCGAACACTTCCTGACGGGTTTGCAGGCCAAGGCGTTCGCCAGCACGAATTAATTCGCTGCCCGCCAGCCCGACCAGACGCAATGCCGGATCCACCGCATGTACCGCTCGGGCGATGGCATCCGCCAGCACGGCGTCGGTTGCTGCCTGGTTGTACAACATGCCGTGCGGCTTTACATGCACCATGTGTCCGCCTTCCGCACGGGTGATGGCAGCCAGCGCACCCAGCTGATACACCACCTGCGCATACACGGTTTCGGCAGGGAGTTGCATGGCGGTGCGGCCAAAATTTTCCCGATCAGGGAAACTCGGGTGCGCGCCAATCGCCACACCGTATTTCAGCGCCCGGCGCACGGATTGCTGCATGGTCTGCGCGTCACCGGCATGAAATCCGCAGGCGATATTGGCTGAACTGACGAGCTGCAACAGCGCCTCGTCATTCCCACAGCCTTCGCCTAAATCGGCGTTAAGATCAATAACCATGCAGCCCCCGTTTAATCTGTTCGATAAAGAGTGATTGCTCACGTAAGGCCTTCTGCGCGTCTTCCGGTGTGCATTTGACGAAATGAATCGGTTCGCCCAGGCGGATTTGCGCCAGATTATACAAATCCGCCTCAATAACACAGGCAATACGCGGATAGCCGCCAGTGGTCTGAGCATCGGCCATCAGAACAATCGGCTGGCCACCATGTGGCACCTGCACCACGCCCGGCAATAAGCCGTGCGACAGCATTTCACGGTCAGTTTCGCGTTTCAGGGTATGCCCGTGCAGACGGTATCCCATACGGTTACTTTGCGGGCTGAGCTGCCAGGCGGCGCGCCAGAATTCATCGCGCGACTTCTCGCTGAATTCCTGATACTCCGGCCCCGGCAATGCACGAATGCGGTTGCCAAACAGCAGTTGTTTAATGCCACCGGTTTTTTGCGGTTGCCGGAACGAATCACCGATGGGCAACATATCGCCATCCTGCAACGGACGCCCGTGGAAACCGCCGAATTTGGCTTTCAGATCGGTACTGCGTGATCCCATAACTTCCGGCACATCGATGCCGCCGGAAACTGCCAGATAGCTGCGCATGCCGCGGGTGGGCATTTTCAGAGTCAGCACCTGCCCCGGTTTCACTTCGTAACACCAGCCGGTCCACACCTCTTTACCATCAAGTTGTGCGTGACAACCGGCGCCGGTCAGCGCGATCCAGCCTTCGCGGTGAAACCCGGCACTGAACTGACCGAGGGTAATTTCCAGCGCAGCCGCATTTTCGTCATTGCCAACCAGCAGATTGGCAGACCGCAGCGCCGGGGCATCCAGCGCGCCGGACTGACTGACGCCCTGCTGGCGGTAACCATTGCGGCCTAAATCCTGCACCGTGGACAACATCCCGGCGCGTAAAACCTTCAGCATACGCCCTCCTTCTGTGGCACAAAACGCACGCTGTCGCCCGGCAGCAATAATGTCGGCTGTTCCCGCAGCGGATCAAACATCGCGATGAGCGACTGGCCGATCAGTTGCCAGCCCCCCGGTGTCTCAAGAGGATAAATACCTGTCTGACTGCCGCCAATGCCAACCGAACCCGCAGGCACTGACAGGCGCGGTTCGCCGTGACGTGGCGTGGCAAGTGTCGAAGGCATGCCGCCCAGATAAGGGAAACCGGGCTGGAAACCGAGAAAATAGACGATGTAATCAGCACCTGCGTGACATTCGACGACCTGACGCGGCGTCATGCCGGTATGACGCGCCACGTTGTCCAAATCCGGTCCCTGCGTACCCCCGTAAATCACCGGAATTTCAATCAGCCGCGATTCAGGCTCGATGGCTTCGCTTTCTTCCCACCAGTTTTGCAGACGCTCAATGGCATCCAGCGCCGAACTTTGCGCCTCGGAGAGTAATACCGTCAGATTATTCATGCCGGGAATGACTTCACGCACGCCCGGATACGCGGCGCGATCCTGTAAACGTTGCGTCAGCCCCCAGATCCGTTGCTGGCTTACCAGTGATACCGGGGGTTCAAGTTCCAGCACTACCGCGCGTTCGCCCAGCAGGTAACATCGTGCTCGTTGCACTCAGGCACTCCTTAAAGAAGGGTTGTGGATCATTGGGTTATTCATCGAATCAATAGCGTGAGATTTGTTATCAGTTATGCGTGAAACAGAGTGCTGATGTCAACTCATCTGCCTCTTTGCGCAGGCGACGGAGGTTTCGCCCGCCGCCTGCAACTGCTACTCTCAGAAACGTTGCTGTTTTTTAGCGTTTGGATAACGCCTTCGTTACACAATAGGGATGGCCTGTGAGAAAACCATTAGCACTCTTTTTTCCGCTCTACACCACGACATTACTGATGTTACTGGGTTCCGGCCTGCTGACGACTTACATTTCCCTGCGTCTTTCCGCGATTCATGTCAGCGGCGCGATGATCGGGGCGATCATCGCAGCCAACTACATCGGGCTGGTGATCGGCGGCAAAGTCGGCCATATCCTGATCGCCCGCGTCGGCCATATTCGTGCCTACGTTTCCTGCTCCGGCATTATCACCGCCGCCGTGCTGGGCCATGGCCTGACTGACATCATCCCGGTCTGGGTGGTGCTGCGCCTGATCATCGGCTTATGCATGATGGTGCAATATATGGTGCTGGAAAGCTGGCTCAACGATCAGGCCGAAGCCAGTCAGCGCGGCGTGGTATTCGGCTTTTATATGGTGGCGTCTTATCTCGGGATGGCGCTTGGTCAGGTCGTACTGATGCTCAACAGCGATTTAGGCGTCAGTACGCTTATCGTTATTGCCTTGTGTTTTGCCCTGTGCCTGGTGCCGATTGCGCTGACTACACGCACCAACGTCGGCCATATGTCGCCAGCGCCGATGGAACTGAAATTCTTTATCGGCGCGATCCCCAAAGTGCTGGCTATCACGTTGCTGATTGGCATGGTCGTCGGTTCGTTCTACGGGCTGGCGCCGATTTACACCAGCCAGCAATCGCTGAGCACACAACAAACCGGTCTGTTTATGGCGCTGGCGATTTTCGCCGGGCTGCTGGCACAGTTCCCGCTCAGCTGGCTTTCCGACCGCTATAACCGCAACATGCTGATGCGCATAAACGCCATCCTGCTGGCCGTTACTGCCCTGCCACTGGCGTTGTTCAGCCACATCTCATTCCCGCTGTTGCTCGCCATTGGTTTTGTCGTCAGCCTGATGCAGTTCACCTTGTACCCGCTGATCGTCGCACTCGCCAATGACATGATCGAACCGGAGCGTCGCGTCTCGCTTTCAGCCTGTCTGCTGATGGCTTTTGGCGTCGGCGCCTGTATCGGCCCGCTGGCGGTCGGCGCGCTGATCGAACCGCTGGGTGGCAATATCCTGTATGCGTTTTTTGCCCTGTGCGGTGCCGGGATTGTGGCACTGAGCCGGACGTCGAAAAAGGAAGAAGAAACACAGATGGCGGTCGATGCACCGGTTCCGCACATCGCCATGCCGGACAGCCTGAGCAGTTCCCCGCTCTCGCCTGCGCTAAACCCGGCGTTTGACGAACAGATGATTCAGGAAACCATGCCCGCACCGGAAAACGTGGTGGAACCGCAGGTTGAGGAAAGCGAAGCCGCAGAGGAAGAAGAAAGCAAGTATCCACCGCAGGGCGCAGACCCCGAAGTGGATACCGGATTACAGCGGGCGTTCACCCTGCTGGAAGACAACGTTTCTGAAGAGACGGTCGAAAAGAAAAATTAGGCAGGATTGTCGATGTCGATGAACATGACGTCTAACCCGTGTTCCGCTGCCAGCCATTCGCCCAGCGCTTTCACGCCATAACGTTCGGTGGCGTGATGGCCTGCGGCAAAGAAATGCAGGCCCATTTCACGGGCAATATGAATGGTTTGTTCAGACACTTCGCCACTGATAAAGGCATCGACGCCAAATTCTGCGGCTTTCTGAATGTAGCCCTGACCGCCACCGGAACACCATGCCACGCGACGGATTTCGGCAGGTGCATTCTGTGAACTGTGCAGCACGTTGCGATCCAGCGTCACTTCAATGCGCTGGCGGAATGCTTCACCGGTCAGTGGTTTTTCCAGCTCGCCCCACGGCAACAGCAGGGCAATTTCCCCCTGCACGTCGATACCGAACAGTTTCGCCAGTTGCGCGTTATTCCCCAGCTCCGGATGGCCGTCCAGCGGCAGATGGTAGGCGTACATATTGGTATCCGTTGCCAGCAACGTCTTAAGACGGTTACGCTTCATGCCGCGGATTTCAGCCGGTTCGTCTTTCCAGAAATAACCGTGATGCACCAGAACCGCATCAGCTTCGACAGCAATCGCGGCATCCAGCAGATCCTGCGACGCCGTCACGCCGGTCACCACGCGCTGCACTTCACGACGCCCTTCAACCTGCAATCCGTTCGGTGCGTAATCTTTGTAATTGCTGATATCCAGTTTCTGATTAATCAGCTTTTCAAGCTGGAGATTATTCATGGCGTTTCTCGTTATTAATGGATGGTCTACTTGATCTCTAATTTATCACCCTGCGCCATCCTGACAAAATTCACGCCCAGATTATTCCCTTTTTCCAGCTGCGCCATGATCGCCTGTTCAGGATCTGCCCCGGCTTTCAGGCTGGGTTTAACGTGGCTGATAATCACCGTCAGGCCTTTCAGCGAACCTTCGCCACCGGCGTATTGTTGCAGCGTTCCCAGCTCTTTCAGCAGCCAGTCCGGCGTCAGATGCCCAAACAGTTTGCTGTCGGGTACGCCATCGGGATACGACGTTTCGATAATCAGCCCTTTCAGCCGTTGTGCTTTCACTTCATCGCCCAGCACGCGCCACACGGTATCGAGATTTTTTGATTTCTCGACTTCATCCGGGCCGGTGTCGCCGAAGAAGGCAAAAGACTGATTATTGCGGCTGACCAGGATCATGCTGGATGGCGTACCGCCGTGACTCAGAGGATAAATAATGCCGTCCAGACCGGTCAGCCCGAGAGAAAATCTCTGTGCCGGACGCTGCTGGTTGAGGCGATAGGTGCCGATACGTAAACCACTGCCGGAGTCGGTAAAGTTCGGCCAGACGCGACCATTGAAATAATGCTGACGCAGCGTGCCAATGGTATCGGCCATGCCGTAAATCGGTTTTTTGCTGTCTTCCGGCGAGCTGATAATCAACCCTGCAAGATGGTCGAGATGACCGTGACTGATAAAGTATCCGCCAATCAGGTTACGGAAAACCGCGCCCTGCGGGGTCAGCGGTGCGGCATTTTCGGCGGTAACCTGCGGAAAACTGCCTTTCTCCAGCGCCTTGCGGATGCCCGGTAAAACAGAACCGGCATCCAGTCCGAGATAGAGTTTTTGATCGTCACTTCGGATCAGATAGGAGGTGAGGTTACCTTCTTCGACGCCGCCGTTCACGCCGAGCGCCACAACATCAAATCCCGCGTTGGCCTGCCCCGCCCAGCATGCCAGCATCATCGCCAGCAGGTATTTTTTCATCACATCGCTCCTTGTCGTGGTGAGAGAGTAAAGTCAGTCTGACCGGTTTTTTGCCGCCTCAAACGCCGCGAGCGTGTCTTTTCTCGCCTGCGCGTGATCAATAACCGGCAGCGGGTAGTCTAGCACGCGATGATGTTTTTCCGCCCAGCGATGCGGTTGATGAATGTCTCTTTCCGGCACATCCGCGAGTTCAGGCACCCAGGCTTTGATAAAGCGTCCGGCTTTATCAAAACGTTCGCCCTGTGTCGTCGGATTGAAAATACGAAAATACGGCGCGGCGTCAGTCCCCGTCGAGGCACCCCACTGCCAGCCGCCGTTGTTGGCGGCCAGATCACCATCCAGAAGTTGCGACATGAAATAGCGTTCGCCTTCACGCCAGTTGATCAGTAAATCCTTCACCAGAAAACTGGCGACAATCATACGCAGACGGTTATGCATCCAGCCCGTCGCATTCAGCTGACGCATAGCCGCATCTACAATCGGATAACCGGTTTTCCCGTCTTTCCACGCCTGCAAATCATCGGGCGCATGACGCCAGCGCACGTTGTCAGTCCATGCAACGAACGGCTGATGTTTGCAAAGTTTCGGCCAGGCGACGATCAGATGGCGGTAAAACTCGCGCCACACCAGCTCATTCAGCCAGCCGAACGCGCCGCCGTCGGTTTTCTCCAGCACGTCCGGGCATTCGGCGCGCAGACGGTTCAGACACTGGCGCGGCGAAAGCACGCCAATGGCCAGATACGGCGAAAGCGAACTGGTGCCGTCGGCCGCCGGTAAATCACGTTGTTCGAGGTAATCCTGCACCTGTTCACGACAAAAACTGCGCAGCCGGTTGCGCGCGGCTTCCTCGCCAATCGCAAAATGATCGCCGATATCCGCCAGCGGATAATCGAACGGCATCAGCCGGTGTGTCACCACTTTTTCAGCATTTTCTCGCGCCTGTGGCGCAGGCTGCGAACGGCTGTCAGATTCGGTCAGGCGGGATAAAAACGCGCGGCGAAAAGGCGTATAAACCTTGTACATTTCATTATTGCCGGTCATTACCGAACCCGGCGGCAGCAGCAGACTGTCGTCAAAAGCGTGGCAGATGACCGATTCACTGACCGCGTTCTCCAGCGCCGCATCACGCTGACGCTCGTTGAACTCATACTGTTTATTGTAAAACAGCGCATCCACTTTTTCGGTTTTGCAGAAATCTTTCAGCCAAGCCACGCTGTCGGCAAAATCATCACACTGGTGGTAATGCAGACCGATGCCACGCTCAGCCAGCACATGCTGTAACGCCTGAAGATGTTGATAAATAAACATCGCCTGCCGCGGTGCCATTTCATGTTGTTTCCACTGTTCGGGCGTGGCAACAAATACGGCAATAACACGCGCCTGCAGGTCTTCACAGGCAGCATGCAACGCGCGATTGTCGGTTATCCGCAGGTCATTACGGAACCAGACTAAATGCGTGGTCATATTTTCCCTTATATATCCGTATTAATGTCCGTATCGAAGTTTTAAAGCTTCCGGATAAGGCTCGAAATAACGCTGGTCAGCCAGATAGGCATCCGGGTATTCCGACATGTAATGTTTGAGCAAGGTGATCGGCGCCAGCAACGGCTGCATGCCCTGGCGATAGCGGTCGATCAGGCCCGCAAGTTCCTGACGCTGCGGCGAACTCAGCTGTTTGCGGAAATACCCCTGCACATGCATCAGCACGTTGGTGTGATTGCGGCGCGTGGCTTTGTGGAGCAACAGGTTCATCAGCCGTAACCGGTATTCAGTGAAGTAGTCCTCAAGGGAATCCCACTCTGCCATCGCAGCCACAAAGCGCCCCAGCTCACGATATTCCGGCTGAGAATGGGCCAGCAAAATGAGTTTATAACGGCTGTGAAATGCCATCAGTTTGCCGCGCGTCAGGCCACTTTCGCGAAGCTGGTTCAGTTCAAACAGCGCAAAAACGCGCTCAACAAAATTCTCCCGCAGCACCGGATCGTTTAACCGGCCATCTTCTTCCACCGGCAACCACGGATGCTGTTTCATCAGCTCGGCGGTATACATCCCGATACCGGCTTTTTTGGCATCTTTACCGTTAGCGCTGTACACCCGCACCCGCTCCATCCCGCAGCTCGGGGATTTTGCACAGACGATATAACCGCAAAGGCCGGTCAGCGGCGCCACGCGTTTTTCGGCGTAACTCTGCATCTTTTCGGTGACGTCGATGCTCTCGTCATTGCTGAAACGCATCACGATACTGTCATCCATTTTCACCAGACGCAGCGCCGGACGCGGCGTCGGTAAGCCTATCGCCATTTCCGGGCAGATCGGCTCGAACCGCACATAAGGCGCCAGTTGCTCTACGGCAAACGCCAGACGCTTATGCCCGCCATCAAAGCGGACATTTTCACCCAGCAGGCATGCACTGATACCAATCGGAATTGTTTTCGTCATTGTCGGCGCCTTGTGTCCCAGAAAGGAAAGTAAGAGGTGGCATTGATTCATCACCCTTATGTATAACTTTAGCACAAGTTATACATAAAAATAATATTGTACAAGTTTATCGACAGGCAATAAAAAACCCCGCGGGGAACGGGGTTTCTGGCTCCTCCCCTTCGCAGGGGAGAGAGCTAAATCAGTAAAAGTCTTGGGTCGCCATCTCGGCATGACTCAGCCATACCGGCTTATCGCTGGTTTTCATCCAGACACGGTGTAAATAGCTGTAAAAACGGGCGCGGTCAGCGCGGAACAGCATGACCGGCAGGGCCAGAACACCGGCAGCGATAACAAAAGCGCGGCGGGCCAGTATGCGGGTCATTGTGTATGGCGTGTAATCATTCATCGCGTTGCTCCTGTGCAATTTGGAAAGTTTTCGGAAACTGTAAGTTGTGAAAAATATACTGCAATTGATGAAATTTTACTACTCATCTGACCACTTTAAAGTGTAAATTTTCGCCAATTTTGGCCTGTTGCTGTAATTGAGTTACAAAATGGTTAAATAAATACGTAACCCAGGTTAACCACCAATTCCTAAGTCATTGGAGTAACAGCAAGGCAGCAGGCGAAAGCATCCCGATGAGCGGACTCAGGTCAGTGATTCGGGTTAGTGAGCGCAGGTAACGCCGCTGTGGCTTTAAGGACGAAGGAATTTTTATACTTTTTTTACACGCAGGAACGCTTTCTTTTCAGGATCTTTTCCCGCCTTTCCTTATTCTCGCCACAACATAAAAACACACCTGTGGAGGTGGATTGTGAGTGTTGGCGTAATCTGCGGCGCATTACTGGTTCTTCTGCTGCTCGGCTATCTGGTTTATGCCCTGCTGAATGCGGAGGATTTTTAAATGGCTGCAACCGGATTCTTACTGATTGCCAGTTTTATGCTGGTGCTTTTGCTGCTGGCAAAACCACTGGGTAACTTTATTGCTCAACTGATTGAAGGACAGCCCGGCGCATTTATTCAGCGCATAGAAAACGGTGTTTTACGCACGTCTGGCAGCAGCAATGCTGAAATGAACTGGTGGCAGTATGCACTGGCGATCATGGTATTTAACATTCTGGGCATTATCGTGCTGATGGCGCTGCTGATGGCGCAAGGCGTATTGCCGATGAACCCGCAGCATTTCGGCGGATTGTCATGGGATCTGGCCTTTAATACCGCAGTGAGTTTCGTGACCAACACCAACTGGCAGGCTTACAGCGGCGAAAGCACGTTGAGCTATCTCAGCCAGATGGTCGGGCTGACTGTGCAAAACTTCCTCTCCGCAGCGACCGGTATCGCCGTGGCGTTTGCCCTGATCCGCGCCTTTGCACGCCCTTCAGCACACACCATCGGCAATGCCTGGACGGATTTATGGCGCATCACACTGTATCTGCTGCTGCCGGTGGCTTTCCTGCTGGCACTGTTTTTCGTCAGTCAGGGTGTACTGCAAAACTTCGAAGCGTACCAGCACATCACCACACTGGAAGGCCTGCAACAGACCTTACCTATGGGGCCGGTGGCTTCGCAGGAAGCGATCAAAATGCTCGGCACCAACGGTGGTGGCTTCTTTGGTGCTAACTCTGCCCATCCGTTTGAGAACCCGACCGCACTGACCAACATGGTGCAGATGCTGGCGATCTTCATTATCCCTTGTGCCTTGTGCTTCGCTTTTGGCCGCGTGGTCGGCGATAACCGTCAGGGGCACGCGCTGGTCTGGGCGATGTCGGTGATTTTCGTGGTGTCGGTCGTGGTAGTGATGTACGCCGAGCTCAAAGGCAATCCGCACTTCATGGCACTTGGCGCCAGCAGCAATTTTAATATGGAAGGTAAGGAAAGCCGCTTCGGCATTCTGGCCTCCAGCCTGTACGCCGTCGTCACTACTGCGGCCTCGTGCGGTGCGGTCAACGCCATGCACGATTCCTTTACCGCACTCGGCGGTATGGTGCCGATGTGGCTGATGCAGATTGGCGAAGTGGTGTTCGGCGGCGTGGGTTCCGGCCTGTACGGCATGCTGCTGTTTGTACTGCTGACGGTGTTTATCGCCGGGCTGATGATTGGCCGTACACCGGAATATCTCGGTAAGAAAATCGACGTTTACGATATGAAGATGACCGCGCTGGCAATCCTGGTGACACCGACGCTGGTGCTGCTCGGCACGGCACTGGCGCTGGTCACCGACGCCGGTCGCGCAGGCATTTTAAACCCCGGCGCGCACGGATTCAGTGAAGTGCTGTATGCGGTGTCTTCCGCCGCCAATAACAACGGCAGTGCGTTTGCCGGGCTGAGCGTCAATACGCCGTTCTACAACCTGTTGCTGGCAGCCTGTATGTTCTTCGGCCGCTTCGGCGTCATCATTCCGGTGCTGGCGATTGCCGGTTCTCTGGTGATGAAAAAACGCCAGCAGGCAGGCAACGGCACGTTGCCGACATCCGGCCCGCTGTTCATCGGTCTGCTGGTCGGTACCGTGTTGTTAGTCGGTGCACTGACCTTTATTCCGGCGCTGGCGCTGGGACCGGTGGCAGAACATTTGCAGGTCTGGTCAGCACAGTAATGCTGCGTAACTCGTTGAACTGATGAATATAGAGACTAAAAAGATGAGTCGTAAACAACGTGCGTTATTTGAACCCCGTCTGATCCGCACTGCCCTGCTGGATTCGGTGAAAAAACTGGATCCCCGTGTTCAGTGGCGCAATCCGGTGATGTTCGTGGTGTATCTGGGCAGCATTCTGACCACACTGATCTGGCTGGCAATTCTGCTGCACCGGACCGACGGCAGCGCGGCTTTTACCGGCAGCGTGTCGCTGTGGCTGTGGTTTACCGTGCTGTTCGCCAACTTCGCCGAAGCACTGGCGGAAGGCCGCAGCAAGGCGCAGGCGCAGAGCCTGAAAGGCGTGCAGAAAACCAGTTGGGCGAAAAAAATCTACGAACCACGCCCTGAATCGCCGGTGATTAAAGTCGCCGCCGATACCCTGCGCAAAGGCGATTACGTGCTGATCGAAGCAGGCGATACCGTGCCATGCGACGGTGAAGTGCTGATCGGCGGTGCGTCGGTGGATGAAAGCGCCATTACCGGTGAATCTGCGCCGGTGATCCGCGAATCCGGCGGCGACTTCTCCTCGGTCACCGGCGGGACGCGCGTCTTGTCAGACTGGCTGGTGGTCGAATGTTCGGCGAACCCAGGCGATACCTTCCTCGACCGTATGATTGCGATGGTCGAAGGTGCGAAACGCCGCAAAACGCCAAACGAAGTGGCGCTGACGATTTTGCTGGTGGCGCTGACGCTGGTGTTCGTGCTGGCTACCGCCACGCTGTATCCGTTCTCGCTGTTCAGTGTTGACGCCAGTCACGCTGGTATTCCGGTGACTGTCACCGTGCTTGTCGCCCTGCTGGTGTGTCTGATCCCGACCACCATCGGCGGTTTGCTGTCGGCGATTGGCGTGGCGGGTATGAGCCGCATGCTGGAAGCGAACGTCATCGCCACCAGCGGCCGTGCGGTGGAAGCCGCCGGTGACGTGGATGTGCTGCTGCTGGATAAAACCGGCACCATCACGCTCGGTAACCGCCAGGCATCGCAGTTCCTGCCCGCGCCGCAGGTGACGGAACAGGAACTGGCCGATGCCGCGCAGTTATCCTCTCTGGCTGATGAAACGCCGGAAGGCCGCAGTATTGTGGTGCTGGCGAAGCAGCGCTTTAACCTGCGTGAACGCGATATTCATTCGCTGAATGCAACCTTCGTGCCCTTCTCCGCGCAAACCCGCATGAGCGGCGTCAACGTCGGTGACCGCAGCATCCGTAAAGGGGCGGTTGACGCTATCCGTCGCCATGTGGAATCCAACGGCGGTACCTTCCCGAAAGCCGTCGAGGGGCTGGTGGAAACCGTGGCGCGTAAAGGCGGCACGCCGCTGGTGGTAGCAGAAGGCGCTAAAGTACTGGGCGTGGTTGAGCTGAAAGATATTGTCAAAGGCGGTATCAAGGAACGCTTTGCCGAGCTGCGCAAAATGGGCATTAAAACGGTGATGATCACCGGGGATAACCGCCTGACCGCCGCCGCGATTGCCGCCGAAGCGGGCGTGGATGATTTTCTGGCGGAAGCCACACCGGAAGCCAAACTGGCATTGATTCGTCAGTATCAGTCAGAAGGTCGTCTGGTGGCGATGACCGGCGACGGTACCAACGATGCGCCGGCGCTGGCACAGGCCGATGTCGCGGTGGCGATGAACTCCGGGACGCAGGCAGCGAAGGAAGCCGGGAACATGGTCGATCTCGACTCCAACCCGACCAAGCTGATTGAAGTGGTGCATATCGGTAAACAAATGCTGATGACACGCGGCTCGCTGACCACCTTCAGTATTGCCAACGACGTGGCGAAGTATTTCGCCATTATCCCGGCGGCGTTCGCGGCAACCTATCCGCAACTCAATGCGCTGAACGTGATGCACCTGACGTCGCCGTCTTCGGCCATTATGTCGGCGGTCATTTTCAACGCCCTGGTGATTGTGTTCCTGATCCCGCTGGCGCTGAAAGGGGTGAGCTATAAAGCCATGAGTGCCGCCGCCCTGTTGCGCCGTAACCTGTGGATTTATGGTGCGGGCGGGCTGCTGGTGCCGTTTGTGGGTATCAAGCTGATAGACGTGATCCTGACCGTTTTACATCTGAGCTGATTTTTAAGGAAGACCATTATGTCCGTTACAAGAATGTCCTATGTGCGTCCGGCTCTGGTGATGACAGTTCTGCTGACGCTGGCAACCGGCGTCGTTTATCCACTGCTGACCACCGGCGTTTCAGAGCTGGTATTTCGCCCGCAGGCGATGGGTTCGCTGATTAAAGACAGCGGCAATAAAGTGATTGGCTCAGAACTGATCGGGCAGAATTTTACCCGTAATGATTACTTCTGGGGCCGTCCGTCCGTCACCTCCGATTCGCCGTATAACCCGATGGCGTCGGCAGGGAGTAATCTGGCGGCCAGTAACCCGGCGCTGGATCAGGCAGTGAAAGACCGCGTGGCAGCGCTGCGCAAAGCCAATCCGCAAAGCCCGGCAACGGTGCCGGTGGATCTGGTGACCAGCAGCGGCAGCGGACTGGATCCGCAGATTTCAGTGGAAGCGGCACAATGGCAGGCTCCGCGCATTGCTGCCGCACGCGGGCTGCCACTGGCGCAAGTGAATAAATTGATTGATGATAATACATCATCACCGCTGATTGGTTACCTTGGCCCCGACGTCGTTAATGTGCTCGGCCTGAATCAGGCGCTGGATGAACTGAAAACCCATTAACCAACCTCACAGGATGATATGACAGAAGATCGCCCCGATCCCGACAGCCTGCTGGCGCTCGCCAACGAGAAGCCACGCGGGCAACTGAAAGTCTTTTTCGGTGCCTGCGCGGGCGTCGGTAAAACTTTTGCCATGTTGCAGGAGGCGCAGCGCCTGCGCGCCACCGGCCTCGACGTGCTGGTTGGCGTGGTGGAAACCCACGGCAGGCAGGAAACACAGGCGCTGTTGCCGGGGCTTTCTCTGTTACCGCCGAAACGCATTCAACACCGCGGACGTCAGGTGCAGGAGTTTGACCTCGATGCTGCGCTGGCCCGCCGCCCTGCCCTGATCCTGATGGACGAACTGGCGCACAGTAATGCTGCCGGTTCGCGCCATCCGAAACGCTGGCAGGATGTCGAAGAGTTACTCGATGCCGGTATCGATGTATTTACCACCGTGAACGTTCAGCATCTGGAAAGCCTGAACGATGTGGTCAGCGGCGTCACCGGCATCATTATTCGTGAAACGGTTCCCGACCGCCTGTTTGATGGCGCCAGCGAAGTCGTGCTGGTGGATTTACCCCCCGACTCCCTGCGTCAGCGCCTGAAAGAAGGCAAAGTTTATATTCCCGGTCAGGCCGAACGCGCCATCGAACACTTCTTCCGCAAAGGCAATCTGATTGCCCTGCGCGAGCTGTCCCTGCGTCGTACCGCCGACCGGGTGGACGATCAGATGCGCGAATATCGCGATGATCAGGGCATCAGCCGTGTCTGGCATACCCGCGATGCGCTGTTGCTGTGTATCGGTCACGGTGGCGGCAATGAGAAATTAGTCCGCGTCGCCTCCCGCCTGGCAGCGCGCCTCGGTTGCGTCTGGCACGCGGTGTATGTCGAAACCCCGCGTCTGCACCGTTTACCTGAAGGTCAGCGTCGCGCCATTTTGCGTTCCCTGAAACTGGCGCAGGAACTGGGGGCAGAAACTGCCACGCTCTCCGATCCGCAGGAGGAACAGGCGATTTTGCGTTACGCCCGCGAACATCGTTTGGGCAAAATCATGACCGGCAGACGCCGTGAAAAGCGCTGGAAATTCAGCGCCAGTTTTGCTGATAAGCTGGCGGAAATCGCGCCCGACCTCGATTTAATCGTCGTCGGGCTGGAAGATGCACCGGTCACGCCCCTGCGCAAAGAGCAGGACTCGCGCACGTTTGCTGATCGCTTCAGTCGCCAGTTGTGGGGCTGTGCACTGGCCGTGGCGCTGTGCGCGGTGATCACCGTGATGTCGCAATGGCTGGTGCCGACGTTCGATCAGGCCAATCTGGTGATGGTGTATCTGCTCGGCGTGGTGATTGTCGCGCTGTTTTATGGCCGCTGGCCGTCTGTGCTGGCGGCGGTGATTAACGTCATCAGCTTTGATCTGTTTTTCGTGCAACCCCGTGGCTCGCTGGCGGTGACTGATGCGCAATATCTGGTGACTTTCGGCGTGATGCTGACTGTCGGCATACTGATCGGGAACCTGACAGCAGGGGTGCGTTATCAGGCGCGTATCGCCCGTCACCGTGAAAAGCGTGCGCAGCATCTGTATGAAATGTCCAAAGGGCTGAGTCAGTCGCTGACGCCGGAAGCCATCGCACAGACCAGCCGCCACTTTATTTCTTCCAGTCTGAATGCCAAAACTGCCATTTTGCTGCCACAGGAGAACGGTGAACTGGCGCAGCCTGCGGGTGAAATCACCTCGATTGTGGTGGATGACGCTATCGCCCGCTGGAGTTTCGACAAAAAATTGCCAGCCGGTGCGGGCACGGATACCCTGCCCGGCGTGCCGTACCAGCTTCTGCCGCTGATTGCATCCGGCGAATCACGCGGCCTGCTGGCGGTCGAACCGCCGAATATCCGTCAGTTGTTAGTGCCGGAACAGCAGCGTCTGTTGCAGACCTTTACCGTGCTGATTGCCAATGCGCTTGAACGTCTGCATCTGGCTGCCAGCGCGGAAACGGCACGGCTGGAAACCGAACGCGAACAATTGCGCAACTCGCTGCTTTCAGCGCTTTCCCACGATTTACGTACCCCACTGACGGTGCTTTTCGGGCAGGCGGAAATCCTTACGCTGGATCTGGCGTCGGAGGGCTCGAAGCACGCACCGCAGGCCAGCCAGATCCGCCAGCAGGTGCTGAGCACCACGCGGCTGGTGAATAATCTGCTGGATATGGCGCGCATTCAGTCCGGCGGATTTAATTTGCGCAAAGAGTGGCAGTCAGTGGAAGAAATCACCGGCAGCGCATTGCGGATGCTCGAACCCGTACTGGCGCACGACAACATCGAAATTGATTTGCCGAAGGAAATGGTGTTGGTTAACTGCGATGCCAGCCTGATTGAACGGGTGCTGATCAATTTGCTGGAAAATGCCCATAAATATGCCGGAACCGGTGCGACAATTGGCATTAAAGCCACGCCGCTGGATGAATGGCTGGAGATGGAAGTCTGGGATAACGGCCCTGGTATTCCGGCTGGCGCCGAGCACACCATTTTCGAAAAATTCGCCCGCGGTAATAAAGAATCCGCCATTCCGGGTGTGGGGTTGGGATTAGCGATTTGTCGTGCCATTATTGAGGTGCACGACGGACGGATCTGGGCGGAAAATGGCCCGAACGGCGGTGCGCGTTTTCGTTTCAGGCTGCCGCTCGAGGCATCGCCGGAGATGGAAAGTGACATGGAATCAGACATCGACGAGGTATCGTGAGCGCATCCCCGATAAATATTTTAATTGTTGAAGACGAAAAAGAGATCCGCCGCTTTGTGCGTACGGCACTGGAGGCGGAAGGCCTGCGGGTGTTTGAAAGTGAAACACTGCAACGCGGGCTGATTGAGGCCGGCACACGTAAACCGGATCTGGTTATTCTCGACCTCGGTTTACCAGACGGTGACGGCCTGACGTATATTCGTGATTTGCGCCACTGGAGCGCCATCCCGATTATTGTGCTGTCGGCACGCACCCGTGAGGAAGACAAAATTGCCGCGCTGGATGCCGGTGCCGATGATTTTCTCACCAAGCCGTTTGGCGTCGGTGAACTGCTGGCGCGGGTTCGTGTGGCCCTGCGCCGCCATACGGGCAGCGCGCAGGAAAGCCCGCTGGTGACGTTTTCTGATGTGACGGTAGATTTGATCAACCGGCGCGTACAGCGTAACGGTGATGACTGTCATCTGACGCCGATTGAGTTTCGTCTGCTGGCCGAACTGCTGGCGAACAGCGGCAAAGTCATTACTCAGCGTCAGTTACTGAGCCACGTATGGGGCCCGAATTACGTCGAACACAGCCATTATCTGCGCATCTACATGGGGCATTTGCGCCAGAAACTGGAAGCCGACGCCACCCGGCCACGTCATTTACTGACCGAAACCGGCGTGGGCTATCGCTTTATGCCTTAGGTTCGTCAGTCTGCGGTTTGGTTTCGGCAAATTCGGCTTCCAGACTTTCTGCAGCCTGCTGCAAAATCGCACTCACCCGCACCACCTGTTCCGGCGTTAAATCCGCACGCATCATGTTACCGCGCAGTGCATGCCTCAGGCGGTGCATCGACTCATGAATGCCCTCTGCCAGGTTGTTTTCACGCGGACGCTGCGCGCCAGCCAGACGGGCAAAAATCACATCAACCACCGCCTGATGTTGCGCCAGTTCCACTTTACCGGCTTCGGTGATCTGATAACTTTTCCGGCCATTACCGGTGGCGACAGGCTCGAGGAAATCCTGCTCTTCCAGCAGCGTCAGCGTCGGATAAATCACGCCAGGGCTTGGTACGTAAAGACCTGACGATGCCTCTTCAATCGCTTTGATCAACTCATAACCATGGCTCGGTTTTTTCGCCACCAGCGCCAGCAGGACGCGGCGTAAATCACCGTGTTCGAACAGACGATGTACACCGCGCTCGCCACGACCACCCCGACGACCATCGCCACGCCCGCGATGTTCACGCCCTTCCTCACCCCGGTCTTCTCCACGATGACGGCCATCACGGCGTAACATGTGACGCTCGCTGTGATCACTGCGTTCTGATTCATGACGGCAATGGCCGCGATGCCCTTCTTCCCGGCTACCGTGACCGCGATGGCGGCCTTCAAACATTTTGCTAAACATAATTTATGTCCCATTTAGATATATCGAATTATTTCGATATATCTAAACTAGATCGGTTTTCAGAAACTGGCAAGCCGAAAAACGCATTTAGATAACTCTTTTTGATGTCTGAACTTCCGGCAAAAAATGGACAAAAAAAAAGCGCTGAATAATCAGCGCCTTTGATGAGAAGCAGAGAACGGCTTATTTAGCGTCGGCAAGCACTTTGCTGACGATTTCTACCGCTTCTTTCTCGATTTGCTCACGGTGTTCAGCACCGAGGAAGCTTTCACAATAAATCTTGTAAGCTTCTTCTGTACCGGACGGACGGGCCGCGAACCAGCCGTTTTTGGTCATCACTTTCAGGCCGCCGATGGACGCGCCGTTGCCCGGTGCGTTGGTCAGACGGGCGGTGATCGGGTCACCGGCCAGCGTGTCGGCTTTCACCTGTTCAGGAGAAAGTTTAGACAACGCGGCTTTCTGCGCATGAGTCGCAGGTGCCTGAATACGGTTGTAGCTTGGTGCGCCAAAGCGGGCAGCCAGCTCATTGTAATGTTCCTGCGGGTTCTTACCGGTAACGGCAGTAATTTCCGCCGCCAGCAGGCACATGATGATGCCGTCTTTGTCGGTAGACCACGGCGTGCCGTCGAAACGCAGGAAAGAAGCCCCTGCACTTTCTTCGCCACCAAAACCGAAGCTGCCGTCAAACAAACCATCAACGAACCATTTGAAACCAACCGGCACTTCCACCAGTTTACGGCCCAAATCTTCCACCACGCGGTCGATCATCGCACTTGAGACCAGCGTTTTACCGACGGCAACGTCTTTGCCCCACTGCGGACGGTGCTGGAACAGATACTGAATCGCCACCGCCAGATAATGGTTCGGGTTCATCAGACCCGCAGGCGTCACGATACCGTGACGGTCATAGTCAGGATCATTAGCAAAGGCCAGATCGAATTTATCACGCAGCGCCAGCAGACCCGCCATTGCGGATTCGGACGAGCAGTCCATACGGATCACGCCGTCGTGGTCGAGATGCATGAAACGGAAAGTCTGATCGACTTCATCGTTCACCAGCGTCAGATCCAGTTTGTAATGCTCCGCGATGCGTTTCCAGTATTCGATACCGGAACCGCCGAGGGGATCCACACCCAGTTTCAGACCCGCTTTCTGAATCGCAGCCATATCAACGATGTCGGTCAGCCCTTCGATAAACGGCTGAACCAAATCTTTCGCTGTCAGATGACCACTTTTCCACGCCAGATCCAGAGACTGACGTTTCACACCTGTCAGTTTCGCGGCCAGCAATGCGTTAGCACGTTTCTCAATCACGGAGGTCAGGTTGGTATCCGCCGGACCGCCGTTGGTCGGGTTATATTTGATGCCGCCATCTTCCGGTGGGTTGTGCGAAGGCGTGATGACGATGCCATCCGCCAGCGCGCCGCCGTTACGGTTATGCGTCAGAATGGCGTGAGACACAGCCGGTGTCGGCGTAAACCCGTTGTTTTCCTGAACAATGACATCAACGCCATTGGCGGTCAGCACTTCCAGCACGGAAATAAACGCCGGTTCAGACAACGCGTGCGTGTCTTTACCCACGTAGCATGGCCCGGTGGTGCCCTGCTCTTTACGCACTTCGGCAATCGCCTGAGCAATCGCCAGAATATGCGCTTCATTAAAGCTGTGACGCAACGCGCTACCGCGATGGCCGGACGTGCCGAATTTCACAGCATGCGCCGTGTTTGCCGGATCCGGTTGCAGAACGTAGTACTGTGACGTTAACTGCGCCACATTGATCAAATCGCTTTGCTGAGCAGGTTGCCCTGCACGGGGGTGATTAGCCACTGGCGCTTCTCCCTTACGCTGAAATTAAAGGGTGCCGCAAACTTTGTCAGTCAGTTCCGTCGGGAACTGCATGAGCTGCATGATGTGTTCAATCATGCTGCGTTTACGACCTGTGTTGGTATTCGTAATAACCCAATACGGCGTTCCGGGAACGTGTTTAGGCTTGGTATGAATGCCGTTTTGCAGCAAGGTTTGCTGGTCACCGGCAAAGTAAGTCCGCGTGCGCCCGGTCAGAGAGTCGGTCGCCGTCGCAAATTCTTTAGGGTTCAGGGTATACAAGGTCGAGAGGATCAGCATAAAACGGTTAACCGCTTTAGTCTGTTCTGCGTATTCGTCGGACAGCAACAGTTCACGAACGGCGCGGACTTTATCACGCGACGTCGGTGCGGCGGCGGCGGCAGGTTTTTCCTGCGCGACAGTTCCGGCGATAACAGAAGTGGTCACTGGTACGGCAGGAGCGGTCTGACCGGCAGTAAACTTCAACATACGGCGTAAAATATCAGACGCACTTTCACCGATTGCTTGCGTGTGGCTGGCAATGTAGCGGTAGAGTTCTTCGTCAACCTCAATAGTTTTCATCTTTATCCAGTACTGTTTTTCTACTTAATTCATTCGAAAGGATTATACAAATTTCTACGCAGTAACAAACAGAGGAATTGCGCCGCGAAGTAAAATCCAGACAACTTCCCGATTTTGCTGCATGCAGGCTCCGGCCCGTTCTGCTCCTGGTAGTCAAATCCCGCTCAGGCATCTGGCAGAAACTTTCTGTTTTAAAAAATTATCCGCAAGTCATGATAACCTAATGAGATTGTTTATCTGTATGAACTTCTCTATGAAATTACATTATCGCCTGCAAGAATCTGAAGTCGCTGACAGCACTGCACTGCCGGTTTTGCTCATCCACGGATTGTTCGGCACCCTTGATAATCTGGGCATTCTGGCCCGGGACCTGAGACAACAGCATAACGTGTTACAGGTGGATTTGCGTAATCACGGCCAGTCAGGACGTTCTGATGAAATGTCTTACGCCGCCATGGCGCAGGATTTAGTGGAAACGCTGGAAGCTGTTGGTTTCCAAAAAGTCATTGTGATCGGCCATTCAATGGGTGGGAAAGCGGCGATGGCGTTGACGGCACTGATCCCCGACCGTATCGAAAAGTTGATCGCCATTGATGTCGCGCCGGTGGATTATCACGTGCGTCGCCATGATGAGATTTTTGCGGCGATTAATGCCGTGACCGAGGCAGGACTCCGCGACCGTACCTCCGCTACCGAATGTATGCGCACGTATATAAAGGAAGACGGCGTGATCCAGTTCCTGCTGAAATCGTTCCAGCAGGGAGAATGGCGCTTTAACGTGCCGGTGCTGCTCAGTGAATACGAAACTATTACCGGCTGGGAAGACGTGCCTCCGTGGGATCACCCGGCGCTGTTTATCCGTGGCGGGCTATCGCCGTATGTGCAGGATGAATATCGCGACGCGATTGCCCGACAATTTCCGCAGGCCAAAGCGCATGTGGTGGCGGGAGCCGGTCATTGGGTGCACGCGGAAAAACCCGATGCAGTACTGCGCGCGGTGCACCGTTTCATCGATGCGGCCTGAGGTTTAACATCCTGGGGATAAATTGTGCAAAAAGTCTGCACAACTTAAGAAGTTATCATGAAATCAGGGTAATCAGGCGTTGTGAACCCCTGGTGCGCCAGTGTATGATTGCGCGCTATAATTTTGCCGCCCCGTTTACTCACAGTGAGTCGCGGGAGGTGAATTGGGTCAGGGTTTCTTAGCCCGAAATGTGTGAAACGCTCGTCAGGAACCGGCTTGCGGTTTTCCGATGTAAAAACTTCCCTGGTTGTACCGCTACCTATGGCAAAAGAACAACTGGATCGCACGACGATTGATCTGTTCGCAGATGACCGTCGTCCGGGGCGTCCAAAAACAAATCCGCTATCCCGTGATGAACAGCTCAGGATCAATAAGCGCAACCAGTTACGCCGCGATAAAGCGAGCGGCCTGCGTCGTGTGGAGCTGAAAATGAATGCCGATGCTGTTGATATGCTCAATAAGCTGGCAGAAGAACGCAATATCAGTCGTAGCGAATTGATTGAAGAGATGCTGCTGTCGCATCTTAACGGTCATGAAGGCTGATTGAAAAGCGGGTAACCCTCTCAGGCTACCCGTTTGTTTTTTCTTACTTATTCCATATTAATTCACGTTTTCCTGCTCAGAACGTTTCCCAGTTTTCAGCACTTTTCGCCGAAAGCATGCTGGTATCCGGACGCAATAACGGTGCGGAAATTGACTTCCCCGGACGTGAACCGACGCTCGTCACGCTATCTTTAAGTTTGAACGTAGCAACGGCATTGTTCAGCAATGAAGCCTGCTCTTCCAGTGATACTGCAGCCTGCGACGCCTGTTCTACCAGCGCGGCGTTCTGCTGTGTGACGCTGTCCATTTCTGTGACGGCAACCGCCACCTGACTGATTCCTTTGCTTTGCTCATCGGATGCAGAGGCGATTTCCGCCATGATGTCAGTGACATGCGTAATTGAGCGCACCACTTCATTCATCGTCTGACCGGCGTTTTCAACCAATTTCGAACCGCTGTCGACGCGGGAAACCGATTCGCTGATGAGCTGCTCGATTTCTTTCGCCGCCTGCGCACTGCGTTGTGCAAGATTGCGCACTTCGCTGGCAACCACTGCAAAACCGCGCCCCTGCTCGCCCGCACGTGCCGCTTCGACGGCAGCATTCAGCGCCAGAATGTTGGTCTGGAAAGCGATGCTGTTAATCACAGAAGTGATTTCAGCAATTTTCTTCGAGCTGCCGGAGATATCTTTCATGGTGCTGACCACGTCTGCCACGATGTTGCCGCCCTTCTGCGCGGTGGTGGAAGCCTCCATCACCAGCTGGCTGGCGTGATGCGCGTTATCGGCATTGTGTTTAACGGTAGCCGTCAGTTCTTCCATGCTGGCAGCGGTTTCTTCCAGCGCCGACGCCTGTTCTTCCGTACGGGAAGACAAATCGTTGTTCCCGGCTGAAATTTCTGACGCGCCCTGATAGATGTGATTGGTGCAGTTGCGGATGGTCTGAACGGTATTGACCAGGCTCAACTGCATCTCGTTCAGCAACGGAATCAGCTTACCGGCGCAGTTTTTACCGAATTCTTCCAGATAAAACGTCAGATCGCCGCTGGCGATCACCGCGAAGTGACCGCGGATTTTATCCAGCGGCTTCACCAGCGCCATCACCAGATAACGGTCAGTCAGCAATAAAATCACCAGCCCGATACCAAATGCCGTCAGCAGAATCACTTTGCTAAATGACGTCAGATGGGTGGATTGCCGTTGTGCCGCATCAAAATCGACAGCGATCTGACCGCTGACTTTTTCCATTGATGAGCCAAAGCTGCGGCTCAGTGCAGGCACGGTGGAATTGGCTAGCTGGTTATAGGACTCCGTATTTTTGCTGCGGGCTGCGTCGAACAATGGCGTGACGCCCTGCGTGATCAGATTTTCCCAACTGGTGATTAATTCCTGCACGGAGGAATCTTCCAGCCCCGGATGCGGTGCCGCTTTAAAACTGGCCAGAGCCTGCGTCAGCCCGCTGAGTGATTGTTTGGCGGTATCAAAAATTTCCGGACCTTTTGACGGATCGGCCTGAAGCTGTGCCACGGCGCGGCTCAGGCGCGTCACGGTACGAAAATACTGATCATTTCCTTTATTGATCAGCGCCATATTGTTGACCAGCTCGGTACTATTTTTGGTATTTTGGGTCAGTGTGTCCAGTGAGGTGACGGTGTAAAGGGAAACACCTGCCCACATGACGCAAAAGATGCCAAGAATGGTTAATAAAGCGGCCCTGATGGTGATATTTTTTAAAAACTGCACGATATGCCTCTCTCGAAACATGTCTGTTTCTGGCCTGAGGATTGACGGGGATGCGGAGAATCAAGACAGGTAACCAGCAGGCAAGTGCCCCAGGACATGTTTGAACACCTCTCCGGGCATCGATTTCTTTATTATGTTGAGATTGCTCCCGAATCATCTATCGGCGGAATGTTCTCGAAATTTAGTATTGTGACAACTTATTTCTCAAACTTGCTTTTGACCTCATTAACCCTGAGGTTAATTCGCCGCAGGTGAAAGCACACAAAGGCGATAACACATAAAAATATTGCCCGATAAACTTATTTCCCAGTTAAGAAGGCGAGCAGAAGCATATTCTCCGCCGCACGAGTTTGCTATCATCTGCATTATTATTGCCTGCGTTGCAGAGCACTTCATTGAGAACAAGAGGTTAGGTAATCTTATGGCCGTTGTAGGTATCTTCTTTGGATCCGATACAGGTAACACCGAAAACATCGCAAAAATGATCCAGAAGCAATTGGGTAAAGATGTTGCAGAGGTGCATGACATTGCGAAGAGCAGCAAAGAGGATCTGGAAAAATTCGATATTTTGCTTATCGGCATTCCAACCTGGTATTACGGTGAAGCGCAGTGTGACTGGGACGACTTTTTCCCAACGCTGGAAGAGATAGATTTCGAAGGTAAGCTGGTGGCACTGTTTGGTTGCGGTGACCAGGAAGACTACGCCGAATATTTCTGCGATGCGCTGGGCACCGTGCGCGATATCATTGAGCCACGCGGCGCAGTGATTGTCGGACATTGGCCTACCGAAGGTTACCACTTTGAAGCATCTAAAGGCCTGGCGGATGATAAGCACTTCATAGGACTGGCAATTGACGAAGATCGTCAGCCCGAACTGACCAGCGAACGTGTTGATGCCTGGGTGAAACAGATCACAGAAGAACTTAGCCTTTCTGAAATTATTGGCTAAAAACCCTGTTGGCCCTGAGGATTTATTCTACAATTGAAGGGCCAAACTATTACTGAAATTAACAATTTAACTGCTACAAAATTGTAACTTTCGGTCGTATCAAGGTACACTGAGTTCCTCTGTTTTTTCTATTGATCAAGTCGTTGCATTACAAATGTGACCGGCAATTTGTGATCTTTATTAACAGGCTGTCGTTGACGAGAATTGGCACATTGCGTTAAACGAAGAGACTAAACGAATAATTTTGTGCCGCCGATGCCACAGGCTGCATGCCTCAACTTGATTAGCACATAGTAACAGGACTGAATCCGCATGACTGACAACAACACCGCACTGAAGAAAGCCGGCTTAAAAGTCACGCTTCCGCGCCTCAAAATCCTGGAAGTGCTGCAAGCGCCGGAAGGTCATCACGTTAGTGCGGAAGATCTTTACAAGCAACTGATTGATATGGGTGAAGAAATTGGCCTGGCGACGGTTTACCGCGTTCTGAACCAGTTTGACGACGCCGGTATTGTCACCCGTCATAACTTCGAAGGCGGCAAGTCCGTATTCGAACTGACCCAGCAACATCACCACGACCACCTGATCTGTCTGGATTGCGGTCGTGTGATCGAATTCCGTGACGAATATATTGAAGGTCGTCAGCGTGAGATTGCTAAGAAACACGGTATCAAGCTCACCAACCACAGCCTGTATCTGTACGGCCACTGTGAAGCAGGCGATTGCCGCGAAGATGACTCTTTGCACAACGATAAACCTGCGCAGTAATCTGCACAGGCTTTGACTAAATTAACCGCTGAAAAGCGGTTTTTTTATGTCTGATATCGACGCAGATTGAGCCCGGATAGCAGGCATAAAAAACCCCGGCAAGCCGGGGTATGTTTCGCTGCTGAGATTCACGGCTTAGGTGAATTGTTCGTTTTTATTTCCTGCCAGATTTTCCCGCAATCAGCAGCATATGCCTGACCGTCGCCAGTTTTACGCGCCGTCAGACATCGCTGATAATCCACCACGCGCACCGTCTCCTGTTCTGCAAATTGCTGGTGGGCTTTTTCCTGTTTCAGTTTATTCAGTAACACCTCGCAGGATGCCAGTTTGTCCGGATTGCCTTCTGACGTATTGATACAGGCACGGTAATCTTCCCGCGTTTGGGATATTTGTGCCTGATCGGCGGTGGGTGCACAACCGGCCAGCAGAACAACCGAAACCACGATCATCAGTAATTTATTCATCGACATAGCGACCTCAGAAAATAGTGAATGGAGCGATAACGATGAATTTCACGTCTTTTTCATCCTGGAAAATGTTGCCGTAACCGCCGCCCCAGCTCGGAATATCCGAATGGTTGTCGTACTGGGTGTAATGCAGTTTGAACAACGTCCCTTTGGCGCGCCCTTCCTGAATGGTGTACAGCGCATCCAGGCTCCATGCGCTTTCTTTCAGACGCTGGCTCTGGTCATAAGCGGCGTTGGTGCTCGGTTTGGCATCCCAGGCATAGACGTACGAACCACCGACCGCGAAGCCCGGTAAATCCCATTTCGCCAGATCATACAATACGCCTGCATATACTGCTTTTTCACCGTTGGCGTTGAAGTCCGAGCGGTTGTCCCACCACACATCAAGACGGCCGTTTGAGGAAGAATAAGTCGGGGTCATGCGCTGCAGGAAGTAGCCCTGATTCCCTTCCGCTTTCACCATCGTCCCTTCCAGACGCCAGTTAAACTGCCCGGTGGTATAGCCAAAGGTCAGTGCCTGCAACCATGCCAGACCGTCATACAGACTGTTCGGATCATTCTTGTCACTGATGCGGTCTTCTGCACCATAGAACTGATAGCTGGTGGTCAGCGGATTGCCCAGCAGATCCATTTTGTACGAGGCTTTAGCAAAATACTGATCGACATAACTTTCAGCCTGGCCAAATGCGCCTTCCAGTACGAAGTCATTTTTAAAATCATATTTCGCACCGAGCGAATGAATATAAGAAACGCCGGTTTTCTTGTCATTCTGGCGGAAATCATCCATTTCCAGATGCCACGGCGATTTATATTCATCAGCCCACATATAGGAGAAACTCAGTTCACCCGGGTCACCGAAATCGTGTTTATAACCGGCTTCCGCACCGCGATACGTACCCGGCATAAAGCTCCAGTGCGGTGCGATCAGCGTCTGTCCGGTAGGCTGAATATACCCTGCGTGCCCCCAGAATCCGCCATATTTGAATTTACCGGCTGCCTTATAAAGACTGACCCCACTTTTATCCCCGGAGTAATCTTCGTCGTAGGCGCGGTTGCTGTTAGAAAAGGCGATTTCGTTGGGATGGCCGCTCTCGCTGCTCTCGGCCATTTCAATCGCCGTAAAGGCTGCGATATCAATACCAAACATGTCCCAGGCATAGC
This sequence comes from Rahnella sp. CG8, assembly GCF_023701875.1. Taxonomy (NCBI): domain Bacteria; kingdom Pseudomonadati; phylum Pseudomonadota; class Gammaproteobacteria; order Enterobacterales; family Yersiniaceae; genus Rahnella; species Rahnella sp. CG8. The sequence goes on from NZ_JABAED010000007.1 coordinate 196,577, forward strand.
CGGAAGAAAAATCGAGGTTCAGGTTAGCGGTAGAATGCGAAAGGTTGGTTGTATAGTCTTTGTAGTGGTCACTCGCCGGATCCATGTCCTTGCGGTCACGTTCACGCTGCCAGTAGTACACACCGCCGGTCAGTGTGGAATCATCAATAAAACCGGCTGCTTTGGTCTCTTGTGAAAACATCATTCCGCCACCCAGTAAGGTGCCGGCGAGAGAATACATGGCAGGTTTCAGGTAAGCCGATCCCCTGCCCCTGTTACGGTGCTTGTGCATAGAGATTCCTCATGTTGACTAAAAAAACGAGCAAAACCCAAACGGGTATAAAAAGCGGTCGCCAGAGGCGTAACCGGTTAAATCAACATCAAGAGTATTTTTCGCGACGCGAATTATCAATGAGTAATTAATCATTAATTATCGAAATATGACAAAGTGCACATAAAGATGAAAAAGCATTACAGAGGTATGCAGGAAAGGATTAAAGCAGTGGACTATAATAATATATAATTAAAACATACGATTAAACGAAATCATCTTACAGTTTAAACGTTTCAGCAATATGAACGGCTGTGGCACAACGTTTTAAAAGTAAGCATAGGAAATACATTAATTCGCGACGAAAAACAAAAGGCATCTCTGACAAGAATAACAGGCGAAAAAAAACGCAGCCTGAACTGCGTTTTTATTACCTCATACTGAGGGCTTACGCGACGGGTTTGCTTTCCCAGGTATCACGCAGGCCAACGGTACGGTTAAACACCAGATGTTCAGCACTTGAGTAGCGATTGTCGGCACAGAAGTAACCTTCACGCTCAAACTGCAGGCTGATTTCAGCCTGTGCAGCCACCAGTGATGGCTCCACGAAACCGTGGGAAATCACCAGGGAATCCGGGTTGATGGTGGTCAGGAAGTCTTCCGCCTGGCCCGGGTTTGCGACGCTGAACAGACGGTCATACAGGCGGAACTCAGCCGGTTTGCCTTCAGACGCGGACACCCAGTGGATCACGCCTTTCACCTTGCGGCCATCGGCAGGATCTTTGCTCAGCGTGTCGATATCGTAAGAACAGAAGATAGTGGTGATATTCCCTTCCTCGTCTTTCTCGATACGTTCTGCTTTGATCACATACGCATTACGCAGGCGCACTTCTTTGCCCAACACCAGACGCTTGTACTGCTTGTTGGCTTCTTCGCGGAAATCAGCCTGATCGATGTAAATCTCACGGGTAAACGGCACTTCGCGGGCGCCCATTTCCGGTTTGCCCGGATGATTCGGCATCTTCACCATCTGCACATCATCACCGGTAAAGTTTTCAATGATCACTTTAACCGGATTGATAACCGCCATGGCGCGCGGTGCGTTCTCGTTGAGATCGTCACGGATGCAAGATTCCAGCGCCATCATTTCGACGTTGTTATCCTGCTTGGTAACGCCGATACGACGGCAGAATTCACGGATAGACGCCGCGGTATAGCCCCGGCGACGCAGACCTGAAACGGTCGGCATGCGCGGGTCATCCCAGCCTTCAACAATCTTCTCGGTCACCAGCAGGTTCAGCTTGCGCTTGGACATGATGGAGTATTCGAGATTCAGACGGGAGAATTCGTACTGACGCGGGTGACATGGAATAGAAATATTATCCAGAACCCAGTCGTACAGACGACGGTTATCCTGGAATTCCAGCGTACACAGCGAATGGGTGATCCCTTCCAGCGCATCGGAAATGCAGTGGGTGAAATCGTACATCGGATAGATGCACCATTTTTTACCGGTCTGGTGATGTTCTGCGAATTTAATACGGTACAGAACCGGATCACGCATGACAAAGAATGGCGAGGCCATATCGATTTTTGCACGCAGACACGCAGCGCCTTCGGCGAACTCACCGTTACGCATTTTTTCAAATAACGCAATGTTCTCTTCCACGGTGCGATCGCGGTACGGGCTGTTTTTACCCGGCGACGTCAGGGAGCCGCGATATTCACGGATCTGGTCAGGAGACAGTTCATCAACATACGCCAGACCTTTGTTGATCAGTTCAAGCGCATAAGCATGCAGTTGATCAAAATAGTCCGAGGAGTAATGAATATCGCCGCTCCAGTCGAAACCTAACCACTGGACGTCGCGTTTGATTGACTCAACGAATTCGATGTCTTCTTTTGCCGGGTTGGTATCGTCAAAACGCAGATTACACTGGCCCTGATAGTCTTGCGCGATGCCGAAATTCAGGCAGATAGATTTCGCATGACCGATATGCAGATAACCATTAGGCTCAGGTGGGAAACGGGTGTGAACGGTATTGTGTTTCCCGGTCGCCAAATCTTCATCAATAATCTGACGGATAAAATTTGTTGGGCGGGCTTCAGCCTCACTCATTGTGCAATTCCTCTACGCAACATTGACTCTACGGATAACCGCTTATGTTCCAACAAGCCACGCCGGGAAACAACCGTTAGTTGCATTAAATCGTGGTTATCTCTGGTGCCTCTGTCCTCAGACAATAAAAAGCGGGAAGAGATCGCTCTCTTCCCGCTGCCACTACGTCGACCTGTTACATCATCCGCAGGGTTATTTGCCCTGGATATCGAACAGTTTCGTTTGACCGGCAACCACTGAACCGCTGGCCAGTGACGTCACGCCGGTATAATCATCAATATTGCTGACGACTACCGGGCTGATCATTGAGCGCGCATTGGCATTCAGATAATCCAGATCCAGTTCCAGTACAGGCTGACCGGCAGTGACTGTTGCCCCTTCTTCAACCAGGCGGGTAAAGCCCTGGCCGTTCAGTGCAACAGTATCAATCCCCATATGCACCACGATTTCAGCACCGGAAGTCGTTTCCAGGCAGAACGCATGATTGGTATTGAAGATTTTCACCACCGTGCCCGCAGCCGGCGACACAACGATTTTATCGGTAGGACGGATGGCAACACCATCACCCACCGCTTTGCTGGCAAAGGCTTCATCAGGCACCTGATCCAGCGCCACAATGTCACCGGTAACCGGAGACACTAAGGTTTCCACTACCGTTTTCACGCTGTTTGGCACTGCCTGAGGTTTGATTTCAGACACTGGCGCAGCCGGAGTCACGGTAGCCGCAGCAATCGGGCCTGCATTCAGTGCGGTACGCATCGCACCGGCAATGATTTCAGCACGAGTACCGACAATCACCTGCACGCTTTGTTTATTCAGACGGATAACTCCTGAAGCGCCCAGACGTTTCGCCAGTCCGTCGTTGACCAGTGCCGAGTCTTTCACGTTCAGGCGCAGACGGGTGATACAGGCATCAATGCCGGTCAGGTTTTCTGAACCGCCGATGGCACTGATATAACGGCGTGCCAGAGCAACGGTTTCGTCACCTTTGTTGCCAGCAGATTCCACATCAACGTCGTAACCGTCCGCTTCGTCACCGGCCACTGCCAGTTCACGTCCCGGGGTCAGCAGGTTGAATTTCTGGATGGTGAAACGGAACACCACGTAGTAAATCACGAAGAACACCAGACCCTGAGGGATCAGCATGTACCAGTGAGTCGCCAGCGGGTTACGGGAAGACAGCACCATATCCACCAAACCTGCGCTGAAGCCGAAACCGGCAATCCAGTGCATGCTTGCTGCGATGAAGACCGAAATCCCGGTCAGTACGGCGTGAATCACATACAACACCGGCGCAACGAACATGAAGGAGAATTCCAGCGGTTCGGTGATACCGGTAAAGAAGGAAGCGAAAGCAGCAGCCAGCATGATACCAGCAACTTTTGCTTTGTTTTCAGGACGTGCGCAGTGGTAAATCGCCAGTGCCGCGCCCGGAAGACCAAACATCATGATCGGGAAGAAACCTGCCTGATAACGACCGGTGATACCCACCACCGCTTTACCTGACTGGATAGATTCCTGACCACCGAGGAAGTTAGGGATATCGTTAATACCTGCAACATCAAACCAGAACACGGAGTTCAGTGCATGATGCAGACCGACCGGGATCAGTAAACGGTTGAAGAAGGCATAGATACCGGCACCGGCAGAACCCAGTTGCTGGATATGCTCACCGAAGGTCACCAGACCGTTGAAAATCAGAGGCCATACATACATCAGGATGAAGGCAACGATGATCATCAGGAAAGAAGTCAGGATAGGAACCAGACGACGACCACTGAAGAATGACAGCGCTTTCGGCAACTCGACGTGGCTGAAACGGTTGTACAACTCAGCAGAAATGATACCGACTAAGATACCGACAAACTGGTTATTGATTTTACCAAATGCCGCCGGCACCTGGTCTAACGGGATCTTCTGAATCATGGACACGGCTGCAGGCGAACACAGCGTGGTCAGCACCAGGAAACCGACAAAACCCGTCAGTGCAGCTGCACCGTCTTTGTCTTTGGACATGCCATACGCCACACCGATCGCAAACAGTACGGACATGTTTTCAATAATGGCGGAGCCAGATTTAATGAAAAATGCCGCCAGCGCATTGTCTCCCCCCCAACCCACAGGGTCGATCCAGTAACCGACGCCCATGAGGATTGCGGCGGCTGGCAACGTAGCAACGGGCACCATTAATGCCCGGCCAATCTTTTGTAAATAACTCAGTATATTCAACATTCCCCCTACTCGCCCGTAAGCGAATCACCAAAGTAGTTTAATTAGTATGTTTACTACCTTTTACATTTACCGTTCCGATTTAACCAACTGCAATTGCGAGTGTAAAAATATTATTTCGTATCGCAAATTAAAACCTCTCTTTTTGTGAGATTTGTCACCAAAAAGAGGTCATAACATGCCATTTCACTGGTCAATACACCAAACTTATTTTATCATTAAAAAAATCCAGACGGTATTGTGCCAGTCATAAACCGTTGCGGTGGTTTACGCTTAACAAGACCGCCCTGAACCCAAAACTGCTTTCTGACTTATTGTCCCGCGCTAACACTTCAGCGGAGGACAGACACATTATATTCAATATTCTGAAACTAAGAGGTATCTGATGAGACTTATTCCATTAAACACCCCCACTGAAGTTGGCAAATGGGCTGCACGTCATATTGTTGAACGCATCAACGCATTTAAACCCACTGCTGACCGCCCTTTTGTTCTGGGCTTACCAACCGGTGGTACGCCGCTCGAAGCTTACAAACATTTAATCGCCATGCATAAAGCAGGCCAGGTTAGCTTTAAGAACGTAGTGACCTTCAACATGGACGAATATGTCGGTCTGCCGCAGGAACACCCTGAGAGCTACCATACGTTTATGTACAAAAACTTCTTTGACCACGTTGATATTCCACGCGAAAACATCAATCTGCTGAATGGTAATGCACCAGACGTCAACGAAGAATGCCGCCAGTACGAAGCGAAAATTAAGTCTTACGGCAAAATTCACCTGTTTATGGGCGGCGTGGGTAATGACGGTCATATCGCATTCAACGAACCAGCCTCTTCTCTGGCTTCCCGTACGCGTATCAAAACCCTGACCCATGAAACCCGTATCGCGAACTCACGTTTCTTCGACAACGATGTCTCTCAGGTGCCAAAATACGCCCTGACCGTTGGCGTGGGCACGTTGCTGGACGCAGAAGAAGTGATGATTCTGGTGACCGGCCATGCGAAAGCGCAGGCGCTGGAAGCGGCAGTTGAAGGTAATATCAACCATATGTGGACCATCAGCTGCCTGCAATTGCACGCGAAAGCCGTTATGGTGTGTGACGAACCGTCCACCATGGAACTGAAAGTCAAAACTGTTAAATATTTCCGCGAGTTAGAAGCGGAAAATATGAAAAATCTCTGATCCAAAATTATGCCCAAAGCCAGTCGGGTTGCGGCAAGGCGGCAACGAGCGAATCTCCGGGAGCTTACTGAAGTAAGTGACCGGAGTGAGTGAGGCCGCCAACGCAGCAGCAGCGTGACTGGAGAAGGGCAAACGTACTAGGGGGCATGATGTACGCTTTAGTGAACGGCCGGGTCTATACCGGTCATGACGTTCTGGATAACCACGCGGTGGTCATTGCCGATGGCAAAATTGAACGTGTCTGCCCGGTAAGTGAATTGCCGGCGAATGTGGAAACCCGCAGTCTGGATGGCGCCATTCTTGCCCCCGGATTTATCGATCTGCAACTTAATGGTTGTGGCGGCGTGCAATTCAACGATTCACTGGAAGCGATTTCAGTAGAAACGTTAGAAATCATGCAGAAAGCCAATGAAAAATCCGGCTGTACCAGTTTCTTACCGACGCTGATTACCTGTAGCGACGACTACATGAAACACGGTATCAGCGTGATGCGCACCTATCTGGAAAAGTATCCGAACCAGGCACTGGGTCTGCACCTTGAAGGACCCTACCTCAGCCCGCTGAAAAAAGGCACGCACAACCCGGCCTTTATCCGCCTGCCAGACAGCGCGATGATTGATTTTCTGTGTGCAAACGCGGACGTGATCACCCAACTGACGCTCGCACCCGAACAGGTTGATGCAAAATATATCCGCCAGATGCGTGATGCAGGAATAGTGATTTCCGCAGGCCATTCAAATTCCACCTATGCTGAAGCCCGTGCCGGTTTTGCCGCAGGTATCAGCTTTGCTACGCACCTTTATAATGCAATGCCAGCCATCACGGGCCGTCAGCCTGGTCTTATTGGTGCAATCTTCGATACGCCAGAAGTCTATACCGGCGTGATTGCTGATGGTCTTCACGTTGACTGGGCGAATATTCGCAATGCGAAAAAGCTCAAAGGCGAGAAGCTGGTGCTGGTCACTGACGCAACGGCTCCGGCTGGCGCGAATATTGATGAGTTCATTTTTGCCGGTAAAACAATATACTACCGTGACGGACTCTGTGTGGACGAAAACGGAACACTGAGCGGCTCTGCGCTGACGATGATCGAAGCGGTACAAAATAGCGTCGAACATGTTGGCATCGCACTGGACGAAACGCTGCGTATGGCAACGCTTTATCCGGCACGCGCCATTGGTGTTGAAGACCAACTGGGCAGCATCGAAGCAGGTAAAGTCGCCAACCTCACCGCGTTCACTCATGATTTTAAAATCACAAAAACTATCGTTAATGGTGACGAAGTTTAATTGAGCGGATAACAGCATTGATGACAACTGGCGGACAGCAGGCACAAATCGGCAACGTTGATCTGGTTAAGCAGTTAAACGGCGCGGCGGTTTACCGCCTGATTGACCAACAAGGTCCCATCTCGCGCATTCAGATTGCTGACATGAGTCAGTTAGCGCCCGCCAGTGTGACCAAAATTACCCGACAATTGCTTGAGCGCGGGCTGATTAAAGAAGTTGATCAGCAGGCTTCCACCGGAGGGCGCCGCGCTATTTCTATCATCACCGAAACCCGCCCTTTCCATACCATCGCAGTACGTCTTGGTCGCCATGATGCGACGATTACGCTTTATGATCTCAGCGCAAAATCGCTGGCCGAACAACATTACGCCCTGCCCGAACGCACTCAGGAAACCCTGGAGAACGCGCTGTTCGAAGCTATCCAGCAATTCACTGAACTGAATCAGCGCAAAATCCGCGAACTGATTGCCATTTCCGTCATCCTTCCGGGGCTGGTCGATCCGAATAAAGGCATCGTGCGCTATATGCCGCATATCAGTGTGGGCGCGTGGAAATTAGTCGATGCGCTGGAAGCCCGGTTTAAAGTCACCAGTTTTGTCGGCCACGATATCCGCAGTCTGGCGCTTGCCGAACACTACTTCGGTGCAACCCGCGACTGTCAGGACTCCATTTTGGTTCGTTTACACCGTGGTACCGGTGCCGGAATCATCGTTAACGGCCAGATTTTTCTCGGCAGTAACGGCAACGTCGGTGAAATCGGCCATATTCAGATCGACCCGCTGGGCGAACGCTGCCATTGCGGTAATTTCGGCTGTCTGGAAACCGTTGCGGCTAACGCTGCCATCGAAAATCGGGTGCGCCATTTACTGACGCAAGGCTACGCCAGCAAGCTGAGTCTGAATGACTGTTCAATTTCGGCGATCTGCAAAGCGGCCAACCGCCACGATCCGCTGGCAACCGAAGTCATCGAACACGTTGGCCGCCAGCTGGGTAAAGGGGTGTCGATCGCGATAAATCTGTTCAACCCGCAAAAAGTCGTGATTGCCGGCGAAATCACCGAAGCCGATAAGGTTCTGCTTCCGGCAATTCAGAACTGCATTAATGCGCAGGTTCTGAAAGATTTCCGCCGTAATTTACCGGTAGTGACCTCTGCCCTGAATCATCAGTCAGCGATTGGCGCGTTTGCCCTGGTTAAACGGGCGATGCTGAATGGCGTTCTGTTACAGCGTCTGATGGAAAATTAAGACGTGCTATAGTATCTGGCTGCCAGGAATGGGACTGAAAATGTGGGTTTGGAAATTATGACGATAAAGAACGTAATTTGTGACATTGATGGCGTGCTGTTGCACGACAATACCGCAGTACCTGGCGCCGATCGTTTTCTGGCGCGGATTCAGGAACAGGGAATGCCTTTGGTTATACTCACTAACTACCCTTCCCAGACAGCACAGGATCTGGCAAACCGCTTCGGCGCTGCCGGTCTCGACGTGCCTGAAAGTGCATTTTTCACCTCTGCGATGGCCACAGCCGATTTCCTCAAACGTCAGGAAGGCAAAAAAGCCTATGTCGTCGGCGAAGGTGCGCTGATTCATGAACTCTATAAAGCCGGTTTTACCATTACCGATATCAATCCTGATTTCGTGATTGTCGGAGAAACCCGTTCTTATAACTGGGACATGATCCATAAAGCCGCCTATTTCGTGGCAAACGGCGCGCGCTTTATCGCGACAAATCCTGATAACCACGGACACGGTTTTGTTCCTGCCTGCGGCGCATTGTGTGCACCGATCGAAAAAATTACCGGACGCCAGCCATTTTATGTCGGCAAACCGAGTCCGTGGATTATCCGTTCGGCGTTAAATAAAATGCAGGCGCATTCCGAAGATACCGTCATTGTGGGGGATAATCTGCGTACTGACATTCTGGCGGGCTTCCAGGCAGGTCTGGAAACCGTTCTGGTGCTGACTGGCGTTTCCACGCTCAACGATATTGAGGGAATGCCTTTCCGTCCGACCTGGATTTACCCTTCAGTTGCCGATATCGACGTGATTTAAGCGTTTCCGGCCACTGCCTGAAAACGAGTCTGGATCTTTATTCAGGCTCTTTTTTTTGTCTTGCCGTCTGATTTTTATCCACTTTTCTCTTTTTTTGAATCCTCCTCAATTTTTGGCGATTAAATTAATAATCCGCTAATAGAATCGCTATAAAACTGGTGATTCATCAAAGATCACCCACCATCAACCAACTATTTATCAGAAGAGCGTTAAACCACTTGCACAACATAGGGGTTTTGACGCATTTTCATAGTCAGCAACGCAACAACGCCGGGCTAAAACTGAAAGAACGGCAACGTTGATCCTCATTCGTAATCATAAAAATAACAGCCAGAGAAAGGTCGTTAGGGAGAAAGTCATATGTGTTCAATTTTCGGTGTGCTCGATATCAAAACTGACGCTGTCGAGCTGCGCAAAAAAGCGCTGGAACTGTCGCGCCTGATGCGTCACCGCGGACCCGACTGGTCCGGTGTGTTTGCCAGCGATAAAGCCATTCTGTCGCATGAGCGTCTGTCCATTGTCGACGTGAACAACGGCGCACAACCTTTGTACAACGCAGCACACACCCACGTTCTGGCTGTGAACGGCGAAATTTACAACCATCAGGCTTTGCGCGCAGAACTGGGCGACAAGTATGAATTCCAGACCGCATCTGACTGTGAAGTCATTCTGGCGCTGTATCAGGAAAAAGGCCCTGCCTTCCTCGATGAACTGCAAGGTATGTTCGCCTTTATTCTGTATGACACAGAAAAAGACGCGTACCTGATTGGCCGCGACCATCTGGGCATTATCCCGCTGTACATGGGCTACGACGAACACGGCAACATGTACGTCGCTTCAGAAATGAAAGCGCTGGTGCCGGTTTGTCGCACCATCAAAGAATTCCCGGCAGGCAGCTATCTGTGGAGCCAGGACGGTGAAATTCGCGAATACTACCAGCGTGACTGGTTTGACTTCGAAAACGTCAAAGACAATGTGACCGACGCTGCGGCGCTGAAAGATGCACTGGAAGAAGCGGTAAAAAGTCACCTGATGTCTGACGTGCCTTACGGCGTGCTGCTGTCCGGTGGTCTGGATTCCTCCGTGATTTCCGCCATCACCAAGAAATTTGCCGGCCGCCGTATCGAAGATAAAGATCAGAGCGAAGCCTGGTGGCCGCAACTGCACTCCTTTGCCGTCGGTCTGCAAGGTTCACCGGACCTGCGCGCTGCTCAGGAAGTCGCCAACCATTTAGGCACCGTGCACCACGAAATTCACTTCACCGTGCAGGAAGGTCTGGATGCTATCCGCGATGTTATCTATCACATTGAAACGTATGACGTCACGACTATCCGTGCATCAACGCCAATGTATCTGATGTCGCGTAAAATCAAAGCGATGGGCATCAAAATGGTGTTGTCTGGCGAAGGCGCAGACGAAGTGTTGGGCGGCTACCTGTATTTCCATAAAGCGCCAAACGCCAAAGAATTTCATGAAGAAACCGTGCGTAAATTGCTGGCCCTGCATATGTATGACTGTGCGCGTGCCAACAAAGCCATGTCAGCCTGGGGTGTGGAAGCCCGCGTCCCGTTCCTGGACAAAAAATTCCTCGACGTCGCGATGCGTATCAACCCGAAAGACAAGATGTGCGGCAACGGCAAGATGGAGAAACATATCCTGCGTGAATGTTTCGAGTCTTATTTGCCACACAGCGTGGCCTGGCGCCAGAAAGAACAGTTCTCTGATGGCGTAGGTTACAGCTGGATCGATACCTTAAAAGAAGTGGCCTCTCAGCAGATCACCGATCAACAGCTTGAAACTGCACATTTCCGTTTCCCGTACAACACGCCGACCTCGAAAGAAGGCTACCTGTACCGTACGATTTTTGAAGAGTTATTCCCGGTGCCAAGCGCGGCTGAATGTGTGCCTGGCGGGCCGTCAGTGGCCTGTTCTTCAGCGAAAGCTATTGAATGGGACGAAGCGTTCAAAAACATGGACGATCCTTCTGGCCGTGCCGTTGGCGTGCATCAGTCCGCTTATAAATAACCGATTTACCGGTAAATATCCTTGTAGCAAACGGGCCTCTTCAGGCCCGTTTTTTAATGGGTAAAGTCAGTAAAAATAATGTCTTTTGTCCAATTAATCACCAGAGTGGTTATAAGCCAGACAAATGGACGCCGTCAGGCCTTTTTCTCCAAAAAAGGTGTTGACGCAAAACGGTCATATACGCATAATGCGCCCCGCAACGCCGATGAAGGTAGCGCGAAAAAAGATGGCTACGTAGCTCAGTTGGTTAGAGCACATCACTCATAATGATGGGGTCACAGGTTCGAATCCCGTCGTAGCCACCATCTTTTTGCGGGAGTGGCGAAATTGGTAGACGCACTAGATTTAGGTTCTAGCGCCGCAAGGTGTGCGAGTTCAAGTCTCGCCTCCCGCACCATTTCCAGACATCGGCAGCACAGTTGGGGTATCGCCAAGCGGTAAGGCACTGGTTTTTGATACCAGCATTCCCAGGTTCGAATCCTGGTACCCCAGCCATTTTCTTACCTTTCACATTGTTGTACTGATGTGGTTGTGAGGAAAATCCAATTTGAAGAAGTTGTACTGTTGGGGTATCGCCAAGCGGTAAGGCACTGGTTTTTGATACCAGCATACCCTGGTTCGAATCCAGGTACCCCAGCCATACTTCTTTCTGTATAATTGGTAAGCACTTGAAATTTATTATTAAGTTAGTTAAATTAGTGCTTGAAGTTTTGAAGTAAGTCAGTAGAATTTGGCTACGTAGCTCAGCTGGTTAGAGCACATCACTCATAATGATGGGGTCACAGGTTCAAATCCCGTCGTAGCCACCATTTTACTTGCAGTACACTACTCAAAAGGTAGTGAGAAACAAAATTGGGGTGTCGCCAAGCGGTAAGGCTCTGGTTTCTGATACCAGCATACCCAGGTTCGAATCCTGGCACCCCAGCCACATTAGAAAGGCCTGCTTTTTAGCAGGCCTTTTGCTTTTCTGTATTTTAAATATTTATCTAAAAATAGAGGTCTGGTGGAGATGTTTTCCCACCAGCCTTGACGTCATTAAATCCCCAATGCGTATTTAAGTGCTTTGGTTTTCAGTGCGCCCGTACGTTGTGCGGTCATCAGCGCCAGATTACGCAACGCTTTCACCGGTGCCAGATCGTTACTGAAGGCGGTATAGAATAAATCCATCCCACTTTGCATCAGCAGATTATCCAGACGACGCTGACGCTGATAGCGCAGTAAGACTTTCTCGCTGCTCCACGCTTCATCATGATCACGCGCCTTTTCCAGCACCGATAACAATGCTTCCACATCACGGTATCCCAGATTGACGCCCTGCCCTGCCAGAGGATTGATGGTGTGCGCTGCGTCACCCACCAGCGCCAGCCCCGGTAAGACATAACGCTGAACGTGACGGCGAACCAGTGGGAATGCACCTGCGGATATTGCTTTCACTGTGCCCAGCCGTGCCGGGAAAGCCTGCATCACTTCTGTCGTAAGTTGCTGCATATTCAGCGTTTTCAGATAACGGATACGCTGCGGGCTGTCATACCAGACCAGCGAGGCCTGATTATCAAACAGCGGCAGGAACGCCCGCGGGCCGGAAGGGAAAAATTGCTGCCATGTCACGTCCTGATTCGGCGTTGCGGTTTCGACATGAATCAGCATACAGTGCTGGCGGTATTCCCAGCCATCCACACCAATCCCCGCTAACTGCCGCACCAGGGAATTCGCACCATCGGCAGCGACCACAAGTGGCGTGCGCAGTAATTCACCCGTAGTCAGTTGCAAAGACCAGGTTTTATCATCGTGCTGCAAAAGGTGACGCAATTTTGCCGGGCACAAACGGGTCAGACTGGTGAGGGCATCAAACTGTTGCCACAGCGCCAGCTGAAGTACCCGGTTTTCGACCATGAAGCCCAGCTCCGGCAATCCGAGAGACTGCGCATCAAATTTCACTTCAGAACCGTCAACTTCCCAGGTTTCCAGGCGGCGGTATGGGACTGAGCGCATTTTCTCAACCGCACCCCACGCACCCAGTTTCTGTAAAAAGCGCACAGACGCACAACCAATCGCGGAGATACGCAAATCAGCCGGCGCTGACGGATCAAACCCGGCAGGTTCTTCATTCTCTATCAGAGCAACCTGCAATCCCTGCTGCGCCAGCCCCAGGGCTGTGGCAGCGCCCACCATGCCGCCACCCACAATGACTGCATCAAATGTCTTCTCAGAATTATTCATTTTATTCCGGCTTTCTGTTCAGTTCATTATGCGAAGTGTACCGGATTTTTGTGTTGGCATCAGGGCCTAAGCTGCTTTCCTGCACTGGTCAGCACTGGAGTGAGGGTTTACAATAGCGCCCCTGAACTATGCTATGCACTGCGGCACTGCCGATCTAACGTTTCCCGTATTGAGTACTGACACGCTGATGACTAAAAAACTGCACATAAAAACCTGGGGCTGCCAGATGAATGAATATGATTCATCCAAAATGGCTGACCTTCTCGACAGCACCCATGGTTACCAGCTGACGGATAACGCTGAAGAAGCAGACATTCTGCTGCTGAATACCTGCTCAATAAGGGAAAAAGCGCAGGAGAAAGTGTTCAGCCTGCTCGGACACTGGAAATTACTGAAAAAGAAAAACCCGAATATTATCATTGGGGTGGGTGGCTGCGTCGCATCACAGGAAGGCGAAATGCTGCGTAAACGTGCGCCTTGTGTCGACATCGTCTTCGGTCCGCAAACCTTGCATCGTTTACCGGAAATGGTGAACCACGTACGTGGCACCAAAAGCCCGGTCGTGGATATCAGCTTTCCTGAAATCGAAAAATTTGACCGCCTGCCGGAACCGCGCGCAGACGGCCCGACCGCTTTCGTTTCCATCATGGAAGGCTGCAACAAATATTGCAGCTTCTGTGTAGTGCCTTATACGCGCGGTGAAGAAGTCAGCCGCCCGTGCGATGACGTATTGTTTGAAGTGGCACAACTGGCCGCGCAAGGCGTGCGTGAAGTTAACCTGCTGGGCCAGAACGTTAATGCGTATCGTGGCGATGCGTTTGAGGGTGGCGTGTGCACCTTCGCTGAGCTGCTGCGTCTGGTGGCAGCGATTGACGGTATCGACCGTATCCGTTTCACCACCAGTCATCCGGTGGAATTTACTGATGATATTATAGAAGTCTATAAAGATACGCCTGAAGTGGTGAGCTTCCTGCATCTGCCGATCCAAAGTGGTTCCGATCGCATTCTGACGATGATGAAGCGTCCTCATACAGTGCTGGAATATAAATCGACTATCCGCAAGTTACGCGCCGCGCGTCCTGATATTCATTTCAGTTCAGATTTTATCATCGGTTTCCCTGGCGAAACGAACGAAGATTTTGAACGCACGATGGATTTGATTGCGCAGGTGAATTACGACGTCAGCTTCAGCTTCATCTATTCTCCGCGTCCGGGCACACCGGCGGCAGATATGGTTGATGATGTGAGCATGGATGAGAAGAAACAGCGTCTGGCGCTGTTACAGGACAGAATCACACAGCAAGTCATGCGCTTTAGCCGCGCCACGCTGGGTACTGTTCAGCGTATTCTGGTGGAAGGCACGTCCCGCAAGGACATTATGGAGCTGACCGGCCGTACCGAATGCAACCGCGTGGTCAACTTCGAAGGCACACCGGACATGATTGGTAAGTTCGTTGATGTCGAAATTGTCGACGTGTATGCCAACTCACTGCGCGGTGTGGTTGTCCGTACGGAAGAACAGATGGCGCTTCGCCTGCATGAATCACCACAATCAGTTATCGAACGCACCCGCAAAGAAAATGAATTGGGCGTTGGACTATATCAACCCTGAACCACCAGAATAATGCACAGCCTGAAATCAACAGGGCGCTCCGGCGTCCTGTTTCTTTTGAGATTTTCGGTAATAACCTCATCATAAGGGTTTAATTTTCCAGCAAAGGCCGCATATCCGGATGACGGTGCCTGCAACTGCTGCCACGGCGCAGCATATTTTGCCAAGGGCATGTATTATTAAGTCAGGTATGGTTGGCGGCTGAAAGCAGTGACTCAGCCGGGTGAAATGACAACTGGTCCGAAGTGACCCAGAGGATTCGTTTGAACGTTGTAACACAAGAGATTTTACTGGAGCCCGAAGACAACCAGCGTTTGCTGAGCCTGTGCGGGCCGTTTGATGACAATATCAAACAACTGGAGCGCCGGTTGGGCGTTGAAATCAACCGTCGTGATAACGCGTTTAAATTGGTCGGAAAGAGCCTGCCGGTTGCGGCAGCCGCCGACATCCTGCGTGATTTATACGTTGACACTGCGCCGCTGCGCGGTGAGATCCAGGATATCGATCCTGAGAAAATTCATCTGGCGATCAAAGAAAGCCGGGTGCTGGAACAAACAGCAGAAAGTGTGCCCGACTTCGGCAAAGCGGTCATCATCAAAACCAAGCGTGGCATGGTGAAGCCGCGCACGCCCAATCAGGCGCAGTATATCGCCAACATTCTCGACCACGACATCACCTTCGGGATCGGTCCTGCAGGTACCGGTAAAACATATCTGGCCGTGGCTGCTGCGGTGGATGCGCTGGAGCGTCAGGAAGTGCGCCGCATTCTTCTGACCCGCCCTGCCGTTGAAGCCGGTGAAAAACTGGGCTTCCTGCCGGGGGATCTCAGTCAGAAAGTTGACCCATATCTGCGCCCGCTGTATGACGCATTGTTCGAAATGCTCGGTTTTGAGAAAGTTGAAAAACTGATTGAGCGCAACGTTATTGAAGTCGCCCCGCTGGCTTACATGCGTGGACGTACATTGAACGACGCTTTTATTATCCTTGATGAAAGCCAGAACACGTCTATCGAACAAATGAAGATGTTCCTGACCCGTATTGGCTTTAACTCCAAAGCGGTGATCACCGGTGACGTGACGCAAATCGACTTGCCGCGTCATCAGAAATCAGGGCTTCGTCATGCGATTGAAGTGCTGTCGTCAGTCGAAGAACTCAGCTTTAACTTCTTCCACAGTGAAGACGTGGTACGTCACCCGGTCGTTGCGCGCATTGTTGTCGCGTACGAAGCCTGGGAAGAAGAAGATCAAAAACGCCGCGATGCGATTGCCGCAGAGCGTAAACATGAACATCAGAACAGCTCAACACAACAGGCCAGTCAATGAACACGGTAATCCTCGATTTACAAATTGCCTGCGAAGATGCAGCAGGTTTACCGTCAGAAAATGATTTCCAGACCTGGCTTGAAGCGGTTCTTCCTCAGTTTCAGGAAGAATCAGAAGTCACAATCCGTCTGGTCGATATCCCTGAAAGTCATGAACTTAATATGACTTATCGTGGGATGGATAAACCGACCAACGTGTTATCCTTTCCGTTCGAAGCACCTCCTGGTATGGAGATGCCGCTTCTTGGCGACCTGATTATTTGTCGCCAGGTTGTGGAGAAAGAAGCAAAAGAGCAGGACAAAGAACTTCTGGCTCACTGGGCGCATATGGTCATTCACGGCAGTTTGCATTTGCTGGGCTATGACCATATCGTTGACGAAGAAGCCGAAGAAATGGAATCGATTGAAACTGAAATCATGCAGGGTCTGGGGTATCCGGATCCGTATATTTCAGAGAAAGAAGATAACTAAGCTTCACAGTAAACTCGCGTAATGCCTGCCTGATAACGTGTTCATCCGCAGGCGTTTCGCATAATTTTCACTAACTACGAGTAAAAAAAACCAAACGCCATGAGCGATGACCATTCACAAAATAGTGACAGCCCCAGTCCCAAGAAGGGCTTCTTTTCCCTTATCCTTAGCCAGCTTTTTCACGGTGAACCAAAAAACCGTGGCGATTTGGTTGAGCTGATCCGTGATTCAGAACAAAACGATCTGATCGACCCCGATACCCGTGACATGCTGGAAGGCGTGATGGATATCGCCGAGCAGCGCGTCCGGGACATCATGATCCCACGTTCACAAATGATCACGCTAAAACGCAACCAGCCGCTGGAAGAGTGCCTCGATGTCATTATTGAATCTGCACACTCACGCTTCCCGGTGATCAGCGAAGATAAGGATCACATTGAAGGCATCCTGATGGCCAAAGACCTGCTGCCGTTTATGCGCACAGAGTCTGAGCCATTCAGCATAGATAAAGTGCTGAGAACCGCGGTCGTTGTCCCTGAAAGCAAACGCGTAGACCGCATGCTGAAGGAATTCCGCTCACAGCGTTACCACATGGCGATTGTCGTTGATGAATTCGGCGGCGTTTCAGGTCTGGTAACCATCGAAGATATTCTCGAACTGATCGTCGGCGAAATCGATGATGAGTACGATGAAGCAGAAGATCTGGATATCCGCCAGCTCAGCCGCCATACCTACACCGTCCGCGCACTGGCACCGATCGAAGATTTTAATGAAGTGTTCCGGACCCATTACAGTGACGACGAAGTCGATACGATTGGTGGTCTGGTCATGCAGTCATTCGGCCATTTACCGGCGCGTGGTGAAAGCATTGAAATTGACGGTTACCTGTTCAAGGTTGCGATGGCTGACAGCCGTCGTATCATTCAGGTTCATGTAAAAATACCGGACGACGCGCCGCAACCGATACTGGAAGAATAATTACTTCATGGCAATTGCCTCTTTATATCAACGCCAGCGGGTTCGCGCCCTGCTGGCGCTCTTTTTCGGTGCCTGTGGCACGCTGTCATTTTCCCCTTATGACTTCTGGCCTGCGGCGATCATTTCGCTGTGCGGTCTGCTGGCATTAACGCTCGATCGTCGTCCGGCTCAGGCCGCGCTCATCGGCTTTTTCTGGGGAATGGGTCTTTTTGGCAGCGGCGTAAACTGGGTTTATGTCAGCATCGCCACGTTTGGCGGCATGCCGGAAGCGATCAACCTTTTCCTGGTGGTCTTGCTGGCAGCGTATTTATCGCTGTACACGATGTTGTTTGCCGGCTTGTTCAGCAAACTGTGGCCGAAAACCACCTGGCCGAAACTGGCACTTGGCGCGCCCGCCTTGTGGCAAGTTACTGAATTCCTGCGCGGCTGGGTGCTGACCGGTTTCCCGTGGTTACAGTTCGGCTACAGCCAGATCGACGGTCCGCTGAAAGGCCTCGCGCCGATTACCGGCGTCGACGGCATCACGATTTTACTCACCTCGCTGAGCGGACTGATTGTGTACGCGATACATCAGCGTCGCGTCACACCGGGAATTATCGCTGTTGCCATGCTGTTGCTGCCATGGCCGCTGCGTTATATCCACTGGTATCAGGAACAGCCAGATAAAACGGTCGATGTGGCGCTGGTTCAGGGCAATATTCCACAGTCCATGAAATGGGATCCGAAAGCGCTGGAAAGTGCGCTGCAGACCTATCTGGATCTCAGCCGCCCGTACGTGGGTAAATCCAGCATGATCATCTGGCCGGAATCAGCAATTTCAGACATTGAATCCGATCAGCAGGGCTTCCTGAGCATGGTGGATAATATCTACCGCTCACACGGCACCCAGTTAATCACCGGCATTATCGATGCCCGTCGCAATGAAGAAGGCATGAAAGTGTATAACAGCGCCATCGTGCTCGGCGGTGAAAAGCCCTATCACTATCCTGACGAAAACCGCTTCAACAAACATCATCTGGTGCCTTTTGGAGAGTTCGTACCGCTGGAAGCCATTCTTCGCCCGCTGGCACCTTTCTTCGATTTGCCGATGTCCGGGCTGACCAGTGGTGATTACGTGCAGAAACCGTTGTTTGTCAGTGGTCTGAATCTGACCACGGCGATTTGTTACGAAGTCGTCTTCGGCGAACAGGTGCGCGACAATCTGCAACCGGATACTAATTTCCTGCTGACAATTTCAAACGATGCCTGGTTTGGTCATTCGATTGGCCCATGGCAACACTTCCAGATGGCGCGAATGCGTTCGCTGGAACTGGGGCGTCCGTTGCTGCGCAGCACCAATAATGGCATTACCGCCGTCGTTGATGCTCAGGGCGATGTGACCCACGAAATTCCGCAGTTTACCCGTCAGGTGCTGAACGTGAAGGTCACACCGACAACGGGTATGACACCTTATGCCCGGGCTGGCTGGTGGCCGGTGTGGTTTGCTACGGCAGTCATGGCGGCAGTTGCGCTGTGGTTGGGCCGCCGTAAATCCTGAGCACAAGCGTTTTGTTTCTAAAACAGGCACCTCCGGGTTAATGCCGATCGTTTAAGGATCAGTTGACCGATCCGGTGGCTCGTGTAAAAAGGGTTCATGCTCATCATGGACCCTT
>NZ_JABAED010000008.1:0-212452 GCF_023701875.1 Rahnella sp. CG8
GGTCACTGCTGGAGCGGGATGATAAGGGCAGCGTTTTTATAAACAGCTAAATGACTTTTGTGCATGTAGCCGGTTTTTATTTTAACCGACCTGCAGTTTATAAAACGCATTCTGGCCGAGGTCGGTATCTGGTTTCGCTTTGAGGCGGACACCGCCTGACGTGTGAAAAGGTGCTGTTCGGCGACGGGCCGGAGCAGTACCAGTTTGGCGTGGCCCTGCCGTACTGCGAGCCGTCGGGGATGAGCAACGGCCACGCCGAAAGCGTCTGGGGGCTGAAAATCCACTGGAACGCCGTGACCGGCAAAATCTTCAAACGCGATTACAACTACCGCGAGGCCACCACGCCGCTGGATGACAATGCCTGGTCACCTTATGAAAAACATCCTGACAAGGTTGATAAATTATCTGCGGCAGGCATCTGATTACGTCAGTCAAAAATAAAATAACGTGAGAAATAAAATGGATTTTTTTAACAGACTGGAAAAAATAGACGGAGCCATTAATCGCGGCTATGCACGCTGGGGTAAATGGCTGGGCGCAGGATTATTATTGTTCATACTGGGATGGGGTGGCTGGTTAGTCTGGGCATCCATCTGGGGACCACCGACCGGACCGGTGACATTAATTATTCACAGCGAAATTGACCGGCCTATTTTGGGATTTAGTGTGAATGGTGTAGCGGGTGCTAATTCTTCAGCACATGATAAAGAAAACCCTTACGCATCAGGTTCTGGTAAATCCACATGTTGCGGAAGTATCCGTGGTAAAACGGCTGAAGTTATCTGGACATTGAGTACAACCCGTGTCCAATACAATGCAGGACTGCGCACGGAAAACCGTCGTATTACCATGCCTCTTCCCGAGCGAAAATGGGAAGAAAATTACCTGCATGTTTATTTTCTACCCGGAGATAAAGTGCGCTTGTGGTGGGGGACAGGATTTATTAGCCCTACGGCAAAAGATGTTCCAAATACAAATGAGACAGATACTATTAAGGAGTAATCATTATGGATAGTGAAAGCCTTATTGCAGCTGCGCATCGTGCTCAACAAGCGGAAGATGAAAGTCAGAGTAACTGCTCCAGGATTTGGCATGTAGGATTCTTCTTTGACGGTATTCATCGTAATATTGAGCAAGATGCACCAGAAAATCGCCTCAGCAATGTCGGGCGTTTATTCAGAGCTTTTCCAGATCTGAATAAAAATACGTCCCGCGAGAATTACGATGCATTTTATATTTCCGGTCTTGGCACACCTTTTCATGAAAACTTAACCTCGAAACTCCACGCCATCATGGATGGTGCGCAAGGCAGCGCACTTGATGACTTAAAAGATCTGCCTGGTGATATTGCCGAAGAAGCAGGCATAGAACTTTTTAAAACAGGCAAGTGGTGGGAAGTATTAAAAGATGTCGGTAAAAAGCTGATTAACCCCACCGAATTGTTGAAGCTGACCGGGGATATCACGAAAAGTGCGGTGAAAAAAGTGAGCATCGAAGCTACTCCCTGGTTGCGCGACAATCCTGTAATTGCCGACATGCTGGTGACGGGCGTAGATACCCGAATCACTTCAACCAAAACTTCTTTTGAAGAAGCGTTTAAAGAGGCAAAAAATAAGAGTCAGGTGCCCATCAAGCTGATCTCGGTTTCATTATTCGGTTACGACCTAGGCGCGACCCTGGCGCGTAAGTTTCTGGATACGCTGCTCGACGATATTTGCCAGAAACAGGGCGATAAATACGTTTATCAGGGTATTCCCGTTGAGATTATTTTTGCCGGTTTATTCGATTGTGCCCGCCATACCCCTGCCAGTAATAACAACGGTGTGGACTGGTTTGTCGGGGCATTCGGCGGCCCCATCAGGGGGATCAGTATTTTGCTGGGGGATAAATATGTCGATCAGGACACTCCGTTACCGGCTGCGGTAAAAAGCGCCCTGCATCTGGTGGCGGCCCATGAAACGCGGGTCTGGCGCAGCCTTTACCGCTTAGGCGGCGATAAGCAAAAATACCGCGAGGAGTTACTGCCCGGCTGTTCTGAAGATGTGGGTGGCGGGCTAAAACCTGATGAGCAAAAACCGAGCGCCGAGTTGTGCCGGGTCGCCTTACACAGAATGTACCGTGAGGCTACGCTGGCAGGCGTTCCCTTCCCTGATTTCCAGACTCTAGATAAAACGGATACCGATGTCGCTTCCTACTTCATTATGGAAAACAGCGTGAAGGAGAAATCGGTCGCAGAGTGGACAGCGTTATATCAGCAGGCAGTGCCTTTTAAAAATCTCAGCGTTGCTGCGCAGAATTTGCACCTCGACAGTTATATCGACTGGCTGGGCAGACAGTTTTATCTTTATCGCAGTCAGTGCATGAAATATGCCGAACAGCGCGGGCAGGTGATGGCTTCCGCAGGTGCGTCGGCAGGCCTGTTAGGTATCTCGCCAAAAGCGCAGGAGACCGCCAGTGATATTCGCAATGAAATCGATATTTTGCGTAAACACTGGGGCTGGCTGGATGATGTTCACCGTGCTGCACTGAGTATGCAAAATGCGATGGAAATACGGGGTAGCCACGATACCCGCCGTCAGCTCGTGCCTGATGTTTACATTCCTGCATTACGCAGGGCGAAAAAGTTTTTGGCTTACGGGCACGCTGCTTATGAGGGATTGCCGCCACCCTGGCCTGAAGACAGTGCTCCCTCAGAGATATATGCCTGGTTTGTACATGACGTGCAGAAGGTGGACAAAGGTGCAGGTATTTCAGAAGATTTTCTGGTGATCCGCTCAATGGAAATGCCCGACAGTTAACCTCCTGATGCCGGCGGTCATCAGGCCGCCGGTTGATCGCTTTCCCTCACTTTTTTCTGCTATTCCGCGACTCAAAACCCGATTTAGCACGAATAGCTCGTTCTTTGACCGACCCAAAGCCCTCCGGAATTCCTTTGCAAAACCCTTCAAATCCAGCGGTGACGCGGCCTGAAGCGCTGTCCGGTATCCCGTTTGCCTGTTTTTTTGAAACGTTAAATCCTTTTTTAATTTTTGTAGTGATAATGTTATATTCGTAGCCATCATTTGAAAAAATGAAGTTTCAGTAACGATCCCGCGTGTTTTTTTGCTAATTTCTTGTTCGATAGTCACAACAACGATTCATAACAGAACAGAACTGAACATTTAGAGAAACAGACGTCATGAGAAAGATACTTGGTATGCTTCTCAACCGTGACTCACTGGGTGCCAGCGAGCCTGCGGCCGCAGAAGACGAAAAATCCGTTGATGTATTGCTGGTCGGCGGCGGAATTATGAGTGCTACCCTGGGGACCTATCTCCAGGAACTCGAGCCGGACTGGTCAGTCCATATGATTGAACGCATGGACGGCGTGGCGCAGGAAAGTTCCAACGGCTGGAATAACGCCGGTACCGGCCATTCCGCGCTGGCAGAAATGAACTATACCCCGCTGATGCCCGACGGTTCTGTCGATATCACCAAGGCCGTGGCGATCAACGAAGCCTTCCAGGTTTCCCGTCAGTTTATGGCGTATCAGGTGCAGAAAGGCGTGCTGAATAACCCGCGCTCGTTCATCAACAGCGTGCCGCACATGAGCTTTGTCTGGGGCGATGAGAATATCGATTTCCTGCGCAAACGTTTTGCTGCGTTGCAGGAAAGCACGTTGTTCCGCGGGATGGAATATTCGGAAGACCCGGAACAAATCAGACAATGGATCCCGGCAGTCATGGATGGCCGTGATCCGAAGCAAAAAGTTGCCGCGACCCGCACCACCGCAGGTACGGACGTGAACTTCGGCGAAGTGACCCGACAGCTTGTCGAGGCGTTGCAGAAAAAATCCAATTTCACGCTGGCAAACGGTCAGGAAGTGCGCGATATCCAGCGCAATCCGGATAAAAGCTGGCGCGTGACGATTACCGATCTCAAACACAGCCACAAACATCGCGTGGTGAATGCGAAATTCGTGTTCATCGGTGCGGGCGGTGCGTCCCTGACGCTGCGGCAAAAATCCGGCATTCCTGAAGCGCGTGAATACGGCGGTTTCCCGGTCGGCGGTGAATTCCTGGTGACCGAAAATCAGGATGTGGTGAAACGCCATCTGGCGAAGGTTTACGGCAAAGCGGCCGTGGGCGCGCCACCGATGTCCGTTCCGCATCTCGACACCCGTATTATTGATGGCAAACAGGTTCTGCTGTTCGGGCCGTTCGCCACCTTCTCCAGCAAATTCCTGAAAAACGGTTCCCTGTGGGATTTGTTTGGCAGTGTGAACAGTTCCAACCTGTTGCCGATGACGCATGTCGGCATGGGTAACTTCGATCTGGTGAAATATCTGGTCGGGCAGGTGATGCTCAGCGATGAAGACCGTCATGCCGCACTGAAGGAATTTTTCCCCGAAGCCGAGCAGAAAGACTGGAAACGCTGGGTGGCCGGACAACGTGTGCAGGTCATCAAAAAAGATGGCAAACACGGCGGCGTATTGCGTCTGGGCACTGAAGTGGTGAGCGCAAAAGACGGCAGTATTGCGGCGTTGCTGGGTGCATCACCGGGTGCGTCAACCGCAGCGCCGATCATGATGAAACTGCTGGAAACGGTCTTTAAAGAAAAAGCCGCGAGCCCGGAATGGCAGGCCAAATTCCGGGAAATCATCCCGTCTTACGGCACTAAACTGAATGGCAATATCGAAGCGACCGAGAAAGAGCTGCTGGAAACCAGCCGTATTCTGCAACTGGAAACGCCGTCGATGATCACCACGCCAGTGGCTGAGGTGGTTCAGCTGCGCCCGCTGGATGTTCAGGCAAAACAAGAGCCGAAACAACCTGCGGATATCGCTTTGTAAGTTCTGCGCTGTAAGTTCTGGTGCAGAAAAATAAAAACCGCCTCTTCAGGCGGTTTTTTTATGTCCTTATTTTCGCTTTGCAGGGCGCAGTCTTACGCCCCGGAAAGTGACTTTGCCATATTCTCTTTCTTCACCCGCGCTGTTTCATTCTGCGATTCCAGCACAATTCTCGCCAGCGGCGTGTCTTCGTGATAACGGGTTTTATCGTCCAGTCCTTTGGAGTATTTATTGTATTTCCACCAGGCATAGCCGAGGAACAATACCAGTCCGCCGACGTTATAGAACACAATCGTGATAATACTGGCACCGGTCGGGAAGGTTGAGGCGATGAACCCGACGGTGAAAATCACAATCAGCGTACCGACGATAGTGATCCCCTGCATTCTGGAGCCCATCTTAAAATCGCGCTCGACGCTGTCGTATTTCAGACGCAGATTCAGGTACGCCAGCATAATAAACAGCGGCGGCAGCATCGACGCGGCAGCGGTCATGTTAATCAGCGTATTCATTAAATCTTGCACGCTGTCTGAGCCTAATGTCGGAATTAACATCAGCGGGATAACGATAAGGAACTGGATCCACGCCGCGCGGGTCGGAACACCGTGTTTATTCAGACGAATAGTTTTCTCGCCAAAAATCCCCTTAGGAATCTCAGTAAAGAAGATTTTTACCGGCGCTGCCGTCCACATCAGTAATGAGCCAAACATGGCGGTGAAGGAAACCACGCCGACAAAGCGGTTCATCAGCACCGCCGGTAATCCAAAGTGTGCGGATAACCCTTCAAATACCTGCACCGTGCCGCCGGTAAAATGCAGCGCGGATTTGGCCACAAACACGTTAATCAGCAGCGAGGCGATGGAATACAGCACGCCGATCACCAGCCCGGAAATAATGATGACTTTCACGAAAGCACGGCTGCCGCCTTTGACGTCATTCACGTATACCGCGACCGATTCTGCGCCGCCTGCTGCCTGGAATATCCACGCAATAATGCCTAAGAATGCCCAGTTAAAATGCGGCGTCATCGCCTGAACATTAATCGGATCCGCCGGTTCTGCGCCGCCCATCAGCGCAGCGCCCGCCAGCACGATATAAGAGAACGTCAGCAGCAGCATTAATGTCGAGGTGACGGAGGTCATCGGCCCGAGTAGTTTCGCACCGCTGTTGGAAATCATCGTGGAAAAGGCAAACAGACAGATGCTGATAATCGCAGTCGTGAAGGGCGTGAAAATATAATCGTGCCCTAAAAAGGCGTAAGACGCATAAGCGATAACGCGGGGAAGCAGCGCCGTGAAGAAAAACAAATTCACGAACCAGTAAGTATAGGCGGTCATAAACGCCCAGCGGCCGCCGAGGGCACTTTTCACCCAGGCATACACACCGGCTTCCGAACTCTTATTCAATGAGACAAATTCGGCGATGATCAGACAAAACGGAATAAAGTAGATGATGGTCGCCACCAGAAATACCGGTGCCGAGGCGATGCCTAACTGGATGTTATTGTTGATGACGTTATTGAAGCTAAAAACGGCGGCAAATGTCATGGATAACAATCCAAATTTGCCTATGGTATTTCGACTGGACCCGGCCATAAATACTCTCCAACTGCGATGTTTATAGGGTAAGTGGTTCTTGTTTTTTTATTATTTATTAACGAAATAACTCTCTTCGACGGTCACTTTTAAAATGACTTTTCTGACGTCTTTTTCCGGTCTGAACCGGTACGCTTCGTGGTTTTCAAAAATGATCACGCGGCCTTTAGGTACCTTTATCGTTTCACCCTGACCGGTAAAAAATTCGCGATCCGTTTCATCGTCATAAGGCGACACGCGGTGCAGGGCAGATTTCGCAGAAAACTCGATTTCCTCCGTGCCTTCAAGGTAGTAATGCACATCGAAATAACGGCGGTGACCCTCGAATTCCGCCCGCTGTTTTTCGCTGCCGCTGGCGAGCCGGTAAACCAGCGAATCGCCGACGGAATGGAAAACGCCGGGACGAATATTGTCCAGGTTATTAATGGCTTCCATGCAGCGCTGCCATTTTTTTCCGCTACGGTAGAGCCGCTGAAATTCGGTTAAACAGTCGAGAATAATCATCAGTTTTCCTCCCGGGGATGAAAGGTGAATTCCGCGAGCTGCTGGCTGTTGGTGCCATGCTGGCTGAACGGCACCATCGTGAAGCCGTAGCGGAATGCCGAGAAATAGACGCGATAAGAATCGAGCACTTCGGAACCCCAGGAATTGGAGCCCAGACCGGAAATTTTGTGATCGAGATTGAGGGTCAGGCAGCCGTCCGGCGTCAGTTCATCAATATGCTGCGCCTGTTGCAGCATCTGCGCACTGTATGGCCACAGGCTGAAATTGAGCGGCTGGCGCGGCTGAATGAAAATCCCTTTTCCAGCGTCATCGCACAGACTCAGCCAGCGGATATCCTGCCGGTTACCGTTGTCCTGCGGCATCGGGTAATTTTCAAATAAACGGCTCACCGGCTGCTGATAATGGCCGATGAGATTGGCCTGACAGCTGTCCTGATAGTTTTCATCCGGCCCGCGCCCGTAATACTCCACCTGCGTGAAACGACGGCTGACGCCAAAATCGAGGCCGATCTTCGGGATAATTGAATCGAAATTACCGTAAGGCGAGCCGGATAAATCGAGGGTGACGATGCCCTGAGGCGATATCTGCCAGCGATAAGTGCAGCGCATACCGAAATCGAAAACAGGCGGCGCAATGATGCTTTGCACTTCAATGACGACGTCGTCCTGCTGGCGCGCCCAGTGCATCTGCCGGAAATGCTGTTGCATGATATGCAGATGATGGGGCTGCCAGAGGCCTTCGAACTCCTGTTTATGGTTGTCGATGACCGGCTTAAAGAAATTGAGTTTCGGCGCACGGCCTGTGATCTCTTCGTCATCCACTTGCCAGCTTTGCAGTTCGCCGTCCAGACGGGAAAATGCCAGCCGGAAGCCCTCGCCGCTGACGATAAGCTGATGTTTTTGCTCATCACATAACAGCGTTGCGGACTTTTGCGGCGCAGGTTTCATGGCTGACGGGCGGGCTGCCTGCAACAGCATCTGATACTGTCCGAGCGGATGTTGCGCCTCGCTGTACACCGTCGGGCTGTTTTTGCGGATGCCAACATTCAGGAAAACTTCCTGACCGCTGGCGGAAAATTCTGGCAGCGCCAGCGTTTCGCCTTCGCCGGGTTGCAGGTGTGGCAGGGAAATTTCTCGGGTTTCGAGGCCGCGTCCGGCGACCTGAACGGTCAGCGACAGCGTGATGTCTTCCAGTGAGCTGAACCAGTAACGATTTTTGATGTGCAGCGCGCCGCCGCGGAGACTGACGCCGACCGGGCACAGCACCTGTTTATATTCGCGCAGGCCGGGGCCGGGCGTCTGGTCGGGGTAAATCAGCCCGTCCATGCAGAAGTTGTAATTGTTTGGATAATCGCCGTAATCGCCGCCGTAGGTATAACGCATCTGGCCGTTTTCACCGGTTTCCAGCAATCCGTGATCGCACCATTCCCAGATGTAATGCCCCTGAAGGCTGTCATGGCGATTCAGAACGGCCTGATATTCGGCTAATCCGCCGGGACCGTTGCCCATTGCATGCGCGTATTCGCAGATGATGCGCGGTTTGGCGTGCGGGTATTCGCCGAACGCATTCATCATCTGTACGCGGGAATACATGGTGCTGATGACGTCGGTCACTTCGGCGTCGCGATCTTCTTCGTAGTGAACAAGACGCGTCGGATCGAGGGCTTTACAGTGTTTCGCCATGGCGCGGATATTGCAGCCATAACCGGATTCGTTGCCAAGCGACCACATAATGATCGACGGGTGGTTTTTTTGCGCCATGACGTGACGCCCGATACGCTCCACATAGGCGTGTTCCCAGTGCGGATCGTCGGAGATGCGGCTCAGATCGCCGACGTTCGCGAAACCGTGACTTTCCAGATCCGTTTCGGCCATCACGAATAATCCGTAGATATCGCACAACTCGTAAAAGCGAGGATCATTCGGGTAATGCGCGGTGCGCACCGCGTTAATATTGTGCTGTTTCATCAGGATGATATCGCGTTCCACCCGCGCCATATCGACCGCGCGCCCTTTGCGGTGATCGTGATCGTGACGGTTTACGCCGTGCAGCTTGAGATAACGTCCGTTGACGTAAAACAGCCCGTCACGCACGCCGATATCACGAAAGCCAACGCGCTGAGGTACCACCGAAATCATCTGTCCCGTGTCGTCATACAGCGTCAGCAACAGCTGATATAACTCAGGATGTTCCGCGTTCCACTGGCGCGGATGAGCGACCGGAATGTCCAGGCGACAGCGCGTTTCATCGCCGATATTCAGGTTATCTGCTGATAACTGTGCCACGCAGACGCCATCGTCGAATAACTGCGCGTGCAGACGATAACCGCTGACGGGTTGGTGTAAATTACGCAGCACGGCATCAATATTGAGCACGGCGTCGCAGTAGTTTTCATCGAATGTGGTGACTACGGTGAAATCGTTAAGATGAACCGGATCCTGACCGATGAGATACACATCGCGGAAAATTCCCGCCATCCACCACATATCCTGATCTTCGATATATGTTGAATCCGCCCACTGTAAAACACGCACCGACAGCAGGTTTTCACCCGGTTTCACGCTGGCGCTGATATCGAACTCTGCGCACAGGCGGCTGCCTTTGCTGAATCCGACGTAGTGCCCGTTCACATACACCTCGAAATAGGTTTCCACGCCGTCAAATTTGATCAGCGTTTGTTTGCCTGTCCAGGCTGCATCGAGGGTAAAACGCTGCTGATACGCGCCGGTCGGGTTATTAGTGGGAACGTAAGGAACGTCGATCGGGAAGGGGAAACCTTCATCGGTATATTGCAGCTGACCGTGGCCTTCCATCTGCCACATGCCGGGGACGGTGATGTGGCCCCATTCAGTCATCGGCTGATTGTAGAATTCATCCGGGACTAACGCCGGGTGCTCGAAAAAGCGGAACTGCCAGCGGCCGCTGAGCAACTGAAAGCCGTGACTGGCTGCGCGATCGAAACGCAGCGCCGCCTGTGGATTTTCATAGCTGAAAAAGGAGGCGCGTGGCGGTAAACGGTTCTCCGACTGCTTCTCGATATTTTCCCAATTATTCACGTGATCTCTCCTGAGACGTGTTTCTATGGGAGAGAAGATAGTAAATATTTAGTAAAAATAACTAAAAAGTTTTACTGGTTGTCAGGGCGATCACAAAAAATAAAAAATCGGTTTGAGGATCATGCAGTTAAATTTTACCGGCGGGTGGTGTCCCGGAGTTGCAGCGATCCCGGCACAAATACCGACAGCGGTACGGTGCGTTCATCGCGCAGACGCTCGGTCAGCAGGTTGACCGCCTGTGCGCCCATGGTTTCGGAATGGATGCGAACGGTCGATAAAGAAGGGAACACAAAGCGGGCTGTCGGAATGTCATTAACGCTGATCAGCGCGATTTGCTCGGGGATTTTAACGCCGTGTTCCAGTAGCGCACGGGTCACGCCCAGCGCAATGGTATCGGTGGCAATCAGCAACGCCGGGGGATAAGGCGCATTTTGCTGCAACATTTTCCTGGCGCACTGATAGCCGGACTGGCTGGTGAAATTGCCGTACCAGATATCGTCCGGCTGGACGACGTTTTTCAGACGGCCATATTCCACAAAGGCCTGCTCGCGCTGATCCGGGAATTCAGGGTGATCGCGGCCGCCGATAAAGCCGATGCGCGAATAGCCCTGACCGATAAAGAAGTCGATGACCTTCTGGCTGATCTTAAATAAATCCACATTAACGCAGTCAGATTGCGGGTCTTCCATTACGCCATCAATGAAAACGACCGGCGTGGATTGTTGCGCGAGCTGCGTATGCAGTGCGGCCTGAGGTTGTCCGATAACCAGAAAACCGTCCGCCGGAGGCAGCGCTTTTTCGCCGGTAAAGTCATAGCCGGAAATCAGGGTGATACCCAGTTTTTCGCATTGTGTTTCAATGCCATAGCGCATGGAAAGATAATAAGGATCGTCTATTTCCAGCCCCTGCCGGTAAGTAAACAATGCGGCAAACGTCATGCGTTGCGTGGCATTGCGGCGGGAAGGCGAGACTTTATATTCCAGGCGTTCCGCCGTTTCTAAAATCTTCTGGCGGGTCTGCGCTTTCACGCTCAGGCTCGGATCGTCATTGAGCACACGTGAAACCGTCGCAACGGATACGTTCGCGGCCTCAGCGATTTCCTTCAAAGTAGCCATCAGCGTCTCATCATCAGGTAAACCAAAGCCGTAGCTTAATGTGATCAGTGCCTTATGTACACCGCTCACCGGCCTTCCGGCCCGCAAAATCTCACTGTGACAGAGTTAACGCTTTACCTAATTTTAAGTATATTTTAGTAAAATATTTACTAGTATGCGTTTTACTTCTGCTTTCCTGTTCATAATAACCAAACAAAGAAGCGCATACCGATGAAGAACACATCATTAAATAAAATATTAGTACTTTTATTATTTTCCTTATCAATGAATTTGCGGGCGCAGGAACCGGTTGTCCCCGCCGAACATAATGAATCAGCACCACCGGAAATAACGCCGGTCAGCCGCGACGCCACTGCTTATCGCTTTTATGGCGAAATGGGCGGCGGC
Source organism: Rahnella sp. CG8 (assembly GCF_023701875.1). Lineage (NCBI taxonomy): Bacteria > Pseudomonadati > Pseudomonadota > Gammaproteobacteria > Enterobacterales > Yersiniaceae > Rahnella > Rahnella sp. CG8. The sequence continues at coordinate 11,486 of NZ_JABAED010000008.1, forward strand.
GGCAGCGTGTATTTAAATGGCAAAGATCAGCACAAATACAGCGACGGAACCTATATCGAAGGTGGTCTGGAAATAAAACACGGTAACTGGTTCGGGCTTATTTACGGCGAAGGCTGGACGGTACAGGCCGATCATCACGGAAACGCCTGGGTGCCTGATCACCGCTGGGGCGGATTCGAAGGCGGCTTAAACCGTTTTTACGGTGGTTATCGTACTGATCGGGGCACCGAATTTATCCTCAGTATGCGCAACGATTCCTCGCTGGATGACCTGCAATGGTGGGGCGATTTCACGCCGGAATACGGCTACGTGATTCCTAATACCCGCGATTTAACGCAGGCAGTGAAGGTGCAAAACCTGACCGGCAAGTTTCGTTACAGCCTGACCGCCGCACCGCAAAGCCGTGTTAATGAAAGTACTGCATTGCTCCATTTCGGAAAATACGACCGTTATTCAGATAAATACACCTATCAGGCGATGGTCAACGGCTACACGCAATATGATCTGATGGAAGGGCTGACGCTGCTCAACGGTCTGGAACTGACCGATGGCACCGGGCAGCTATTCCTCGCGGGTTTGCAGGGTAAAAATCTGGCAGGGCGCGTCTGGCATCACACCGGCAAAGGCGACAGCAGCCATTCCGGCCACGAATCAGGAATGATGGTCAGCGCCATGGTTGAAGCGGTCACCGGACTGTATTTATCCACCGCGTACAGTTATGCCGAACATTCGCGGGATACTACTTTCGATACCACCACGTCTTACGCACAGGCCGGTATCTGGTACGAATATTACGGCGGCCGGTTCGCGACCGCATTAGACAGCAAATTCTATATGAGCAATGACAATACCGGCGCCAGCAACTCGGTATTTCTTATGCAATATTTCTACTGGGGAAGATCATAATGAAAAAAATTAATCCGCACCGGCCGCTCAGTTTAATTATCTGCGCTGCTTTATTTATTTCTGCACACGCACAGGCAGAAAACGCCGAGACTTTGCGGGCTGATTCGTTTAAAAACGTTATTAACCGTACCGGCGCGCCGCAATATATGCTCGATTATGATTTCGACGAGCATCAGCGTTTTAATCCTTTATTTGATGAGGGTGCCTGGCACGGGCATTTACTGCCGTCTGGCCCGCAAGGTATGGGCGGATTCCCTGGACCGGCGCTGCTGACCGAAGAATATATCAACTTTATGGCCGATAACTTTGACCGGCTGACGGTGTATAAAGCCGGGCAAAAAGTCGCGCTGAGCATGACCGCTTACAGCATTCCCGGGGCGCTTATCCAGACGCTGACCGCGCCCGGCATCCGCATCGACATGACCCTGCGTTTCGCGACGTCCCGCACTTCTTTGCTGGAAACTAAAATCACCACGGATTCCCCGCTGGAACTGGTCTGGGACGGCGAACTGCTGGAAAAGCTCCGCGCTCAGGAAGGAAAACCGCCATCGGATAAAACTATCGGGCAGGAATATCCGGGGTATACGCGCCAGATCCTGCCGGTTGCTGACGGCCTGCGTGTGATTTTCGGCAAAGTGCGCGAGGCCTCAAGCCTGATGACCTCCGGCGAGTCCGAATATCAGATCCACAAATCCCTGCCGATGCAGATGACGGTTACAGGCCATCAGTTTACCGGCAAAGCCAAAATCGCCGGTTCCACCACGTTTTACACCACTTATTCGCATCTGCTGACGGCCGCTGAGGTTCAGAAAGAGCAGCCGAAAATCCAGGATATTCTGGCGCATCCCCAGCCTTATCTGGATGCCTCGCAAAAACGCTGGGAAGGCTACCTGAATGCCGGTCTGACAAACCCGAAAGCAACCAAAGATCAGGAACGTGTGGCGGTGAAAGCCATCGAAACATTAACCGCTAACTGGCGCGGGGCGGCAGGTGCGATGAAGTTTGATTCGGTGACGCCATCGGTGACTGGCCGCTGGTTCTCCGGCAATCAGACCTGGCCGTGGGACACCTGGAAACAGGCGTATGCGATGGCGCATTTCAATCCCGAGGTGGCGAAAAACAATATCCGCGCCGTGTTTGCCTTTCAGATCCCGCCCGGTGATCCGGTTCGTCCGTGGGATGCCGGTTTTGTACCTGATCTGATTGCCTATAACCCGGGTCCGGAACGTGGCGGCGATGGCACCAACTGGAATGAGCGCAACACGAAACCGAGTCTGGCGGCGTGGTCGGTGATGGAAATCTACAAAACGACCGGTGATAAACAATGGCTGGCGGAGATGTACCCTAAACTGGTCGCTTATCACGACTGGTGGCTGCACAACCGTGACCACAACCATAACGGCGTGCCGGAATATGGCGCCACGCGCGATAAAGCGCATAACACCGCTGACGGCAAGATGTTGTTTACCGTCAGGGAAGGGCAGAAAGAACAGACCGAATCCGGGCTGAAAAACTACGACCGCGTGGTGAAATCCGGTCAGTACGACAGCATCGAAATCCCGGCGCAGGTGGCGGCTTCGTGGGAATCGGGGCGGGATGATGCGGCGGCCTTCGGTTTTATCGATGCCGATCAGCTGACGAAATACATCAAAAATGGCGGTAAAAAACAGGACTGGCAGGTCAAATTCGCCGAAAACCGTTCGGATGACGGAACGTTGCTGGGGTATTCGCTGTTACAGGAATCCGTCGATGAAGCCAGCTATATGTACAGCGACAACAAATACATGGCCGAAATCGCCGACATTTTGGGCAAGAAAACAGCCGCCGCAGATTTCCGCGCGAAAGCCGTCAAACTGGCCGGATACATCAACACCTGCATGTTCGACAGCCGCAGCGGCTTCTTCTATGACATCCGCATTGAAGACAAACCGCTGGCCAACGGCTGCGCGGGCAAACCGATTGTCGAACGCGGCAAAGGTCCGGAAGGCTGGTCACCGTTGTTTAACGGCGCAGCGACGCAGGCGCATGCCGACGCCGTGGTGAAAGTGATGAAAGATGTGCGCGAATTTAACACCTATGTGCCACTGGGCACCGCCGCACTGACCAATCCGGCGTTCGGTGCAGACATTTACTGGCGCGGCAGGGTCTGGGTCGATCAGTTATATTTCGGCCTGAAAGGCATGGAGCAATACGGTTACCGCGAAGATGCTGTGAAAATGGCACAGGCCTTTTTCGATCACGCCGATGGTCTGATTTCGGATGCGCCTATCCGGGAAAACTACAATCCGCTCAACGGCCAGCAGCAGGGCGCACCAAACTTCTCATGGAGTGCGGCGCATCTTTACATGCTGTACAACGACTTTTTCGGCCAGGGGAAATGAGACGGTAAGGGCTGAATTTCAGGCACAAAAAAACCGCTTCAGAGAGCGGTTTTTTTGTTGGGTGATTCAGTTAGCGCTAAATCAACCCAGTTTCACGCTTTAATAATAAGCGGGATCAGGCAACCCAAACGCCACTAACTTACACCAGGGGTGGGAAGGCAGCAAGTTTAAATTCTATACACATATCCTTATTGTTTTTATGGTCTTGGTGGTAGCATCTGCGCGGGGCTAGTTTGCCCGTTTAGCGACGGGTCACCGGGCTTGAAATTAGCACTTGAGTACCGCGCGGACAGGCAACCCAAACACTGCTTGTCCTTCTCCAGTCGGTCCCGGTGCTTATTGGTGAAACGCGGTTGTAAAAGGCCGCATCAATGAATAAGTGTATTTATGCACTGATCGTTGTACTGGGTTCTTTGATGACAACTGCTGGTGATGGATGGAACGTTAATGTTTCTCATATCAACATCAATGTCAGCACGGGCCCGGGTTTGTAGCAGTAGAGAAACCGCCCTTCGGGGCGGTTTTTTTATCTCAGGCTTTACGCCCTAATCCCCAGCACACCAGTCCCGCCACCAGCAGCGACGGAATTGTCGCACCGATATCCGGCAGCATATTTGCCATCAGATGATAAACCACAATGCCGGTAATCCAGGCTGCGAGGGAACGTATATTCAGGTCTTTTTGTGTCTGCCTGCGCAGAACAAAATGATGCGTCAGCACCACACCAAACAGCGGCGCAAACACGGAGCCAATCAGCAGCAGGAAGTTTTCGTATTGCGTCAGCGGAACGGCCCAGGCGATCAGCGTACACAGCAGGCCGATACCCAGCGTCAGTTTACCCACGCTGACCGGCAGGGAAGTCCCCGCCGACACCGCCGCTGAGTGAATATCCGCAAAGGCATTTTCATGCTCATCCACCAGAATCAGTAACAGCGGAATACCCAGTGCGATCCCGGAAAGCGCCAGCAGCAGCGCATTGGCATCGGTCGAGGTGCTGACAAACGCCAGCGTATACGCCACGCCGAGCGCCATCATCCACACGCTGCCGAGGAAATATCCGCAGGCCGTTCCCCAGAAGTTTTGCCGCGCAGATTTGCCGAAACGGGTGTAATCCGACACCAGTGGCAGCCACGAAAATGCCATCGACACCACAATATCGCAGGCCAGCGCGAACGGCATCGAACCGTCCCCGGCTTTATGCCACAGTGTGGATAAATCGGCGTGCAGGAACAGATAACCGGTCAGCCACGCACAGCTCGCCAGCAACAGCCAGATCCCCCAGCGGCGCAGTACCAGGCGGATAAACGCCAGCGGCCCGCTGGCCGCCAGCAAGGTGGCAACGACGCCGAAAATAAACGTCCAGAGGGTCGGATTCGCCCAAAAACTGCCGTCGCCCCAGGCGCGTTTTGCCAGCAGACTGGCCGCATCGCGCATCACCACAATTTCGAACGCGCCCCAGCCGATCAACTGGATCAGATTGAACAGCACCGGCAGTGCCACGCCGCGTTTGCCGAGGCTCAGCCTCAGCGATGCCATCGACGACATGCCCGTCTGCCCGCCGGTCACCCCGACCAGCGCCAGCAGCGCAACGCCGACGGCAGACCCCAGCACAATGGCTGCCAGCGAGCCCGCCAGCCCGAGGCCCGGAGCCAGAATGGCACCGGCCTGCAATACCATCAGACCCATACCGAGCGAGAACCACAGCGAGAATAAATCAGACCAGCCCAGCACCCGTGATTTTTCCGGCACAGACGCCTGAGGCGAATAAATACTATTATCTTTCATGAGGTTAATTTCGTGGCTAAAGCGAAGGTCTGTTATAGCATATTGCGGTGAGATTCTGATGAAGGGCGGAGGGGAAGCGCACTTTCCGGCGGGCAGCCTGGGGATTTCAGGCACAAAAAAGCCGCTTCAGAGAGCGGTTTTTTATATCGTATCCTCTCACTTCGAATGGATCACAATCATCCCCAATTTTTCCAGCAAATGACTCTGCTGCCAGTCGTCGATTTTCACGCCATCGAGATCGACTTTACGGATATTCAGCTCACCCAGATCGGAGTTCGTCAGGTCGCAATGGGTAATGTTGACGTTATTCCAGTCGAACTCGGTGAATTCGCCGCCGGAAAGGTCGGAGCCGCTGAAGTTTGCGCCCTGCACGTTCGCGCCGGTCCAGCGGTTTTCCCATAACTCGCATTTCTCCAGAATGACTTTGCTGAAGTTCGCGTAGCTGAAGTTATTTTTGGTCATGAAGGCGCTGCAAAACCAGGTGCGCGAGGTGATCATATTCATAAAACTCGCGCCGCTGAAATCTGCGCCAGTGGCTTTGCATTCACGGATTTCACAACCCAGTGCCTGAATGTTTTTGAAATCAGCCATCGTCAGATCACAGCGTTTAAAGCTGGCATCCTGCAATTTTGCATGCTGGAAAGAGCAGCCTTTTTGTTCCCCATCATCGTAAAACAGACAATCGACGAACGCCGTTTCTGACAGATCGGTGCTGTCAAAACGGCAGCGGTAAAAGCGGCAGTTCTCCAGTGTCTCGCCGGTAAACTGCTTCACGCTAAAACGCTGGTCACTGAACGTCTGGTCTTTGATCATCGGAACCTCTGTCATCTTTTATGCCCTGCTAAGGCCGGTATCCTGACAGAAAAGTTTTATCGAAAATATGGAATCCGCCTCGTAATAACACGATTTACCTACGTTTGCCTTTTGCCGGATCGCTGAGTGAGGTCTATTCTCAATGACTTAACGGAGCACTTCTCTCACTCAGATAAGGAAGACTGGAATGCGTTTGTCATCTCTCTTTTTGGCAACCAGCCTGGCTGTCAGCCAGTTTGCAGGGGCTGCGGAAACCGCACAGCCCGCCACTCAGGAGCACGTCATGAATCACGCTATTAATGCCGATAACCCATTTCTGAAACCCAGCACGCTGGAATACCAGGCGCCGCAATTTAATCTCTATAAAGACAGCGATTATGAACCGGCGATCCTCGAAGGCATCCGCCAGAAACTGGCTGAAGTCGATAAAATCGCCAGCGACAGCGCGCCGCCAACCTTTGAAAATACTTATGTGGCCCTGGAAAAATCCGGCGTCATGCTGCAACGCGTGCAAAACGTTTTTGGCGCGATGACCGGCGCGAATACCAACGATACGCTGCAAAAAATTGACGAAGATACCTCGCCAAAACTGGCGGCGATGGATGACAGCATTCATCTCAACAGCAAGCTGTTTGCGCGGCTGAAAGCGGTCTATGACCAGCGCAGCAGCCTGAAAATTTCCCCCGAATCACAGCGCCTGATTGAGGTGACTTTTAAGGATTTCGAGCTGTCAGGTGCCAATCTTTCGGATGCGGATAAAGACAAACTCAAAGCGCTGAATCAACAGGCGGCAACGCTCAGCACGCAGTTCACTAATAAATTGCTGGCCGCCACCAAAGCGGGCGGGCTGACGGTGAAAGATAAAGCGCAGCTTGCCGGGCTGAGTGACGCCGAATTATCGGCAGCCGCGCAGGCCGCCAAAGACCGCAAGCTGGATAATGCCTGGCTTCTGGTTTTGCAAAACACCACGCAGCAGCCGTTGTTACAGTCACTGGATGACCGCGACACGCGCCAGGCACTGTATGAGGCCTCAATCAATCGCGCTGAAAAAGGCGATGCCAACGACACCCGTGAGCTGATTGCGAAGCTGGCAAAGGTCCGCGCGCAGCAGGCTCAGGTGCTGGGTTTCCCGAGTTATGCCGCGTGGAAACTGGAAGATCAGATGGCGAAAACGCCGCAGGCTGCACTGGATTTCATGCACAAAATTGTGCCAGCCGCGACCGCCCGCGCGCAGCGTGAAGCGCAGGATATTCAGGCAGAAATCGATAAACAGAAGGGCGGCTTCAAAGTGACTGCCTGGGACTGGCAGCACTACGCCCAGCAGGTTCGCAAAGAGAAATATGATCTGGACGACGCGCAGATCAAACCCTATTTCGAGCTGAATAATGTGCTGGAAAACGGCGTGTTTTATGCCGCTAACTTGCTGTATGGCATCACCTTTAAAGAACGCAAAGACCTGCCGGTTTACAATCCTGATGTGCGGGTTTTTGAGGTGTTCGATAAAGACGGTAAATCGATGGCGCTGTTCTACGCCGATTATTATCAGCGCGATAATAAAGGCGGCGGCGCATGGATGAGCAACTACGTCGATCAGTCGAAATTGCTGGGCACGAAACCGGTGATTTACAACGTGGCGAATTTCCAGAAACCGGCGGCGGGGCAACCGGCGCTGCTGTCGTGGGACGACGTTATCACTATGTTCCACGAATTTGGTCACACGCTGCATGGCCTGTTTGCCGATCAGGAATATCCGGGTCTTTCCGGTACCGCGACGCCGCGTGATTTTGTCGAATTCCCGTCGCAGTTTAACGAGCACTGGGCGAGTGATCCGAAAGTGTTTACTCACTTCGCCAAACATTATCAGACCGGTGAAGTGATGCCGCAGGCTTTGCAGGACAAAATAGAGAAGGCCAGCAAGTTCAACAAAGGCTATGACATGACCGAACTGCTGGCGGCTGCGTTACTGGATATGCACTGGCACAGCCTGAGCGCGGACGCACCGCAGCAGGATGTTGATAAGTTTGAAGCGGAGTCGCTGGCGAAAGATAAAGTGAATCTGGCGTATGTGCCGCCGCGCTACCGTTCCAGTTATTTCCAGCACATCTGGGGTAACGGCTATGCCGCCGGATACTATGCCTATCTGTGGACCGAAATGCTGGCTGATGATGCCTTTGCCGGTATCACTGAGCAGGGCGGGCTGACGCGGGAGAACGGTCAGAAATTCCGTGATCAGATCCTCTCACGCGGTAACAGCGAAGATCTGGAAAAACTCTACGAAACCTGGCGTGGCAAGGCTCCGTCAATTGAGCCGATGCTGAAAAACCGCGGACTGGAGGAGTAAAAATAGCCGTGCCCGGTATCACGCCGGGCACGGACACTCTTGCTGTGAATATTTAAAATCAACGCCCGAAAAACGTCGCTTCTCCCGCTGAAATTCCCCTATGCTTTTCCCCATGTTTCCGGTCTGCGAGTGAAATCATGCTGTTCGATTTACCTGACGATGATGTGCTTTATGCTGCGCTGATTGCCCGTGATCCGGCCTATGACGGCTTTGCTTTTGTCGGCGTCAAAAGCACCGGTATTTTTTGCCGCCTGACCTGCCCGGCACGAAAACCGAAGCGCGAGAACTCGGTATTTTATCCGTCGATGGTCAGCGCGATGGAAGCCGGATTCCGGCCCTGTAAACGCTGCCGGCCGCTGATGCAGGGCGGAGAAAAAGACCCGCTGGTGCTGAAATTGCTGGCCGCGCTGGAAAACGAGCCAGGCAAAAAGTGGAGCGAGGGCGATGTGCAGGCGATGAACGTTGATCCTTCCACCGTCCGCCGCGCCTTTAAACGACAGTTTGGCATCACTTTTCTGGAAATGGCGCGCTTACGCAGAATCGGCAAGGGTGTCGATGCGCTGGCCGGAGGAGAGCCGGTAATTGATGCCCAACTGGATGCAAGTTTTGAATCCGGCAGCGGATTTCGAGCGGCGATCACCCGTCAAATCGGGCTGAACCCGAGCCAGGCCAGAAAGCATCAGTTTCTGAAGGCTGACTGGCTGGATACGCCGATCGGTTCCATGCTGGCGATCGCCAGCCACGACGCACTGTATCTGCTGGAGTTTATTGATCGTCCGGCATTACCTAATGAAATTGAGCGGCTGAAACAACTGACGTCCTCTGAAATTATTTTTGGACGAACGCCGCTGATTGATCAGCTCGAACTGGAACTGGCGGCGTATTTCGCGGGTGAAAAGCACACATTTATCACGCCACTGGCGGAATTCGGTTCATTGTTTACCCGTAAAGTCTGGGATGCGCTCAGGGCTATTCCGGCGGGTGAACTGCGCAGTTACTCCGCGCTGGCGGCGGATATCGGGCAGGCCACGGCTTCCCGCGCAGTCGCCCGTGCCAACGGGGCTAACCAGATTTCAATCCTGATCCCTTGTCATCGCGTCATTGGTGCTGATGGTTCGCTGACCGGTTACGGCGGCGGATTATGGCGCAAGCGGTGGCTGATTGAACACGAACGAAGAATGGCGTTGAGCCGCTAAACGAGGAGCAGGGTATGAATCAGCAAAGTCGGGCACTGGCATTTTCACAACTTCACCAGAAGCACAATCCGGTCATTTTATACAACATCTGGGATGCGGGCAGCGCGCTGGCGGTGGCGCAGTCGGGGGCAAAAGCCATCGCTACCGGAAGCTGGTCGTGTGCGGCGGCGCAGGGGTATCAGGATGGCGAAGCCATGCCTTTTTCCAGCCTGTTACGGACGGTGCAACGCATTGCCTCTGTGATCAGTCTGCCGCTCACGGTGGATTTCGAGACCGGTTATGGTGCGGATCGCCGCGACAACCTGAGCGCACTTTTGCAGGCGGGTGTCGTGGGTATTAATGTTGAGGATCAGCAAATCGGATTATCCGCGCTGAACGGCGTCCGTGAACAATGCGAGATTCTGAACTCGCTTCGTCAGGTGGCGGAAAATCAGGGAATGGCGTTATTTATCAATGCGCGCACCGATGTCTTTTTACAGGAACCCGACGCCACGCGGCATCCGGTGCTGATGGCGGAAGCTAAAAAGCGGCTGACTGCCTATAAGGATGCGGGAGCCAGCGGTTTTTTTGCCCCCGGTTTGAGTGACCTGACACTGATTGCCGAACTCTGTGAGGTATCAGCGCTGCCGGTGAACATTATGGCCAGCAATCTGACACCACCGCTGGCTGATCTCACTGCGGCGGGTGTCAGCCGGATAAGCTATGGCCCGCATCCTTATATCGGGCTGATGGAAACCCTTAAACAGCACGCGGCTGTGCTGTATTAGCCGCCAGACGGTGCCCCATCCAGAAGAACAGCAGACCGCCAACCGAGGCGGCAATCAGCGCGATAAACATCACCGGCGGGGCGGTGTAACTGAGCAGAAAACCACACATGACCGGGTTTATCGCGCCACCCAGATTGCTCAGGTTCTGCATGCCGTAATAGCTGCCCTTCATATTTTCCGGCGCGATAAAGTCGATAAACATGTATTCCACCGGGATAACAATCAGTTCGCCAAAGCTGAAAATCGCCATCGCGATCACCCAAAGCAACACCGATTGTCCGGCGGTCATAAAGCCGATCAGGCCGATGATGAAGAAAATCGTGCCGAGAAGCAGCCATTTCAGCAGGCTGTTTTGTTTCATCCGGCTGCTTAATACGTACTGGAAGGTGATAACAATCACGGCGTTGGTGATCATCACCGCGCCGATGATTTTGTACGCAAAAGCGGCGTTTGAGACCAGAATCAGGTACTGCGAGAGATAACCGGCGAATTGCCCGAACACCACCGAACCCAGCGTGCTGCCCAGCGTGAAGTAAATCAGACGACGGTCATGGGCCAGAATGCTCAGTGTCTGGCGAAGGTTCGGTTTTGGCAGGGGTTTCTGTTCCTGTTCTGTTTGCGGCGGTTTATGCGGGATATTGCGCAATCCCCAGGTCAGGGAAATCACGGTACCGAGCGCCAGTACGCCGGAAATCACGAACGGCAGCAGCGGGCTGAAACCCGCCAGCCACACGCCCAGCGACGAGCCCACCGCCCAGCCGACATTCACCAGCGTGTAATTCATCGAAAATGCCTTCACCCTTTTTTCTACCGGCAACCAGCTGGCGATACAGGCTTTGAGCGTGATGCTGAGCAGGGCGTAAGCGGCATTGAGCAGCGCCAGTACCAGCAGCACGCCGGTCACATTCGGCAGAAACGGCAACAGTAAAAAGCTCAGCCCGAACAGGCTGATGGAGACGGTAATCAGCGTCCGGTGATTGAATTTATCCACCAGATAGCCGCCGTAAAGACTACTGAGAATCCCGATTGCCAGGCTGGCACCGAGAATGATCCCGACGCTTTTGGGCAGCAGATGATAGTGCTCAGTCAGATAAATAGTGATAAACGGCAGTGTGACGCCACGTCCGATAGTGAGTACTAACGAACTGGCTAACAGCGCGAGAATTAATGGCGGCATTCCCTTCATGTTGAATGGCATTCCCTGATTAACAGCAACATTTTCGTTACATCATAAAGGAGTCTGCACAGTATTTTTCATTACAAAAAAGAGGGATTTAAGAGAGTTGCACGGGATAACCCGCGCAGGTCGTGGCCCGGCTTATAACTTCTGCGGCGCAACGCCGTGGAAGAATCATGAACCTGCTTCTGCAGGTTCATGAAATTATCCTTAGCTCTTCAGTTATAACTCTGGGCTGTTTTATTAAGATGCTCAGTGAACTTGTAGATATCATCCAGGGAATCTATCGGATGCCGGGTCTCATTTTTTTCTGCATCAAACAGCCCAATATAAAATTGCGTGCGATTAAAATGGAGGCGACAAATAGGTTTCCTGTTGTTGTCATCAATGAGAATACCAAAATAGCTTTTGGTATCCCTTGGCGTGATGCGTTTCGCATCGACAATGGTTCTTATGATTGACTTGACGATGTGGAATCCTTCCAGTTCTTCCTCGGAGGTAACAATCTGATCCGTTTCAGGTGTATTTATAATTGCTGGTGCAGTACTGGATTCTTCTTCGATTTCTTTCACCGGCAAATTCTGCGCCGTGCCGCTGAGTGCTGATTTAAGTCTTTCGTTTACCTGATCATTTAACAACTGGCTCGCGGCTTTACGGGTAAGAGTATTAAATTGCTCACGTACTTTTTGTGTGAGGATTCCGTCATAAACACGCGAGGCAAAAAATTTAACGAAATCTTCTTCAGGATTAGTGAATTGAGCAAGAAATATCTTCTTAATCTGGCTGACGTATTTCAGTTCACCTGCCGCATTAACAATGGATTCCACGTCGAAAGCTGATTTGGTAAGCTTGATCAGCTCCGGAACAAGATTTTCATCTAAATCAAGCAGATCTAGCTCAAAAAAAGGTTTCTCATCCATCTTGTTGGGTGCGTCGAGATCAGTAAAAAACTTATACACCTGCCCGTTAGTCAGAATGGATATTCGCGCGTTTGTGACATGAAAATATCGGAATAATTGAGAGGCATGGTTAACATTGAGGGATTCGCCGATTTTTTTACATTCCACAAGGATTTGAATTTCCCCGCTTTTAAGAATTGCGTAATCTATTTTTTCGCCTTTTTTGGTACCCACATCACAGATAAATTCTGGAATAACCTCCGTTGGGTCAAAGACATCATATCCAAGGATCTTATTAATAAATGGCATAACAAATGCGTTTTTCGTGGCTTCTTCAGTTTGAATCAATGGCGACTGTTGCTTAATTTTTATGGCCAAACTGTTTAATTGTTCAAGGATTTCCATATATACCTCTATTATTTTTAAATCACTGCTGTGTGATATTTATTTATAGGGAATATAGGGAGATAACACCAGATGAAAAATTGCGGCATTGATCACTTATTTGGTGAAATGCCGACGATAAACAAGAAATAATAGTCAATAGCTTACGGCTTCTGCGGCGCAACGCCGTGGAACAGCAAAAGGGCGACGTGTTTACGCAACATATCGGGGGAAATGGGTGACGCGCCTTCCCGTCTCATTTTCATTGAGGCCATCGGGAACAGCGTCAGACCGAACAGGGAAATGAACAGCAATGCCGGATTGAGATCCGGATTCAGTTTTCCTTCGGCCTGCCAGCGGGTAATGCATTCCTGTACGATTTTGCGGTTTTTGTCGCCGTTACGTTCTTCCATGCGTTTTTTCAGCATACCGCTTTCGCTGATGACTTCCCGCACCCACAGCGGTGCCACCCACGGGTATTTTTCTGCCGCATCAATCATGCACTGCGCCATATTAGTGATCGCCAGAAGCGGATCGTCGGCATGTGTTTGGAAAATATCAGTAAATCCGGCACGGACTGGCTGAAAACGTTCGTCGATCATCACGTCCAGCAGTTGTTCGCGGGTCTTGAAATAGTAATGCAGCATGGCAGTAGTGACGCCTGCTTCTTTGGCGATCATGCTCAGCGGCGTTTCGGCGATGCCGTATTGGGCAAACAGTTTCAGGGCGGCGTCCAGCAGCAGTTCACGCTTATCCGCTCCGGATTTTGCACTGCGCGGACGACCCGGACGACGCACGGGCGTGTTGGCTTCGTTTTGATCCTTTTGTGCGGATCCTGGCGTTTCTGAGATTTTTCTGTCTGCCATAAGGAGGGCGATCCATTGACCAGATGAATTTGATGCTTCAATATTAATTATACAGTTAATTAATTACAAGTCAGGATGTCATTCATGACGACAATAAATTCGGCACAGAGCGAGGTGGCGGAACAGAAGCCTTCGATAAAGCTGCTGTTCTCCGCGCTGATGCTGGTGATGCTGCTGGCCGCACTCGACCAGACGATTGTGTCCACCGCGCTGCCGACTATCGTCAGCGAGCTCGGTGGCCTGGATCAGCTTTCGTGGGTGGTGACCTCTTATCTGCTGGCCTCCACCATTGTGGTGCCGCTGTACGGTAAGTTTGGTGATCTGCTCGGTCGCAAAATCGTGCTGCAAACGGCGATTATCGTGTTCCTGCTCGGTTCGGTATTGTGCGGGCTGGCGCAGAACATGACGCAACTGATTCTGATGCGCGCCCTGCAGGGGCTGGGCGGCGGCGGGCTGATGGTGGTCAGTATGGCGGCGGTCGGCGATGTCATTCCGCCGTCCGAGCGTGGGAAATATCAGGGGCTGTTCGGCGGGGTATTTGGTCTGGCGACCGTCATCGGGCCGCTGATCGGTGGTTTTCTGGTTGAGCATATTTCCTGGCGCTGGATTTTCTACATCAATCTGCCGCTGGGGATTTTCGCCCTGCTGGTGATTGGCGTGGCGCTGAAATCGCAGACTGCACGCATCCGCCATGAAATCGATTTTCTCGGCGCGGGGTATCTCGCGGCGGCGCTGACCTGCATCATCTTGTTCACCAGCGAAGGTGGCACGGTGTATCAGTGGTCGGATCCGCAACTGTGGTGCATTCTGGCGTTCGGGCTGGTGACCCTTGGTGGCTTTATTTATGAAGAAACGCTGGCGGCCGAGCCGATCATTCCGCTGGGTCTGTTCCGCGACCGCACCTTCCTGCTCAGTTGCGCAATCAGTTTTATTATCGGCATGTCACTGATGGGGTCGATGACCTTCCTGCCGCTGTATCTGCAGGTGGTGAAAGGCTCGTCGCCGTCAGAAGCGGGGATGCAACTGCTGCCGCTGATGGGCGCATTGCTGTTCAGTTCGATCGTCAGCGGGCGTCTGATCAGCCGTATTGGCCGTTATCGTATTTTTCCGATTATCGGCACCTTACTGAGTTTCGCCGGTATGGTGCTGCTGGGCTTTCTGAAAGTCAGCACGCCGGTACATATGCTGTATCTCTACATCGGCGTGCTCGGTTTCGGCCTGGGGATGGTGATGCAGGTGCTGGTGCTGGCGGTACAAAACTCGGTATCGATGAAACAAATGGGCGTGGCGACCTCCGGTGTGACACTGTTCCGCTCGATTGGTGGTTCCATCGGCGTGGCAATGTTTGGGGCGATTTTCACCCACGTTCTGCGTGATCAACTGGTGGCGCTGATCCCCGAAGGCACGGTGCTTCCCCGCTCACTCAGCGCGCAGGCGGTGCAGGAATTACCGGCCGCCATCCGCGCTGATTATTTGCAGGCATTTGGCTCGGCGCTGCACTCGGTGTATCTGATTGCCGCGTGCGTGATGGTGCTGGCGTTTGTCCTGTCGCTGCTGCAAAAAGATGCGGTGCTGAAGAAATAACCGGCCGCAATCCCGGCGATTTGCACTAAGCTTTCCCCTTTACGGCGTTGAAATGGCATGGAAACCAGCAACGCCGGCAGGGATATCATAAAGGGGATCGCTATGCTGTTTCGCCGTTTCGAGCGAATGATCGACATCTTCCGTGAGGCACCGGCTGCTGAACCGCCGGATCAGGTTCTGCCTTTCTATCTTTATTATCTGCGTCAGGTCTGGCCGAGTTTCGCCGTTTTACTGGTGGTGGGACTGATCGGTGCGCTGATTGAGGTTTCGCTGTTCAGCTATCTCAGCCAGATTATCGACCTGACCAAAGACACACCGCCGGGCAGTTTTTTCACCGACCATATGGGCGAGCTTTTATGGATGGCGGCGGTGGCGATGATCCTGCGGCCGGTGTTTATCGGGTTGCATGATTTGCTGGTTCAC
Organism: Rahnella sp. CG8; assembly: GCF_023701875.1. Taxonomy (NCBI): domain Bacteria; kingdom Pseudomonadati; phylum Pseudomonadota; class Gammaproteobacteria; order Enterobacterales; family Yersiniaceae; genus Rahnella; species Rahnella sp. CG8. The sequence continues at coordinate 27,008 of NZ_JABAED010000008.1, forward strand.
CAGGCTATCAGTCCCGGCATGACCAGCATGATCCGCTGGCAGAATCATAAGTATGTCCTCAAACAGAGCCTGAACTTTTTCCAGAGCGATTTCGCCGGGCGCATTGCCCAGCGCATTATGCAGACCGGTAACTCGTTGCGCGATTCGGCGGTGCAGGCGGTGGACGCCATCTGGCATGTGGTGATTTACGCCGCCAGTGCGCTGTTCCTGTTTGCCGAGGCGGACTGGCGGCTGATGATCCCGCTGATTATCTGGATCTTCGGTTACGGCGTTTGCCTGCGTTATTTCGTGCCGCGTGTGAAACAACGCTCGGTGCAGTCATCGGAAGCGCGCTCAAAACTGATGGGCTGCATCGTCGACGGTTACACCAACATCACGACGCTGAAACTGTTTGCGCATACCGATCTCGAGCAAAAATACGCGCGCGAAGCGATTAGCGAACAGACCGAGAAAACCCAACTGGCAGGGCGTCTGGTCACCGGCATGGACGTGTCGGTCACCACGCTGAACGGGTTGCTGATTGTCAGCACCACCGGTCTTGCCTTGTGGTTGTGGACCCAGTCGCTGATAAGCGTCGGGGCTATCGCGCTGGCGACGGGTCTGGTTATTCGTATTGTGAATATGTCCGGCTGGATCATGTGGGTGGTGAACGGTATTTTCGAAAATATCGGCATGGTGCAGGACGGCCTGCACACCATTGCGCGGCCATTGACGGTAACGGATATCCCGCAGGCGAAAGCGCTGAAAGTCGATCAGGGGGCGATCCACTTTGATCACATTCAGTTTAATTACGGCAAAGAGAATTCCGGAGAAGGCGGCAGGGTGATCCCCAATCTGGATCTGGCAATCCGTCCCGGCGAGAAGATCGGCCTGATCGGGCCTTCCGGCGCGGGGAAATCCACGCTGGTGAATCTGCTGCTGCGTCTGTATGACATCGACAGCGGTCGCATTCTGATTGATCAGCAAAATATTGCCGACGTCACGCAGGAAAGCCTGCGCGCGCAAATCGGTATGATTACCCAGGACACCTCGCTGCTGCATCGTTCCATCCGCGACAACCTGCTGTACGGCAGGCCGGGCGCGACGGAAGAGGAGTTGCAACTGGCAATTCGTCAGGCGCGTGCCGATGAATTCATTCCGCAACTTTATGATTCGCTGGGCCGTACCGGGCTGGATGCGCATGTCGGTGAGCGCGGCGTCAAACTTTCCGGCGGCCAGCGTCAGCGTATTGCGATTGCCCGCGTATTACTGAAAAACGCACCGATCCTGATCATGGATGAAGCCACGTCGGCGCTGGATTCCGAAGTGGAAGCGGCTATTCAGGAAAGTCTGGAGACGCTGATGGGCGGTAAAACGGTGATTGCCATTGCGCACCGCTTATCGACGATTGCCAAAATGGACCGCCTGGTGGTGCTGGAAAAAGGGCAGATTGTTGAGACGGGCAATCACGCCGAGCTGCTGGCGCACGGCGGGCTTTATGCGCGCTTGTGGCAACACCAGACCGGTGGATTTGTCGGCATGGATTAGGGCCCGAACTTAACAGACGTCGTGCCGGTAGGGCAGCACTTCGCGGGCTTCGTCCGCCCAGCGCTGCACGGCGGCACGCTCTTCCACTAAAAAATCTTCCACGGCGTCACGCAAACCCGGATGACGTAAATAGTGCCATGAGTCGGTGATCACCGGCTCAAAGCCGCGCAGCAGTTTGTGTTCGCCCTGTGCGCCCGCATCAAACCGTTTGAGGCCGCTGGCAATCGCGTATTCCATTCCCTGATAAAAACAGGTTTCAAAATGCAGCCGGTCGAATTCCGCCACGCATCCCCAGTAGCGGCCATAAAACGTATCACCGCTGATTAAACTGAACGCCATGGCGACATCACGGCCGTTTTGCTGCGCGAATACCACGCGGATCGCCTCCGGCATTCTTTCCGCCAGCAGGCTGAAAAATGCGCGGGTCAGATACGGTGACTGGCCGCGTACCGCATAGGTATTGCTGTAGCAGGCATAAACGAAATCCCATTGTGCTTCAGTCACCTGCGCGCCTTTCAGCCAGACAAAATCAATGCCCTGCGCGGCCACCTGTTCGCGCTCTTTGCGAAACTGTTTGCGCTTGCGTGAGGTGAGTGCGTCGAGGTAATCCTGAAAATCGCGATAACCGCGGTTCTGCCAGTGATATTGCAGGCCCTGCCGGTGCTGCCAGACCGCTTCACCGCCGATCAGCCGGTTGGCGCGCTCATCGGTAAAATTGATGTGTGCGCCGGTCAGGCCATTTTCTTGCAGAAAATCCGGCAGTGCCTGCAACAGACTGATCGCAGCAGATTCATCGCCCAGCAGCCGTGCGCCGGTCACCGGGCTGAACGGCACCGCACCCAGCCATTTCGGGTAATAGGCAATACCTGAACGCTGGCAGGCATCCGCCCAGCCCTGATCAAACACGTATTCGCCGTAAGAATGGCGTTTGCGATAGCCGGGAATGGCGGCGCGGATTTCCCCGTTTTCCTGCCAGAGAAGATGCTGCGGATGCCAGCCGGAATGCGGCCCGAGGCTGCCGCTGTCTTCCAGCGCGGATAAAAATGCATAGCTGAGGAAAGGCTGCTGCGCAGGCACCAGCGCATCCCACTGTGCGGCTGGCAAATCAGCCAGACGGTTTAACGTGATAACAGGCATCAATTATTCTCGCTGTGGCGTAAAAGAGAAATCAGTTAACTGTCGTGCAGGCAGGGGGATATTACGGCAGAGGTTAAGATAACAATATAATAAGTCTTAAGTCGCTGATTTATCATCCGGAACATTATTTAAAAATGTTCCGGATGTTTTATTTAACGGGTAATTAACTGGCGCGTACTTCCGGGTTATCGGACAGCGAAATAAAGGCTCCGCTTTTCGCATCAAAGGCTTCGATGCAACCCGATTCAATATCATACACCCAGCCGTGCAAGGTAATTTCCCCTTTCGCCAGGGCGACCGCTACGCAAGGATGCGTGCGCAGGTTACTCAGCTGGGCCACGACGTTCTGGTGCACCATACCGTTGACGCGTGCCTCAGGGTTTTCGTGTTCGACGGATTCATTGATGGCTTTTGCGGCATCGGAATAACGCAGCCAGTGTGCGACCGCTGGCATATGATCCAGACAGGTGCAGTTGGCAATCGCGCTCATTGCGCCGCAGTTGGAGTGCCCGCAGATGACGATATCTTTTACGCCCAGCGCCATGACGGCGTACTCCACCGTGGCGGAAACGCCGCCCGGTTCCGGCCCGAATGGCGGCACAATATTACCGGCATTACGGATAACAAACAGTTCGCCCGGTTCACGCTGCGTGACTAATTCCGGCACTAACCGGCTGTCAGAACAGGATATAAACAAGGTCTTAGGATTTTGGTTTAACGCCAGTTCTTTGAATAACTTAGAACGCTGTGGAAACGCCTCTTTCTGGAATCTGAGGAAACCTTCAATGACATCTTTCATAGGGGAATTCCATGTATTTCAATGCCAGTGAGTCTGCCACGAAAAAAAAGTCAGATCAATCAGACACAATATCAACACTATTTACAGGGAAATAAGCAGGCACAAAATAATATCATTTACCGGCGATAAGAATTTCACATTCTGTTTTTTTAATGCCATACCTTTATCTCAGCATTATTCGTCCCCATATTTCCTCTACCCCCTCAGTGAAGGAGTCTGTATGACAATCGAATACGCTATTTTCGGTGGCGGCTGTTTCTGGTGTACAGAAGCGGTGTTCAAAGACGTCATTGGCGTGGAGTCGGTGGAAAGTGTCTACACCGGCGGGCGTCGCCCGAACCCAAATTATGAGCAGGTCTGTACCGGCACGACTGGTCATGCGGAAGCCATCCGCGTGGGGTTTGACCCGGAAAAACTGACTTACGGCGATTTGCTGGATATTCACTTTGTGACGCACGATCCGACCCAGCTTAACCGCCAGGGGAATGACGTCGGCACGCAATACCGTTCGGCGATTTTCCCGGCCAATGAACAGCAAAAAGCAGAGGCGGAAGCGGCGATACTGCGCGCGCAGCACGATCACAGTGATCCGATTGTGACCAGCATCGAACCACTCGGCGAAGTGTATGTGGCCGAAGGCTATCACCAGAACTACTGGGATGGTGCGGGGCAGCAGAACCGTTATTGCATGGCGGTGATCCCGCCGAAACTGCAAAAGTTGCGCAAGAGTTTTGCGCAGCGGACGAAATCGTTACAGCAGTAAAAACATCCTTATCCGTTGCTCAGCCAGCACATTAATGCGTGCTGGCTGACGACGATTCATCTCCGCCTGTTATTCTTCCGGCAACACTCCCCCTTTTGCCCAATGTGATTTCGGTATTTCAGTGATCACCACATCCACACTTTCAGGTTTACATTTCAGGGTTTCTGCTGCCAGGCGGGTCACTTCGCGGACAAAGTCACGTTTTTGTTCGGGGGTACGGCCAGGAAACATTTCCAGACGGATCATCGGCATAGTAAATCCTTAGTGATTAGGCCCTCACGGCGGGGGCAGCCTCTATTCTACGTAAGGATTGGGAAGAATAAAGACGTGCAAAACAAAAGCCAGAACCTCTGTTCTGGCTTTTAATTGCTTCAGAATCCGTAGCGGATTGCATCCTTACTTTGCTGCATCAGTGCATCGATTTTTTCGGAAAATCGCTCCAGCCCTTTGCCGTCACCGGCTTCAGAGCACTGCCGCCGTCGCGCATTGTAGGCTTTCATCAGCTGTGCCTGTGCAAAACCCGGCTTGCCGTAACAGGCCATGCTTTGCTCCCAGCAGGCAATGGCCGCGTCCAGATCCTGCTGTTCCTGATACTGTTTTCCCAGCTCATTCAGCGCTTTCGCCGACTCCTGCGGCGGCAGTTGCTGCGCCAGAATTTGCTCAATGCGTGTGTCCATAACCATGACCTCCGGCTTGCTTAGTGGAAGAAGTTGAGAATATGGCCGAATACCAGCCCGACGCTGATCACGTCTGAGTCACTGAACGTCACGTTCGAGAAGCCGAACTTGCCCAGCAGCGGCAGCAACAGCGCAGGCAGCAGGGTGATAAACAGGCCGTGGAAGATACCGCCGATAATCGCGCCGCGTCGTCCGCCGACTGCATTGCCGAAGATTCCCGCCGTGCCGCCCGCGAAGAAGTTGGTCAGCATGCCCGGTAAAATCATCGCCAGCCCGAGACTCGGGAACAGGAACATACCGATGATGGAGCCAATGGTGGTAGAGATGAAACCGATAATGACGGCGTTCGGTGCGTACGGGAAAAGCACCGGACAATCGAGTGCCGGAATGGCATTCGGGACGATGCGCAGGGCGATGCCGCGAAATGCCGGTACGATTTCAGCCAGCAACAGGCGCACACCCGACAGCAGAACGTAAACACCGACCACAAACTGAATGGATTGCAGGAACGAATAGACCAGATAATTAACGCTGTTGGCGTAAGGCGCGACGACTTCCGGGCCTGCGGCAATCGCCGGGATCAGGTAAATCGGGATCATCACCACCATCATCGACAGGTAGGTGTCCTGCAGGAACGAGAAAGATTGCGGCAGTTCGAAATCTTCGGTGCTTTTACTGACATCGCCGGTGATTTTCGCCACGCCTGCCTGCACGATATAGCCGATGGTGCAAAAATGGCCGAGTGCAATATCATCGGACCCGGTGATTTTACGCACAATCGGCTGAGCCAGCACCGGCATCCCGACGGCCATGACGCCCGCAATAATGCCGCCAGTCAGGATCAGTTCCGTGCCGCGCAAGCCGCCCATATAACCGATAACGGAACACACCGTGGCCATCCACAGCGATGCTTGTCCGGTGAGAAAGATATATTTGAAACGGGTCAGGCGGGCAATCAGGATATTAACGATAAACGCCAGAACCATAATTAATGCGGTTTCACGGCCGAGAGTTTGTTGTGCGATACCGGCAATAGAACCGACGTCGGTAACAATCCCGCGCATGTGAAACCCTTTCTGGAATATTTCACCCAGAAAGGTCAGGGCATTAACAATAATGCTGGCCCCGGAAAGCAGAACCAGAAAACCCAGCAGCGTTTTTAATGTACCGGTAATGATCTGGCCGGTGCTTTTCTTTAATGCGATCAGACCAATCATGGCGATCAGTGAGATTAAAATTGATGCCTGGCCTAATACATCATTGACAATAAAGTGAAGGAAAGACATAAGCGTCCCCTGTAGAGTTCACGGTAATTGTTTTATCGATTTATAAGTATTGTGAATTGAGTGGGTCTGTTATTAAGTGGCCAGGTGACCCATCTCCTGAAGAATAGGCGTCAGCTTGCTCTTTATTTCATTTTTATCGACCAGTCTTTTCAGGTAAATAATATTGGCGTTGATGGTGTAATGCTGGAATTGCGATCTGAAATTTTCGCCGGTCATAATAATGTCGGCTCTTGAAGACGTGGCGCTTGAAATATCACAATGTGATAAATCGGCTTCCACACCCAGATCCTTCAGTGCCGCTTCGATACTCATTTCACAGGCAAAACTGCTGCCCAGACCCGCACCGCATACCGCCAGGATTGATAGCTTTTTCATCATTTTTCCTTACGTTCTTTGTAGGTGTTCATAAAGGGTTATGTTTATCTTTTTTCACTTCACGTCTAAAACTGTCGGATAATCTCTAATGCTTCCTGCTTGTTTTTACTGCGTTTTAATCGTTCCGCTGCCTCGTCATCGCAGAACAGATGGGAAAGGCTGGCAATCATTTCGATGTGTGAATGGCTGTCCACCGCGGCCAGCGCGAAGATAACGTAAACCGGATCATTATCTTCACTGCCAAACTCAACGCCTTCTGAAACAATGACCAAAGACAGTGCCGTTCGGTTAACCCCTTCTTCCGGCCGGGCGTGCGGCATCGCAATACCTTCGCCCAAAACATAATAAGGCCCGATTTCCCGGTGCATATCATATATAGCCTGAAGATAACGACTTTCCGCTGCGCCCGAATCAATTAATGGTTGCACGGCAAATGCCACGGCACTTTTCCAGTCATCTATTTTGCTAATGATTTGCGTGTTATTTTCATTAATCCAGTCGCTTAACATAATACCTCTTCATATGAATAGGGTCTTTTCTCAGTATGATATTTAATTAAAATAAAAACTGTGATCTATCCAATCCTATTAGCCATCAATGAAAGATAATAATTTCAAAAGACCTGAAAGAATGAATGATAGTAGAGGTTTAACAAGGTCCTGATATCAGAATTAACTTACTTTTTCAGTAAATGAATATTTCCTCCGGTCAGTATTTATTGAATTTGCGTATTGAATGAATTGATTATCCACGCATGAATATCAACAATATTTACAGGCTTATTTTGGCCGATAACATTCTGGTCAACAGAATAAACTGGTCCCGGGGTTATTGGTCGTGCTTTTCCTGCGAGAATTTTTAATTCGGGGATATATTCTGCCCCGACATGTCCCGGTAAACGCTCGCCCAGCCGTGAAGAAAATCGTTCGGCCGCCAGTTCAGCATCAATCTGGCACCAGATTTCCACAACCTGCGATATGCCCGCCCGTTGCAGATAATCCTGCAACACCTCTTTGGGCTGAAAACCAAACCAGGCATCGACAATAAAGGTGCTGCCTTCGGGCGCGCCGCCGATGATGTCCCAGATAACCTGATAACTTGCCAGCCCGAGTACGCGGTTAAAAGGGCGGTCAACATTCTCTAATCGCTGAAGAAACGGATTTTTAATGCCATCAAGCGACAGTTGCAGCCAGCCGCTGTATGCAGAAAGCTCAACGGCGAGCCGGCTTTTACCTGACGCCGGGATCCCGTTCACCAGGATGACGCGTTTGCCGGTTGAGCCATTTCGTGAGGCATTTCTGTTTTCAGACATGTTCCACCTGTTGTGTCTGGTTGTGTGACGGTGCATGGAAATACTGTTCAATGACGGCCTGAAGTTCGTTCAGACGCGGTACCGCCAGCGATTCAAGACGGGATTTCGTCGCGTTGCGGTCCAGTGAGATGCAGTCTTTCCATAATGAACGGCCTGCGATAACGCCTGATGCGCCTTCGCTCATGGCATCTGCCACTTGTTTGAGGAAGGTGGAATGGTCAACCCCGGCAGAAAGCACGGCCCACGGCACGTCGCCAGCGAGTTTTGTGATGTCAGCACAGGCTTGTTTTGAGCCAGGATAAGGCAGTTTCAGCACCTTCGCGCCGCATTCCAGACAAATCTTGGTGCCGCCATAAATCAGAGACGGGACTTTTTCTTTATATTCTTCCTCGGTTTCGTTGTCGAGTTTATAGGTCAGAAACTCCACCACCAGCAGCAGGTCTTCGCGGGCGAAATCCTCAATGCTCTGGCGCAGAATATCAATGTTATGACGGTTTGCTGCTTCCTGGTCTGAACGCAGATACACCATGATTTTGCCGCCGGTCGCACCGAGTTCACGCACACGACGTGCATCGACATTCTCCACCAGCCGTGACAGGCGGTAGCCTTCCGGCGAACTGTCCCAGCCCGACGCATCCAGGCCAATCAGCAGCGCGGTGTCGCGGGCAATAATGCCGTTGTCCACCAGTTGCGGAACGGCACAGACCGGATCGACCAGTACGCAGGAGGCTTTGCTGGCAAGATATTGCGTGATGTCGGCTTTAATCAGCCCGAGTTCGTGTTCTGAAATGGCAGATTGCTGTTGCGGGTCGCTGGCGAGCAGGCTGCGCATGGCACCGCGCTGATCACAGGCGATCACCAGCATCGCGCCATTTTTACCGCAAATCTGCTGGTAGCTGCGTAATTCTGAGGTAGACATCTTTGACATGGAACTCTCCTTTGCGTGAAATTTATTACAGATTAAAAAATCTCGATTACACTGGACGTTCTGTCTTTCCCCCCTGAAAAAACGGGGCGGAAAATCGCGTAACATGCCGTATTACAAGGGTTGAAGCCCGATCCGGCACATTGCATTTTTACAGGTGTTGCGCAATAATCCCTCAATCGACGATTTGAGTGTAATTCATTACTGAAAGGAATTTCAAGCTGAAAGAGCCAATTTTGCAAGATATTGCAGCAACGCGTGCCATGATGCATCTGGTGGCGAAGCTGCATTACGAGTCTGATATGTCTCAGGTGGAGATTGCACGCAAGCTGGATGTGTCGACGGCAACCATTTCCCGGTTGTTGAATAAAGCCCGCGCGGCGGGGATTGTGCGCATCGAAGTGGTGGGATTATCGTCACCGGAAGACATGACGGCAGACCTGATAAAACGTCTCGGGCTGAAACATGCGTATGTTGTGGATGCACCGCCGGGTAATGTGCTCGGCGCGCTGGCGACGCCGCTGGCTTCTCTTTTACAGGAAGCCGGTTTAGGCGCGGGATCGGTGCTCGGCATCGGCTGGGGAAGAGCAGTGCGCGAAGTCACGCTGGCCGGTATGCCCCGTCTGCCGGGGATCATGACCGTGGCGCTCAACGGCGGGATGCAACAATCTGCGCCGCATTTTCAGATAACCGAGTTCGTGCGCCGTGCGGCGGAACAGATGGAAGGCACACCGTATTTTCTTCATGCCCCTTATCTTTCTTCGGCGGAACTGCGTGATGCGTTTCTCTCGGACCCGAGCGTGCAGGAAATCATTTCACTGTGGGACAAACTCGATGCGGCGATTGTCGGTGTGGGTCTGACGCATACCCCGAAACCGAGTGAATCCACTACCGCGACGCCCGGTGAGCAGGCATTGAGCGATGCCGCAGGCGATGTGCTGCGCCATTACTTCACGGGAACCGGAGAGTTATTGCACTGGGAAGGCGAGGAGCGAATGATTGCGGCCTCGGTTGAACAGCTACGCAATACGCCGCTGACTATCGGCGTGGCGGCAACGCCGGAAAAAGCGGCAGGGATTATCGGTGCCGTGCGTTCAGGCATGATTAATTCATTAGTGACAGACGTGAATACCGCACAGGCGATTCTGGATAAACTGCCGGTGGTCTGACGCCTGCTTGCTTAAAAAAGCAGTGCTTAAAAAATATGCTTAAAAGAAAAAGGCATTCCTTTGCGGGAATGCCTTTTCGTTTCTGCATCTATGCTATCACACCGCACCGTCGGAAATGCCGTGCCCTGATGAGCACTGCAGTTTCCCCGTAGTATGATTGATTTTCTTGTTGAACGTTTGGATGCAGGGAAGGTGGTTTGAAAATTAAAGCTACCAATAATCCTAATCGTGATTGAGGAGCATTCCGTTTTATCCAGAAATGTTAATTGATATTTGAGGATTTCGCGGGATTTCTGAAAAATAAATAATGATATATGTCAATTTTCACAAATTATTTATCCATTAAGACATCGTTACAACGACGAATTTTTTTCTTTTACGCATAAAAAAGAAAGGTTTTTTTCATTTTTATTAATTTAACTTATTGATTTTATTTTGTTTTTATTTGATGTGGTGTTTGCTAAATGATCATTTCAGTAAAAGTGGGTGTTCCACGGGGTATTTTGCTGGGAAAATAATGTGTTCTAGCAGTAAAACCCTACAGGATAATTCCCATGAATAAGCCTTGCTTAATGTCTTTGACTCTCATTGCGTTAATCGCATTGACTGCTTGTAGCACTAAAAATAATGTGGCTACGATAAAAGAGGTATCAGTAAATAAAAGCTCGAATAATACGTGCGTTAATGAATTCAAAGCATTACAACGTCTCTCTCCTCACGATTTTGATCTATATCAGAAGCAGTTTAATCAACTGACAAAATCTTATGATGTCTATAAAACCAATAAAGGTTTGATAAATAAAGATGCTCAGGAGATCCTGAACATAGAGCTGGATTCTAAATTAAAACTTATCTGCGCAAGAGTTAAAGGGGCGGCCTTTAAGAGCATGGACGAGCGCTCTCAGGAAGTGAATAAAATATGATGGCGCGAGTGAAGTCTTTCTTCTTAATTCTGCTCCTGATCAATATACAGGGAGCCCATGCTGAAGAACCGGTGGATGCTAACCTGGGTCTTTTGGATCAGTTGCAGAGTGAAAATTTAATTTCTGCTCCAGAACCGTCTGTTTTTGCGGAAAAAGATAAGACTTCCTCTCCGCTGATCCAGCCTCCAAAAAATATCGTCGTGCCGAAAGCCCTTGTTGAAAAACCGGTAGCGCAAAAACCGCGACCTAAACCGACGCCAGCGCCCGTCAGGAAAGCCCCTAAAGCGCTTCAGCCTGCGAGCACTCAGTCTGCACCTGCGGTGCCTGCTACTGCGAATGTCAGCGACACCCAGAAAAAGGCCAATGAGCAGCTCAAAAAATCCCTTGAGACAGCAAAATCCACGGCAGAAAAATCCCGTGATCAATACGCGGCTTTGCAAAAATCTTATGCGGATACACAAAAAGAAAATCAACAACTCCAAACGCAGATCGCGGCGTTAAAAGCCAAACCTGTGGTCATCCCGCCGTCGGCAGATCAAAAACTTGCGCAGAAAAAAACGCAGGATGAACTGAAAAAACTGCAAAATTCGCTGAAAAATACACAACAAGAAAACCAGCAGATTACCACTCAGTTGCAGAAGCTAAAGAGCAGCCAGAAACACGCTGAAAGTCTGACGGAAAAACTTTCCGTGGCGCAGACGGCGACAAAAAAATACCAGGACGAAGTGGCAGATATTCAGCAATCTTTGAAAAAGACTATGGGTGAAAATGCCCGGTTGAAAGCACAGTTAACCGCATTCAAAACCAGTCAGGACGGCTCAGTCAAAAAATCCTCCGAACAGGTAGCTGCCTCTCAATTGGCGACTAAAAAAGCCCAGAAAGAATTCGCTGCTCTGGAGGCGAGCTTTAAAAAATTAAGCAGTGAGAATACACAGCTCAAAACGCAACTCGATACCGTGAAAAAGCAATCCTCGGCACGCATCGAACAACTGGTCTCATCCGAACACGCTAACGGTAAATCTCTGGCAGAATTCGCAGTGCTGAATGCGACATTACAGCAGGCGACAGAAGAAAATCATAAGCTTAAAACGCAGTTTGAGACACTACAAAAGCAGTCGACTGCACAGGCCGATAAATTGCAGGCTTTACAAAGCACGGGCAATAAATCTCAGGCTAATGTGGTTGAGTTGCAGACGACGGCAAAACAAGCTGCTGCTGAAAATGTTCAACTGAAAACGCAGCTGGCCAGCCTGCAAAAGCAAGGCGCCAGCCAGAATGAAAAAATAGCGTTCGCTGTCGAGGCCAATAACAAATCCCTCAATGAAAATCAGCTACTGCAAAAGTCCCTTAAACAGGCCACTGATGAGAATGCGCAATTGAAATCGCAGCTTGCAGACTTGCAGAAACAGGATGCTGTACGTAATGACAAACTGTCAGTTTCAGATGCTGTGAATAAGAAATCTCAGGCTGACTACGTGGCTTTGCAGAAAACCCTCAAACAGGCGACCGATGAAAATGCCGGGTTGAAAAACCAACTGGCGGCATCGCAAAAAGAAACTGCTGCGCAGACCGGAAAATTGTCAGTGTCAGAGACGGCGGTTAAAAAATCTCAGGCCGACTATGTCGCTCTGCAGAAAATCCTGAAACAGGCCGCTGATGAGAATGCGCAAATGAAAACTCAATTGGCAGACTTGCAAAAACAGGGCACCGCACAGAATGGCAAACTGTCCGTGTATGAGGCGACCATCAAAAAGTCACAGGCTGACTATCTGGTCTTGCAGAAAAGCGTGAAACAGGCCGCTGATGAGAATGCGCAAATGAAAACCCAACTGGGAGAGTTGCAGAAACAAGGCGCGGCACAAAATGAAAAGTTGTCCGTTTCACAAGCCGCCAATAAGAAATCTCAGGCGGATTATCTGGCTTTGCAGAAAACCCTGAAACAAGCCACGGATGATAAAGCGCAACTGAGTATTCAACTGGCAGATTTGCAGAAACAGAGCGCAGCGCAGGCGGAAAAACTGGTGGCGTCTGAGGCCGCGAACAAAAAGTCGCAAAGTGATTATCAGGCGTCACAAACGGCATTATCAAAATCTTCTGAGGATGTGAAACGTCTGACAGCCCAGCTCAGCGAGAGTCAGCTGGCGGCGACCAAAGTCACTGAAGAAAAAAATAAGCTGACAGCCGAACTGGATAAAACGAAGAAAGACCTCGCCTCACACAGTATTGCTGCCGTGACGCAATCTGGCGGAGAGTTGATCAGTGATGCAGAACTTAAAACGTTGCAGGCGAAAGAAAGCAAGAAAACCGGGCGTTCTTATTCTGTCGGGTATTTGCTGGGGCAGGCCGCGAATTCAAAAATCGAGCAGGTGGTATCCGCCGGTGAGAAAATTGATCGCAATGTGATTGTTAAAGGCTTTGTTGACCGGATGAATGAGCTGTCCAACATGTCGACTGAAGACATGCGGGAGTCGCTGAACAGTCTGGACAGTGATATCCGCTCTCGTCAGGAAAAGCAAAAAACGTCAAATGTAGAGAATAACCAGAAAATCCTCGATAAAGCGGGCAAGGCTAAAGGCGCGGTGAAAGCCAAATCTGGCTTTATTTACCAGATTACTAAGCCAGGTTCTGCACCTAAAGTGACGATGGATAAGGGCATTCGTTTGCAGATTATTGAGACGTTGGGCGACGGTAAAGTCATTGCCAGCGAAAAAGACAATAATGTGATCAGCGCGTCCGTAACGGAAATCCCTGCAGTGCTTCAGGAAGTCGTGCTGAAGCTGGGTTTGCAAGGCGAAGCGACACTGTATATTCCACCTGAACTGGCGTATGGCAAAGACGGCATTCCGGGTAAAATTCCGCCGAATTCACTTTCCATCATGAATATCAAAATATTAGGTATAAAAGACAAGTAAGAGTGGCCGCATAAAAAAAGGCAGGCGATCGTCAGATCACCTGCCTGTTTTATTTCTGCGGCCTGATTTATTTTCCGCTCAGGAATGCCAGCAAATCGTCGTTCAGTTGATCCTGATGCGTGACGGCAAAACCGTGCGGTGCGCCTTCATAGATTTTCAGTTCTGCATTTTTAATCATTTCTGCCGCCAGCTTGCCGGTGGCTTCGAACGGCACTATCTGATCCGCGCTGCCGTGAATAACCAGCGTCGGCACGGTAATTTTCGCCATATCCGGGCGGAAATCTGTTTCAGAGAAGGCCGTGACACAATCGACGGTGCCTTTCAGCGACGCCATCAGCGCGATGTTCAGCGTCTGTGTCATCACGCCGTCGGAAACGGTCATCCCCTGATTAGTGCCGTAGAACGGCGTCGCAAAGTCGCTGATGAACTGTGCGCGGTCTTTCAGTAAACCGGCCCGGATGCCGTCAAATACTGATTTATCCACGCCCTGCGGATGATCATCCGTTTTAATAAACAGCGGGGTGACCGCGCCGAGCAATACCAGGCTGGTGACTCGTTCTGAACCGTAACGGCTGATGTAGCGGGTCACATCGCCGCCGCCCATCGAGAAGCCGACCAGCGTAACGTCGTGCAGGTCGAGATGTTCAATCAGATCGTTGATGTCAGAGGCGAAAGTGTCGTAGTTGTAACCTTCCCATGGCTGCTCTGAACGGCCAAAACCACGACGGTCAAAAGCGATAACGCGGTAGCCGCGATCGGCCAGGAAATTCATCTGGCTGTCCCACATATCGGCATCCAGCGGCCAGCCGTGGCTGAATAACACCGGCTTACCTTTGCCCCAGTCTTTAAAATAAATTTGAGTGCCGTCTTGGGTATTGAATGTGCTCATTTTTATATTTCCTCAGCGGTTATTTGCAGGTTTTAAACAGGTTGTGTGTTGTGTTGCAAACAACATTAGGCATGGCAGGGAAATATTGATAATGGGTTATTTTTGACAAGTCGTTAAAAGATTTTGTTGCTTCTATCAGTCTGAAAGTAATAGGGATTTACGACGGTATAGAGAGGGGGATGCCTGTCAAAAAAATCTGAACAAGTTGCCAAATTCTTTCCGCTATCCGCTTTTGATGTCCTGACCTATTGTTAATTCCAGCAGCACAACAACACAACGTGAAATACAAACACACAACCCAACAATGCACTCTGAGAGGAAATGAAAATGTCTAAATTCGATCTGCTGGACCCACAGAACTCCACCCTGATTTTCATCGACCATCAGCCACAAATGTCATTCGGCGTTGCGAATATCGATCGCCAGCAGCTTAAAAATAATACGGTCGCTCTCGCTAAAGCGGGCAAAGTTTTTAACGTGCCGGTGATTTACACCTCGGTTGAAACGGAAAGCTTCAGCGGCTATATCTGGCCGGAATTACTGGCGGTACATCCGGATGTGAAACCGATTGAGCGTACCTCAATGAACTCCTGGGAAGACGCGGCATTCGTGAAAGCTGTTGAAGCCACTGGCCGTAAGAAACTGATTATCTCTGCCCTGTGGACTGAAGTGTGTCTGACATTCCCGGCACTGATGGCGCTGAAAGAAGGGTATGAAGTGTATGTGGTGACCGATACTTCCGGCGGCACCAGCGTGGATGCACACGAACGTTCCATTGACCGTATGGTGCAGGCCGGTGCGGTGCCGGTGACCTGGCAGCAGGTTCTGCTCGAATACCAGCGCGACTGGTCACGCAAAGAGACTTACGACGATGTGATGAATCTGGTTCGCGAGCACAGCGGTGCGTACGGTATGGGCGTCGATTATGCCTACACCATGGTGCACAAAGCCCCTCAGCGCAAAGCGTAACCTTCTTCATTTATCCATTAAGCCGGAACCGTGCTCAGGCGGGTTCCGGCAGGAGAGACATCATGCGTCATGCCCCTGTTTCCCGCCTGTCGGCACCTGTTATCCCTTTCGCGGTTATCCGCTGGTTGGCCCTGCTGGCCTTGTGTGCCGCGTATCTGCAGGGCGGTATCGTCAAACTGTTCGATTTTCCCGGCGCGATTGCCGAGATGCAGCATTTCGGCTTATCGCCCGCCGCGCCCATGGCCGCAGCCGTGATTGTGCTGGAACTGGGCGCTTCAGCGCTGATTCTTTCCGGACGCTTTCGCTGGGCTGGCGCGCTGGCGCTGGCGCTGTTCACTTTCAGCGCCAACTTTATGGCGAATGCGTACTGGCAGGTTTCCAGCCATGAACGCGCCATGATGATGAACGGTTTCTTCGAGCACATCGGGCTGGTCGGCGCTTTTATCTATGTCGCCTGGAATGACCTTAAGGAGCGGGCATGAGCCAGAATAATGTTGCGGCCGGCGGCGCTTTTTCGCCGCTCAAACAGGGGCTGTTTGCCACGATTTGGGTGGCAACCATTCTCGGCAATACCGGCAGTTTTATGCGTGATGTGGCCAGCTCATGGTTAGTCACCGGGCTTTCATCAAACCCTGCGGCGGTGGCGCTGATGCAAACCGCAGCAACGTTGCCGATTTTTTTGCTGGCGATCCCCGCGGGTGTGCTGTCCGATATTCTTGACCGTCGCCGCCTGCTGATTTTTGTTCAGTTGTTACTGGCGGGCGTCAGCGGAACCTTGCTTCTGTTGTCGCACAATAATTTGCTGACCGTGGAATATCTGGTCGCGCTGACCTTTATCGGCGGTATCGGTGCGGCGCTGATGGGGCCAGCCTGGCAGGCGATTGTGCCGGAACTGGTGCCCCGTTCTGATTTGCGAAATGCCGTTGCCCTGAACTCGCTTGGGATTAATATTGCCCGCGCAGTAGGGCCTGCGGGCGGTGGCTTGCTGTTAGCCAGTCTCGGTGCCGGTGCGGCTTATGGCGCAGATGTCATGAGCTATGTTTTTGTGATTGGCGCATTACTGTGGTGGAAGCGTCCGGTCAAAGCGAAAAATGAATTATCAGAACACTTTCTTGGCGCGTTCCGTGCCGGGCTGCGATATGTCAAAGCCAGCCGGGAACTTCATCGTGTGCTGCTGCGTGCCGCGATTTACTTCGCTTTCGCCAGTGCGATCTGGGCGATGTTGCCGCTGATTGCCCGCAATATGCTGCACGGTACCGCCGGATTTTACGGCATCCTGCTCGGCGCAGTGGGCGTCGGTGCGATTTGCGGTGCACTGTTGCTGCCCCGTTTACGTCAGAAACTGAGTGTTGACGGGCTGGTGTTGCTTTCCGCCTTACTGTCCGCCGCCGTGATGTTGCTGCTGGCGACGTCACCGGCAAAATGGCTGGCCGTGGTGCTGATGGTGGTATTAGGGATTGGCTGGATTATCGCGCTGACATCCATGAACGGCGTGGCGCAGGCGGTGCTGCCTGACTGGGTACGTGGCCGCGGGCTGGCGGTGTACCTGATGGTATTTAACGGCGCGATGGCGGCGGGCAGCCTGTTCTGGGGATTAATCGCACAGGAAACCGGTCTGGTCGGGGCGTTATTACTCGCCGGTACCGGCCTGGTTATCGCCGCGCTGGTATGCTGGCGGCTGAAACTGCCCGCAGGCGAGGCGGATTTACAGCCTGCCGGTCACTGGGAAAATCCGGTGGTTGAAGGCGATGTGCAGGGCGACCGCGGTCCGGTGATGATCCAGATTGAATACATGATTGCACAAGAAGATCGCCCGGCGTTTCTGGCGGAAATTCGGAAACTTTCGCTGGCGCGCCGCCGTGACGGTGCTTATGCGTGGGGGATCACCGAACACAGCGATGACCCGTCGCGTCTGGTGGAATGGTTCCTGGTGGAGTCCTGGCATGAGCATTTGCGTCAGCATCAGCGTGTGTCACATGCCGATGCCGATTTACAAAGCGAAGTGACGCGTTATCACCGTGGCGAAAATAAACCTCAGGTGCATCATTATTTGTCGGTGCGTTAGTCGCCGTAAAAAGCCGCATTGTGCGGCTTTTTGTTTTTCAGGCCTGGCTGTACACCGCCGCAATGCCCTCGAAATCCTGTAAATTTTCGCGCCACCACATGGCAGCGTTGCCGGTCGCGTTTTCGTTCCAGGCCATAAAAGCCTGATCGCGGCGGGTTTCGGTATCCAGACGACGTTCAACCAGCGCACCGCTTTCGAGATGGGGGGCGGCCAGATAACGCGGCAGATAGCCACAACCCAGCCCGGCAATTTGTGCGTGAACTTTGGCGTTAAAATCATGAACGCTGAGCATTTTCTGCTCATCGAGCACGCGCAAATCCGCACCTGTGCCATGGCGGGACGTGTCGTGAACCACCACGGCGCGATACTGACGGATTTGCTCACGCACCAGCGGTTCCGGCAGCGAGGCGAGCGGGTGATGCGGCGCGACGGCAAACACATATTCCAGCCAGCCGATCGGACGGTATTCAATGCCGCTGCGCGTCACCGGTTCCTGCACGGCACCAAATACGATGTCGGCTTCGCCATAACTCAGCGCTTCCCAGCAACCGGCCAGTACATCGTGGCGGAACAATAACTGCGTGTGCTGATGTTCTGCGTAAAAACGGTCAATCAGCGGCGCAAGCAGCGCGAAGGGGACGGAAGCATCCACGCTGATGGTCAGTTTGCTTTCCCAGCCGCTTTCGACGTACTGCGCTTGTTGTTCCAGCTCACTGACGGCACGCAGCAGCACACGGCCTTTTTCCAGCATCAGACGGCCTGTTGGTGTGAATGTCGCACGGTGGCCTGAGCGGTCCAGAAGTTTAATGTTCAGGTCACTTTCCATTTTCTGCACGGTATAACTCAGTGCAGAAGCGGTTTTAAACAGTCTGGCGGCCGCTGCGGCAAAAGTGCCGTGTCTGTCCAGCGCATCCAGGATCAGCAGCGCTTCAAGGCTTAATCGCATTATTTTCCCCACCCCAAAAATTGTTTAACAACAACCCAAAATATTTCCGTTATGAATGGCCGTGTTGATTTCGTATCGTTCATGAATATAACGCAACATTCAGTTAACCAGAACAACGGTTAATCAGAAGGAACATCCTGTGACTTATCCTCATCAACCTGACCACATTACTCTGGTGATCACCCACGGCGTACAGCGGGATAAGCTGACGGAATATGAACGCTGGCTGGAACAGCTGAAGACCGATGCGGCCCGGTTTCCAGGTTATCAGAATGTAAATATCCTGCGCCCGGTGCATGGCGAAACTATCTATACCGTGCTGGTGCGGTTTGATAACCTCGATAATTTGTATCTCTGGATACAATCCGATCAGCGCGAAATCCGTGAGGCGGCATTAGCCAACTTACTGAGCGGACAGGAATATATTGAGCTGCGTACGCAGGCGTAAATCCTGACGTCCAACATTTACACCCGATTTTTTCCATAAAGGTTGAAGGCTGTATAAATCACCAGTATTATTCGTCTGTTTTCTATACGACGTTTATCCGGTTAAAGCAGGTCAGTTATTTTGTGGAATCCCGAAAAAGAGTTTTTTACCGAGCTTTATCAGTACCCTGAACATCTTCGCCATACCTTAGAAAACTTACCCAACGGCAGCGGCGTCTATATTTTTTACGGCGACGATAATGCCTTTCCGCTGTATATCGGTAAAAGCGTGAATATCCGCAGCCGCGTGATGTCGCATTTCCGCAATCCTGCCGAAGCCAAACTTCTGCATATGACCCGCGATATTGAATTCATCGAGACGATCGGTGAAGTGGGGGCGTTACTGCTGGAATCGGATCTGATTAAAACCCGACGACCGCTGTTTAATAAGCGGCTGCGCACCGCCCGCAAGCTGTGTTCGATCCGGCTTCAGGGGCTGACGGCCAGTATTGTGTTCAGCGATGACGTGGATTTTTCTCACAGCGAAGATTTATTTGGCCTGTTTAAAACTAAAATGTCGGCAGTCGAAAAAATCCGGGATATCGCCGATCAGGAAAAGCTGTGTTACGGCGCGCTGGGGCTGGAAAAACTGGCAAAAAATCGTGCGTGTTTCCGCTTTTCACTCGGCAAATGTGCCGGTGTCTGTTGCGGTAAAGAGACGCCCGACGTCCATCAGGCGCGCCTCAGAAATGCACTCAGCACCCTGAGAATCCGCAGCTGGCCGTATCCGGGGCGCATTGCCATCGCCGAAGAAGCCAACGGGCTGACCGATTATCACGTCATCAATCACTGGTTCTATCTGGGAACGGTCAAAACGCTGGAAGACGCCAAAGCCTTCGATATCGCTGTGCCGCACTTTGACCGCGACAGTTATAAAATACTCTGTAAGCCGCTATTCGAGACGGAGAGTTCGAAAGTGATTTTGCTGGACTGACGGCAACAAAAAAGGCTGCCGATCGGCAGCCTTTCAGTGCATTGCGACTCAGCGCAAGCCCCGCGAATTAACGCATAGTCACAAACTCTTCCGCACCGGTCGGGTGGATGGCGACGGTGTTGTCGAAGTCTTTCTTGGTCGCGCCCATTTTCAGTGCGACCGCAAAGCCCTGCAACATTTCATCCATACCGTAGCCGATACCGTGGATACCGACGATTTTCTCTTCAGCACCGACGCACACCAGTTTCATGCGGCACGGCTGGCGGTGTTGAGTGACGGCAGTGTACATGGCGGTGAAAGCAGATTTGTAGACTTTCACGTTTTCTTCGCCGAACTGCTCTTTCGCCTGCGGTTCAGTCAGACCGACCGTACCGATTGGCGGGTGACTGAACACCACGGTCGCAATGTTGCTGTAATCCAGATGTTCGTCAGGTTTGTTGTTAAACAGACGCTCAGACAGACGACGACCCGCAGCAACGGCAACCGGAGTCAGTTCAACGGCACCGGTATTATCGCCAACGGCGTAAATCCCGTTTACGCTGGTGTTCTGGAACTTATCGACGACGATGTAACCTTTTTCGTTGGTTTTCACGCCGGTCGCTTTCAGATTGAAGTTATCGGTTTCCGGTTCGCGGCCAATCGCCCAGACCAGGCTGTCGACTTCAAATTCCTGACCGTTTTCCAGCTTAAGCGTCAGGCTGCCGTCGGCATTTTTCACCACTTCTTTCGGAATGGATTCTTTATGCAGCGCCGGGCCTTCGGTTTCCATCACTTCCACCAGCGTTTCAACGATCAGCGGATCGAAAGTCCGCAGCGGCGCGTGTTTACGCACGAACAGATGGGTTTCAGCACCCAGCGCGTTCATCACACCGGCGATTTCTACCGCGATATAACCTGCGCCAACCACCGCAACGCGTTTTGGCATTTCGGTCAGATCGAAGAAACCGTCTGAATCAATGCCGTATTCTGCACCCGGAATATCCGGATGGCTCGGGCGTCCGCCGGTAGCGATCAGGATGTGATCTGCAGTGATCTTCTCACCGTTCACTTCCACAGTATGATCGTCAACGAAACGGGCGAAGCCTTTGATCACATCAACGTTATTTTTGCCCAGCACGTTATCGTACGAGGTATGGATACGGTCGATGTAGGCGGTACGGTTGGCGACCAGCGTTTTCCAGTTGAAGCTGTTCACGGTGGTATCAAAGCCGTAATCCGGGCCGTAGTTGCGGATCGCTTCAGCGATTTGCGCGGCATGCCACATCACTTTTTTCGGGACACAACCCACGTTGACGCACGTGCCGCCCAGCTCTTTAGCTTCGATCAGCGCACATTTTTTCCCATACATGGCTGCACGGTTGATTGATGCGATACCGCCGCTGCCGCCGCCAATTGCCAGATAGTCATAATGTTTGGTCATCGGATTTTCCATGAGTTGTCAAAAATGAAGAACGCCATACCGGCGTCGCTAATCTTAAAAATTGCTTGTGAGTTTAGCGCGTGAATGCGTTTTGTCGCAAAGTTTGGATCGATGGCTGCAATAGGTTTGATAGCTGAGACCTTAGAAAAAGGCCTCAGCGAAGGGAAATTCTTTACTTACTCAGGCACTACCCAGTTCACCGTGGTGTGACCGGTACCGGAAGGCACCAGCACTTTGAGCAGCCACGGCAGTACGTTGTTCATCTGCTGCTCGAGCTTCCATGGCGGGTTAATCACGATCATGCCGGAAGCGGTCATGCCGCGCTGATCGCTGTCCGGTCGCACGCCCAGTTCGATTTGCAGAATACGGCGGATGCCGGTTGCTTCGAGATCACGCAGCATTTTCTTAATTTGCTGGCGCATCACCACCGGATACCACAACGCGTAAGTGCCGGTGGCAAAACGTTTGTAGCCTTCCTGAATGCCTTTTACCACATCCTGATAATCGGTTTTCATTTCGTACGGCGGGTCCATCAGGATCAGCCCGCGACGTGAAGGCGGTGGCAACTGGGCTTTCAACTGCTGATAACCGTCGGCACGCGCAACGCGGGTACGGTCATCTTTCTGGAATTCACTGCGCAGCAGCGGGAAATCGCTCGGGTGCAGTTCGGTCAGGTGCAGTTTGTCGTCTTCGCGCAACAGCTGACGGGCAATCAGCGGTGAACCCGGGTAATAACGCAGGCTCTCGTTGCGGTTGAAGTGATTGACGACTGACATATACGCCGCCAGTTCTTCAGGAATATCGTCCCGCTGCCAGATGCGCGCGATGCCTTCCAGATATTCGCCAGTACGTTCGGCATGTTCGCCGCTCAGCTGATAACGCCCGGCACCCGCGTGGGTGTCGAGATAAAGGAAGGGCTTTTCTTTTTCTTTCAGAGATTCAATGATCAGGCTCTGAACGGTGTGTTTCAGTACGTCGGCATGGTTGCCGGCGTGAAAACTGTGGCGGTAACTCAACATGTGCGGCTTCTCCTGCGGCTTCGCGGCATTATCCATTAAAGACTATCCCGCCGCCACCCATTGATTTCCCCGTAACTTGACCGCATGTTAGAAGTCACGTCATCTTTAAGACGACCCGAATTCACGGCGTGGTGCGCCACAGGCGCATCAGCCCCAAACGCTATTACGAAGGACTGGCCCTATGACTGAACAGCAAAACGCGTCGAATCCGCTCTTAAAACCGTTCTCCCTGCCTCCTTTCTCTGCGATCAAGCCTGAACATATTGTCCCTGCGATGAAATCCGCTATCGAAGAAAGCCGTCAGACGATCGAACGTGTTGTCGCGCAGGGCGCGCCTTATACCTGGGAAAATCTCTGTCAACCGCTGGCCGAAAGTGATGACCGCCTGAGCCGCATCTGGTCGCCGATCGGGCATCTCAATGCCGTAAAAAACAGCCCGGAACTGCGTGAAGCTTACGAGCAGTGCCTGCCGATTCTGTCTGAATTCAGCACCTGGACCGGGCAGCACGCCGGTTTGTATCAGGCCTACCGCGATTTAAAAGACAGCGAACATTTCAGCACGCTGTCCGTGGCACAGAAAAAAGCCATTGATAACGCGCTGCGTGATTTTGAGCTGTCCGGCATTGGTTTGCCGATGGAAAAACAAAAGCGCTATGGCGAAATTTCCGCGCGTCTGTCTGAGCTGGGTTCGACCTACAGCAACAACGTGCTCGACGCCACGATGGGCTGGAGCAAACTCATCACTGATGAGAATGACCTGAAAGGTCTGCCGGAAAGTGCGCTGGCCGCCGCGAAAGCGCTGGCAGAATCGAAAGAGCAGGAAGGCTGGCTGTTGACGCTGGATATCCCGAGCTATCTGCCGGTGATCACCTATGGCGAAAACCGTGAACTGCGTGAAGAGATGTACCGCGCATTTGCTACCCGCGCCTCCGATCAGGGTCCGAATGCCGGTAAGTGGGACAACAGTGAAGTCATGGCCGAAGAACTGGCGCTGCGTCACGAACTGGCTCAGTTGTTAGGTTTTGATTCTTTCGCGGATATGTCTCTCGCCACCAAAATGGCCGAAAGCCCGAAACAGGTGATCGACTTCCTGAGCGGTCTGGCAACCCGTGCGCGTCCGCAGGGCGAGCAGGAACTGGCCCAACTGCGTGCTTTCGCCAAAGAATATTTCGGTGTGGACGAAATGGAAGCCTGGGATTTGCCGTTCTACGGCGAAAAACAGAAACAGCATCTGTTCTCCATCAACGACGAACAGTTACGTCCTTACTTCCCTGAGCAGCGTGCGCTGGAAGGGCTGTTTGAAGTGGTGAAACGCATTTACGGCATCACCGCCAAAGAACGTAAAGACGTAGAAACCTGGCATAAAGACGTGCGTTTCTTCGACCTGTTCGATGAAACCGGCGACCTGCGCGGCAGCTTCTATCTCGACCTGTATGCCCGCGAACACAAACGCGGTGGCGCATGGATGAACGACTGCGTTGGCAGCATGCGTAAAGCCGACGGCGAACTGCAAAAACCGGTCGCGTACCTGACCTGTAACTTTAACGGTCCGGTCGGCAACAAACCGGCGCTGTTTACCCATAACGAAGTCACGACGCTGTTCCATGAATTCGGTCACGGCCTGCATCATATGCTGACCCGCATCGACACGCCGGGAGTCGCCGGTATTGCCGGTGTGCCGTGGGATGCCGTCGAGCTGCCAAGCCAGTTTATGGAAAACTGGTGCTGGGAGCCGGACGCACTGGCGTTCATCTCCGGTCATTTCGAAACCGGCGAACCGTTGCCGAAAGAGATGCTGGATAAAATGCTGGCGGCGAAAAACTATCAGGCGGCGTTGTTTATCCTGCGTCAGCTGGAATTCGGCCTGTTCGATTTCCGTATGCATGCGGAATACGACCCGGCTAAAGGCGCGCAAATCCTGCAAACGCTGGCTGAAATCAAGAAACAGGTTGCCGTGGTGCCGTCACCTTCATGGGGCCGGTTCCCGCATGCCTTCAGCCACATCTTTGCAGGCGGTTATGCGGCCGGTTACTACAGCTATCTGTGGGCGGAAGTGCTGTCTGCAGATGCCTATTCCCGCT
Source organism: Rahnella sp. CG8 (assembly GCF_023701875.1). NCBI lineage: Bacteria > Pseudomonadati > Pseudomonadota > Gammaproteobacteria > Enterobacterales > Yersiniaceae > Rahnella > Rahnella sp. CG8. Next base: position 51,622 of record NZ_JABAED010000008.1, read on the forward strand.
TTGAAGAAGAAGGGATTTTCAACCGCGAAACCGGTCAGTCGTTCCTGGATAACATTCTGTCGCGCGGCGGTTCCGAAGAGCCTATGGAGCTGTTCAAACGCTTCCGCGGGCGTGAGCCGCAGCTGGATGCTATGCTGCGCCACTACGGAATCAAAGGATAACCTCTGCCTGTGAGTGTGTGTTTACTGTGTGAAGAAGGCGCCGATGAAGGCGCCTTATCTGTTCTGGCGCAGCGCTGGAATCTGACGTCTGACCCGGATGCTGTGATGGCACTGGTGCTGACGCCTGAACGTCTGGAATTACGTAAACGTGATGAGCCGAAACTCGGCGCGATTTATGTCGATTTTGTCGGCGGCACGATGGCGCATCGTCGCAAATTTGGCGGCGGGCGCGGTGAAGCGGTGGCCAAAGCTGTCGGCATCAAGGGGCGCTATCTGCCGGATGTCGTCGACGCGACCGCCGGGCTGGGCCGCGATGCGTTTGTGCTGGCTTCTCTGGGTTGCAAAGTGCGGATGCTGGAACGTAATCCGGTGGTCGCGGCACTGCTTGATGACGGGCTGGCGCGGGGTTATCGCGATGCAGAAATTGGCCCGTGGCTGCGCGAGCGTATGACGCTGCTGCACGTCTCAAGCCTGACGGCGCTTGCTGAGCTTTCGCCAAAGCCGGAAGTGGTGTATCTCGACCCGATGTATCCGCACAAACAGAAAAGTGCGCTGGTGAAGAAAGAGATGCGCGTGTTTCAGGGACTGGTTGGCCCGGACGAAGATGCCGATGGCCTGCTGGAACCGGCACGCCGTTTAGCGACCAAACGTATTGTGGTGAAACGCCCGGATTATGCGCCGCCGATGGCCGACATCCCCGCACAGGCCGCCGTGGTGACCAAGAGCCACCGGTTTGATATCTATACGCCGTTATAGAAAGCCGCTGCTGTAACGTCTTTCCACTACTGTCATAAAAAAAAGCCCGCAGGTGAAAACCTGCGGGCTTTTTTAAATTAACAACAACGCCTCTTATTCTTCTTCTTCCTCATCGCGCAACGGCACGATCAGCATGTCGATATGAACGGTGTTGATTAGCTGGCGTGCGGAGGACATCAGTTTGCTCCAGAAATCCTGGTGATGGCCGCACAGTACTAAGTCCATGCCATATTTGTTGATGGCATCCACCAGCACCTGCGCTAAATCACCGCTGCCGCTCAGGGTTTCTGAAATCGGATAGCCGGCATTTTGCGACAGTTCGTTCAACGCGTGATGCGTTTCTTCGGAAATACGTTTCTGCATGTCACCCAGATTAACGTCGATCAGACCGGTATACAGGTCTGAATAGTTTACATCAACGTGGATCAGGGACACTTTGGCGTTATACGGACGCGCCATGGAAACGGCTTTCTCGACCAGAACTTTGCTCTCCGGTGACAAGTCCACAGCAATAAGTATGTGTTTGTAAGCCATAAGAAAACTCCTTCCATAAGTCGGTTAATAGCAATATCAGCATCATGCAAAACTCATGACTTCAGTATAGCGCCAAAAGGGTTAAATAAATCAAGCATACAGATCCCATTTCCGTTTCCGGCTATGTATAGATATAAATAATATGAACAGTTACGGATTCGTTTCCTACACTGAATAATGCAGGCGTCTCCTGTTTTGGCAATCTTCTGTGATAGGGCAAGAGGGCGGGCGAACGTAGCCCGGGGGTGTGAAATTGCGGAAAGGCAGGGCGAAACGCCGGGTGTGTGCCAGCACGACGGGCGCATTGCGCGGTGTCAGTTCGCCTTGAGGGGGAATCATGATCAGTCCCGTTGCGCTGTTTTGGGCTTTATGTTTTGTGTGTGTAGTGAATATGCTGCGCTATTACTCTTCTTTGCGCGCATTGCTGGTGGTTCTGCGAGGGTGTGATCCGCTGCTGTATCAGTACGTTGATGGAGGAGGATTTTTTACGTCTCACGGTCAGCCCAGCAAGCAAATAAGGTTGGTACGCTATATTTATGCTCAGCGCTACGTTGAACATCACGATCCTGAGTTTATTCGCCGTTGTGAACGGGTTCGCGGTCAGTTTATCCTGACAACAGCATTGGTCGGTTTAATATTAATCAGTATGTTAGCCATGCTGATTTGGTATTAGAAACGGAAAGAAACGCGAGGGAGGATGCGTGAAAAAGGAAACAAAAAAGGCGACCTGCTGAGCAAGGTCGCCTTTTTATTTCATGCCGGTCAGACAATCATCAGATCAGCTTCAGTGCAATCCAGTACAGGACACCGGAAAGCACAATCGACACAGGCAGGGTTAAGACCCACGCCATCGCGATGTTTTTCACGGTTTTCGACTGCACACCGCCACCATCGACAATCATGGTTCCTGCGACCGCAGAAGACAGCACGTGCGTGGTGGATACCGGCATGCCGGTATAGCTGGCTACGCCGATGGAGACCGCCGCCGTGAGCTGTGCAGACAGACCCTGTGCGTAAGTCATGCCTTTCTTACCAATCTTCTCACCGATAGTGGTTGCGACACGTTTCCAGCCAATCATCGTACCCAGCGCCAGTGCCAGTGCCACAGCGATAATGATCCAGATAGGCGCGTATTCAACGGTTTGCAGAATGTCTGTTTTCAGCTCGCCGAGGAAGCGTTTGTCTGCAGGAGAGGTTTCCGGCAGCTTGGCCACTTTATCCGCAGTATCAGAAACACACATCAGCAGGCGACGCATATGGCTGCGTTCTTCCGGTGCCAGGTCGCTGTAAGACTGAAGATTGGTCAGCAGGGTTTGCGCGCGGCCGATAGCGTCAAGTGCGTGGCTGCTGTCGCAGTGGAACACTTTAGGCTCATCGGTCGGTGCGATATTGACGTCCGGTGCCGGCACTATTGGCGTCTGTGCAACCACGTGCGGCACGGCATCAACATGTTGCTGATAATACTGGCCGAGGTGTGTCACGGCGTCGCGGGTACGGGTAATGTCGTAACCGGTCGCGTTCATATTCACCACAAAACCGGCTGGCGCCACGCCAATCAGCACCAGCATGATCAGACCGATACCCTTCTGACCATCGTTAGCGCCGTGAGAGAAACTCACGCCGATAGCCGACAGAATCAGACCGGTACGTGTCCAGAATGGCGGTTTTTTCTTGCCGTCTTTCTTCTCACGTTCCGCGGGTGTCAGGTGGATACGGGCATGTTTCTTATTGCCACTCCAGTAACGGCGCAGCAGGAAAATCATGGTACCGGCGATAATCATCCCGACCAGCGGAGAGATAATCAGCGAAGCAAAAATACCAATCATTTTAGGGATGTTTAACGCATCGACCACAGAGGTGTGAGTCATTAATGCATTGGTCAGCCCTACGCCAATGATGGCGCCGATAAGGGTGTGGGAGCTGGACGCCGGCAGGCCGAAATACCAGGTACCGAGGTTCCAGATGATCGCGGCCAGTAACATAGAGAACACCATGGCAAGGCCATGAGCAGAACCCACATTGAGCAGCAAATCGGTTGGCAGTAAATGAACGATGGCATAGGCCACACTCAAACCACCGAGCAGGACGCCAAAGAAGTTAAATACCCCTGCCATCACGACCGCTAATTGCGAACGCATTGCCCGGGTATAGATGACGGTTGCCACTGCGTTGGCCGTATCATGAAAACCGTTAATGGCTTCATAGAACAGAACAAACAGTAACGCGAGAATCAATAACGAACCGGTATGAATATCCAATCCGGCAAATAGATGCAGCATAATTGTTACGCCAGTTAGTGGTCATGAACGCCGCGCATTATCTGCGAGAACAGGGGGACGGGAAAAGGAAAATATGACATTTTTTTGACTAAAAACAGTTCAATGTTTGGCTTTATTTCAATTAAGTATTTATCTATCAATATGTTATTCCTCCTTTGAACGCAGAAACATTTACTTACGACGTCCGGCAAGCAGTCTGTCTGGCTGGTTTAACAGCCCTCCGTCCCTTACAATCCGCGACTCAAAGCCCCGGTTAACAGGGCAAACCTTATCTAAAACGTAGTTGAATTTCCGGAAAAGAGAGGCCAAAAGTGGAACAGGTTGATGTGGTAGTCATTGGTGCAGGTGCGGCAGGCATGTTCTGCGCAGCACAGGCCGGACAGGGTGGCTGCCGTGTTCTGCTGCTGGATAACGGCAAAAAAACCGGGCGAAAAATTCTGATGTCAGGCGGCGGACGCTGCAATTTCACCAACCTTTATGCCGAACCCGCTGCCTATCTTTCCGAAAACCCGCATTTCTGTAAATCCGCGCTGGCGCGTTACACCCAGTGGGATTTCATCGATATGGTCAACCGTTACGGCATCGCCTGGCACGAGAAAACGCTCGGGCAGCTATTCTGCGACGACTCGGCGCAGCAAATCGTCACCATGCTCGATAAAGAATGCGAGCAGGGCAATGTCGATGTGCGCTTGCGCAGCGAGATTTCCGACGTGCAGAAAACCGAAAATGGCTTTGTTATCAAAGTGAATGGCTCAACTGTAAGCACTCACTCACTTGTTATTGCCAGCGGCGGGCTTTCCATGCCAGGGCTGGGCGCGACACCCTTCGGTTACCGTCTGGCGGAACAGTTTGGCCTGAAAGTACTGCCGACCCGCGCCGGTCTGGTGCCATTTACCCTGCACAAGCCGCTGCTCGATCACTTGCAGACGCTTTCCGGGGTGTCAGTCCCGGCGGTGCTTACTGCTGAAGACGGCACTGTCTTCCGTGAAAGCATTCTTTTTACCCATCGTGGCATGTCCGGCCCGGCCGTTTTACAGCTTTCCAGTTACTGGCAGCCTGGCGAGTTTGTGAGCGTTAACTTACTTCCTGATGTCGATCTGGCGGCGTTTCTGAATGCACAGCGTCAGGAACACCCAAATCAGAGTCTGAAAAACACGCTGGCGATGCAACTGCCGAAGCGTCTGGTCGAATGCCTGCAAACGCTGGGGCAGTTGCCGGACGTGACACTGAAACAGCTGAACGTGCCGCAGCAGGCCGAACTGGTTGAGCAACTGCAAAACTGGCAGGTACAGCCGAACGGCACCGAAGGTTACCGCACGGCGGAAGTCACACTCGGCGGCGTCGATACCAAAGAATTATCTTCAAAAACGATGGCGGCAGCGAAAGTCCCCGGCCTGTATTTTATCGGCGAAGTGGTGGATGTGACCGGCTGGCTGGGCGGATACAATTTCCAGTGGGCATGGAGCTCGGCGTGGGCATGTGCGCAGGATCTGGTGGCTGTTCGTGGCAGTTAACACTCTTCATCCCGTACCCGTCATCATGAGGTGCTGTCTGCGCGGTGAATTAAAAATCCCCCTGAAGGAGCAAGTGATCCTTCAGGGGAAAGATTAAAAAATACCCCGTGCCGCGTTACCGTATCCCCGGTAACACATTCTCAGGACAAAAAACCTTTCAAATTTTCCAGCATGTTGGTCATCATGCCGAAGGCCATATTTACGCTGTGAATGCTGTAATACAGCGTAATATCATTGCGCATCAGGTATGTTTCAAAACGCTTATCTGCCAGCACCGCCTGAACTTCCAGACTGCGATCGCGAAAATGGCGGCAGTTATTAATGTACAAATCCAGCGACCGGTATTCTCCCGTAGCAAGCTGATTCACCAGCGCCGCCATCTGTTCGAAGCTCTCTACCAGCGCCCTGTGTTTTTCCAGATGGCCGGTATGCTCCTGAAGATTTTCCATAATGACGTTCTCCCGGTAATAAGACGACGGTAAAAGCCTGATCAGAAGCTTTGCCAGTCGGCCTCATTGGCTGAGAGTGCCCCCGGCTTTTCCTTGCGTGGAAGGGCACCAAGTGCCTGCGCCGGTTTTGCCAGGGACTGATGCTGAGCCGTGGCGTTGCTGAGGTGGAATTCGCCGACCAGTCTCGCCAGGCCATCCGCCTGATCCTGCAACGAGCGCGAGGCTGAAGAGGCTTCTTCAACCAGCGCGGCGTTCTGCTGGGTCACGTCATCCATCTGATTGACCGCCTGATGCACCTGAGAAATTCCCTGACTCTGTTCTGTTGCCGCTGCGGCAATCTCGTTGACCAAATCAGTCACCTGACGGATGGCATTACCCATGGAGTTCATGTTCTCGCCGACATCGCCCGCCTGATGGGCACCGGCTTCGATCAGGCTGTAGGAAAGGTCGATCAGTTCTTTTATCTCACGCGCGGCGGTGGTCGAACGTTGTGAAAGATTTCTGACTTCACCGGCAACAACAGCAAAGCCTTTACCGTGCTCACCGGCTCGTGCCGCTTCTACGGCAGCATTTAACGCCAGAATATTGGTCTGGAAGGCGATGCCTTCGATAAGCGTGATGATCTCAGTGACTTTGCGCGAACTGCTGCGGATATCACCCATCGTACCCAGCATCGTCTCAAGTGATGATGCACTTTTCTCCGACAGCGCATTCATGTTACCCGCCAGCTGGCTGGCCTGGCGCGTGTTGTCAGCCGTCTGGCGAACCGTTTCACTGAGCTCGGTCATGCTGGCGGCCGTTTGTTCCAGAGAGGCCGCTTGCTGCTCGGTGCGCGAGGAGAGATCTTCGTTACCGGCCGCGATTTGTGCCGAGGCGCTGCTGACGGACTGGGAAGCCGCGCTCACAGACAGCAGCGCTCCGGATACGCGTTGCATCAGGTTGTTGAACGCGCGGGCCATGTTGCCCACTTCATCATGACGGCTGTCATCGGCGCTCACTGTCAGATCAAGCCGCTCGCTGGCAACGGCCATAATCCCCCCGATGTCCAGCAGGCTTTTTCGTACCCGACGGATGGTGGCCAGTGCAAGGGATCCCAACAGCAGGATAATGATCGTTACGCTGCCGCCCATTCCCCACAGTGTGGTGCTGAAAATGCTGTGGTTGGTGGCCCGCAGCTCCTCACCAATGTTGATATTTAAGGTAAGCTGCTTTCGGTAATCGGAGATGAGCTGACGGATAGCCCCGCCGATGCTGTCATCGCCCTCAATCATTGCCAGAGTGACCTCGTCCTGATGCGCCCGTGAAGAGGTCAGAAAGGCGGGAAGCGCCTCCTCCACTTTACGAATATTGTCGAAAGCCACGTGCGTCAGCCTTTCATCTTCAGCATCTGAGATGTCGTGCTGCAGATAATAATCTGTCAGCGTTTTTAACCCGGTAATCTGCTGCTGAATGCGGGTTTCTACTTCAGGCATTTTGCTGTTATCAGTCTGGCTCTGATGTTTATAGAGGGTGAGAGAAAGCTTATTGCTTTGATCAATAAGATTATTGAGATCCTTAATTGAAGGGATCGTATTGACCTGAACATATTCAAACCGGTTCTGGAAACCCGAAATCAACATGATCGCGACGATGCCCATTGTGATAAGGGCCGCAGAAAGCAGCGAGAACGTCAGTAAAAGACGCTGTGTGATGTTCATATTTTCCCCTGATTTTAAAAGTCCCGCCTTCAGGAAAGCGGCAGGATGTGAATCAAGGTTATCGGCAAATGTTGCATCAACATTAATTAAACTGATCTAATTCAACAATTTACGTTAATTCAATGTTCGTGATGTGAATGTTTAAAGTGATTTTTTATGCATTTAAAGAAATTTTTCATTCTCATTGAGTCGGTTTTTGAATTATTCCCGAAGGGGCAGGAAGGTTTGTTGAAAAGAACATCAGGAACACAGCAATTTCTCATTGAAAAGCGCGAAGAAATAACCCAGTCTGCGGCCTGCACTGCGCCATCCGGCATGTCTCTTTCTCTGTCACAAGGTCATCTGATGTTTACCCATAATTGTTACCGTGCTATTGCGCTGTATAAATCAATGAAATGAAAAGAATGACGGGACGATTTACCGGTTTAAGCATCATGCTTCCTCTGCTTCTGACGTCATGCGGTACACTTTCTGAAATGCAGGTGGAGGAAAATCCTCATGAAGTGAAGCAGCTTGCCTGTAGCCAAAATCTTGACGACATGGTGGATACCGTCGCGCAGCGATATCTGCACAGAGAAAAATCCAGCGGCATGGCGGTCGGGATCATCAGAAATAACGGCGCGGCCAGAACCTGGGGTTATGGCTATACCAACGCGGTGAACGGCTACAAAATTGATGGCGAAACGCTATTTGCGCTTGGTTCGGTCAGTAAAGGCGTGACGGGAGAAGTGGTGGCGGGGCTGGTCGACAAAGGGCAGCTAAAGTGGGATGACAAACTGGCAGATTTACTGCCAAAAAATATTCCGCTGAGCGAAGACGCTAAAAATATCACTCTGCTGCAACTGGCGACGCATACTTCGGGATTGCCCCGTCAGAAAATGACCAAAGATATGCTGGAAAGTTTTCTCAGGTATTTATATACCGGCGACAACTTCTATCATGAACTGGACAGCGACGCCGTTGTGGATAATCTGTCGTCATTTAAAAAGCCATTATTGCTTGTGCCGCAATATTCTAATTTAGGGTATGCACTGCTCGGTTATATTCTGAAATTGAAAACTGGTGAAGATATCCAGCAATTATCTTATGCCTTTATTTTTAATGCCTTAAAAATGGGTAACACCAGTTTTTATGCCAGCCAGTTAAAAGCCTATCCGTATCGTGCGATTGGACATGCGGGAGATCAGCCTAAACTTATCCGCCGTGGCGAGGTCGTTCCCGACTGGCATTTCTCGAATAATATGGTAGCGGCGGCCAGCCTTTACAGTAATGCTGATGACTTGCTGAAATATCTGCGGGCGCATATTGATGATTCACAACCAGGCGATCTCAGTGACGCCATTCAGGTGACGGAAAAAATCTATTTCCAGCGAAAAATAGAAGCGGCCAATATTGCCTGGGTCACGGATTATAAAGATGGCCAGATTATTACTTATCAGGTCGGTTATATCGGCGGCTATTCCAGTTATATTGGTTTTGATAAGAAGCATAAAAATGCGGTAGTGGTTTTACAGAATACCTTCAACTGGAGCAATTACATTGGTCATGATTTACTGCTGAAAATGGCAATGGCGGATGACTATAAGGCAACCTGCGGGAAAGAGACGTTTTTCTCCTCCCCCGTTAAAGAGGGAGAAGCCCGGTGATCTATTCTGCCTGATGCACTGCAATATACCGCTCAAACTTCGCCGGTTTTAACTGGCTGAGATCCACCAGCACTAACCCGTCGATGCAGTTGTTGAATTCAGGGTCGCTGCCGAAATCAATAAACTGCACACCACCGGTTTCGCAAAGCTCGGAATATTGTTTATACAACGCCGGAATGCTGCACCCGAGATTCGCCAGCAGGCGTTTCAGGCGCTGCAAGTCTTCCTGATAATCATCGCCGCAAAACTGTGCTAACACATCGGGCAGCGAAGCCGGATACGGACGTCGTGATGTCGCCAGCGGTAATGCCGGGGAGAAATACAGGCGGTAAAACGCCACCAGTAAATCACGGGCGGGCAGCGGCATTCCGCCGGAAATCGACACCGGACCAAACAGATAACGGGTCTGCGGATATTTCGCCAGATACGCGCCGATGCCGAGCCACAGATAATCCAGCCCGCGCTTTCCCCAGTAGGCGGGCTGAATAAAGCTGCGCCCGAGTTCGACACCCTGCGCCAGAATCGGGTCCATCTGATGGCCATAGTGGAACAGGCTCTGGCTGTAGATCCCGTTCAGCCCTTTGCTGGCGACTTGTTCTGCGGTCGGGATGAACCGGTAAGCACCGACAATTTCCAGCGCCTGCGGATCCCATAAAACCAGGTGATAATAATCATCGTCATAGCCGTCGAGATCACGGCGGCGACCACTGCCTTCGCCCACGGCGCGGAACGCGATTTCGCGCAAACGCCCCAGCTCGCGCAAAATCGGCACAGTGTCTTCACCGTGACGACGATAGAGGTAAATCATTTTGCCGTCCGGCGTGTTGCCCAGCACTTCGCTGGCTTCCAGCGCGTGTTTTAGTACCGCACGGTTTTCCGCACGGGCAATCGACGTTTCGGTGTGGAACAAACCCGGCTTGCCAGCGCCGAGGCGGTAAAGGTGTTTACGAAAACGCGCTGCCAGATCGCCCGCCTGCATTTGTCCATCGTGCCAGCTGGTATACGGAATGCGCGCACCGATTTTAAGCGTCAGGCTGTTGCCGCGCTGGCCGAACATTTCATGTACCAGTAAAAGCGTACTGAGCGGGCGGTAAATCATGGAACTGAGATAAAACAGCGCGCTGTTGCTGCCACTGATATGTACCGGCACCACCGGTGCACGGGCTTTGGCGGCGAGGCGGATAAATCCGGTGTGCCATTTTCCGTCGCGCACGCCTTTCGAACTCATGCGGGATACTTCACCTGCGGGGAACACAATCAGCACGCCCTGATTCTCCAGATGTTCCTGCATCTGTGTGACCTGATTGCGCCGCGTGCGGTTGCCCATATTATCCACCGGGATCATCAGGCTGCCGAGCGAAGACACCAGCGACAGCAACTGATTCGCCACCACTTTGACATCCGGACGTACCGACGCCACCGCATGTAATATCGCCAGCCCGTCCAGCGTGCCAATCGGATGATTCGCTACGATAACTACCGGGCCGTAGCTCGGGATTTGCTCCCGGTCGCGCTCGGTCAGTTCACAGCGGATATTAAAATGTTCAAGTACCTGCTCGGCCATATCAATGCCTTTCAGGTGCGGATACTGATCGGCGAAACGGTGAAACTCTTTTTCGCGGAACAGGATTTTTAACAGTTTGCGTTGCCAGGAAGGGGTTTTCTGCTGCGGGTCGAGATCCTGAAACAGGGTATCCATGCTGAACATAGGATGTCCTCCGGTTGAAGTCTCCCGACCATAATCAGCGCGCATGACAGTGATGTGTCACTTTGATGGCAGTACGGGGAAGCCTGAGTAAAACAACGGTTCAATTTGTTGCGAAAGCAAGCCATTGCTAATAAAGTCAAACACTCATTTACGGCTTCGTAACATGCCAGAACCCTTTTTTGTGAGACGCGACTTTCCATGCCTGACGCTGCTTCGCCCGACCTGACTGCCACCAGTCCGTCAAAGACCACGCTGCGAATTCTCTCGATTCTGGTGTTCAATTTTGCCAACTATCTGACCATCGGCCTGCCACTGGCGATCCTGCCGGGTTATGTACATGAGCATCTCGGCTACAGTGCTTTCTGGGCGGGACTGGTCATCAGCCTGCAATATTTCGCGACGCTGCTGAGCCGCCCTTATGCCGGGCGTTATGCGGATAAAGTCGGGCCAAAAAGGGTGGTGATATTCGGGCTGAGCGGCTGCCTGCTCAGCGGTGTGTTCTATCTGCTGGCACTGGGATTTGACGCCACACCGGCGGTCAGTCTGGCGTTGTTATGTCTCGGGCGCGTGATGCTTGGTGCCGGGCAAAGTTTTGCCGGAACCGGTTCGACGCTGTGGGGCATCAGCGTGGTCGGCTCCCTGCATATCGGCAAAGTGATTTCATGGAGCGGGGTGGTAACTTACGGTGCGATGGCGATCGGTGCGCCACTCGGTGTGCTGATTTTCAGTTTCGGCGGCCTGACGCTGTTGTCGGTGTGCATCATTTTGGTGGCGCTGACGGCGCTCATCACCGCGTGGCGCAAGCCGCCGGTGGTCACAAAAGCCCCGGCGCAAATCCCGTTCCGCCAGGTGCTGGGGAAAATATTGCCTTACGGCATGATGCTGGCGCTGGCGTCCACCGGTTTTGGGGTGATTGCCACCTTCATCACCCTGTTTTATGCCGCGAAAGGCTGGCCGGGCGCGGCATTTTCCCTGACATTCTTCAGTGTGGCCTTTGTCGGCATGCGGCTGTTATTGCCCAACAGCATCAACCGTTTTGGCGGATTGCGTGTGGCGCTGGCCTGTTTTGTGGTGGAGATTGCCGGGCTGATTATGGTGTTTTTCGCCCCGACGGCGTGGGCAGCAATGGCCGGTGCTTTCATTACCGGTGTGGGTTTCTCGCTGGTCTATCCGGCGCTGGGCGTGGTGGCAGTCAAAAAGTTGCCGCAGGAAAATCAGGGCAGCGCGCTGGCGACCTATTCGGCATTCCTTGATTTATCTCTGGGGATTACCGGCCCGCTGGCCGGTGTGCTGATGGCGCAGGCTGGCATTGATGCGATTTATCTTGGCTCGGCGCTGCTGGTGCTGATGGCGCTGGCGCTGGTCGTCCGGTTGCTGTTACGTCAGCCTCCGGCTGAAACCAGCGCCTCCGTCAGTGCTGATTAAACCGGTTGCCGTTCGCCACGGATGCGGCCCATATGCAGCGTATCCACCAGCTCGCCGTCGCGCATTGCGTAGCTCGGGCTGAGGCCTTCAACGCTGAAACCGAACTTTTTGTACAGCCCGATTGCGGCATCATTATCGGCATAAACCGTCAGCTCGACGCGGATCACGTGCAACCATTTGTCACACAACTCAAGGGCAGCAGCGATCAGCTGACTGCCGACGCCTCTTCCCTGAAATTGCGTATCCACACCAATACCGAAAGTCGCTACATGACGGCGTCGCCACGGCTGCTCAACCATCAGGGTGAGATTGCCCACCAGTTTGCCGTCGATACACGCAACCAGCGCGAACCGGCCGGGTGCGGCATTGGCAAGGCGATCTTCCCATAGCGTGGCGGGTGGATAAGGGAGTTGCAGGGTGTCGCTGTAAACAGGAACCTGAGCGTATAGGTGTTGAAGCGCCTCTGCATCTGCGGCTTCAGCGTGACGAATGACTATTTCGCTCATGGCGACACTCCTCTTTTTGTGGTTACTGTTTGAATATCCTCTACATTTATCAGGAATAGGAAAACTGTCAATCGAATGTTTGGTGAAAAAAACGCTTTACAAGTGCGAATGATAATGATTATTATTGCCATGCGTTCCGGGGATGGCCTCACACCAAGGTCAAACGGGTCCCCATGAATGCACGACATTGCTCACATTGCTTCCAGTATTACTTAGCCAGCCGGGTGCTGGCTTTTTTTTCTTCATATTTTGAGCGGCAGATGCGTTGGCTGCGTTCGCTCAACCCGGTCACATAGTAATCTATGCTCCCGGGTATTCGCTCGCTTGCCGCCTTCCTGTCACTCAAACTATTTCGAAAAAACTTCCTTTCATATTATGGGGTCGCTCGCTGGCCGCGTTCCTGCGACTCACATTCTTTCGAAAAATCCTGCTTCAGGGAAAACTCATATTCTGCTGCCATATCACCCGATCTCCGGCGGGTGGTTGGGCGATGACGGTGCTGCCGGATAAACGGTTATTAAGGAACATCAGTGAACTGGCGGGTTGTGCGGCGACGTCGGTGAAGTCGAACGTTGCCTGCGTCAGGGTTGAGGAAAGAATATCGATTTGCTTTGGCGCAGTGCCGGAAAGCGTGAAGCCGACCTGATTAAACTGCGATGCCTGAACCGACAGTGTGGAGGATTTCAGCGTGAGCGGTGCAAATTCGGTGGTGGCATTAAACGTACAGCGGACAAAATTCACCGGCGCCGTGCTGTCAAATGAATGCCCGTTGATGTCATTAAATACCGTATCGGTAAAGGTGATGGCGGCAGTGACGTTGCTTTGTACTACCGGCGCGCCGTCCTCCTGCAGGGAAAACTGACACTGACGAATAACGTTCGGGCGCGCAGCGCGTTGCGATGCCTGGCTGATAATCAGGGTGCGGTCAGCGGTACAGCCGGTCATCTGCAAACCGTCGGCATTCACCCACAACATCCCGGACTGCGGGATAGTCTCGTTGGTGATCACCACCAGATCTTCCAGCGTCAGTTCACTCACGCCGGAGCGGGCGACAAACCACGGACAGACGTGCTTACGTACATTGATACGTTTGGCGCTGCCTCCCCAGGTGGCACCGGAATTGGCAAAGGTCATCAGGCCGGAATTGCCGGTATAGGTGAGATCATGTTCGTACTGACCGTGAGTCACGAACGGGCCTTTTTCCGCGCTCTGTCCGCTGGCGTGACAATTCTCGACCAGGCAATATGCCGACGCCGTGAAATCATTTAAATGCCGCGCGTTCGCCACGCTGCAATCACTGACATGTCCATACAGACAATAGATTTGCTGTGTCAGATATCCGGCACCGCCAAAGGCGGTGTTCGGCGGATTAATGAGAGAGCACTGCTGCGTCAGATAATGGGTATTCCAGCGGCGCATCACCACCGGCCAGAACGAGCCCGTCGAATGGATCCCTTCGACATTGGTGTAAACACCGTATTCGAACGCCACCGGATGGCTGCCGCTGATCTGATCAGCCCCCGCCCCGAAGAACTGCATATTTTTGATGGTGACGAATGCGACCGGTTCGACTTTCTGCCAGCTGATCACCCTGCCAGCCAGCAGTTCCCAGCCGTTGTAATAGCCAATCTGAATATGCGTGCTGTCAGGAATCGCGATGATTTCCACCAGCTTTTGCAGCTCGCGTTCCGCCGCGCCTTTCACCGGTGCAACCTGCACTGCATACCAGTCGCCCACGCTGAACAGTGACGAATCCGCGACCGGGAAAATATCCGTTTGCTCCTGCAACGTTTCAGTCAGCGTGAAGGAGACGGGGGTGCCGGTCACCGTGCCCCGGAAGAACAGTACGGCGGCAAACGGGTCATTGACCGGTGCGCTGGCAATGCCGGTGGTGAAAACCCGGTTGTTCTGGAAATCCAGGGTGATGTCTGAGCGTGAGAAACGATGGCGGCGCTGAAAAAGCAAATCTGAAAAAGCGAAGATCTGGCTGATAGCCGGGTCATTGACTAATGCATCCAGCGCATCGTCGGCGGGTTGCTCAGCATTGAGAATACCGAAAGTGCGGAAATCGCCCACGCCCTGATGGATAAGCAGCCAGCGTCCGGTGTCCGAGTGGTCAGAAGGGATGACTGTGCCGTTATTGGCGGGCAGAACGCAGTTTTTGTCCCAGTGATAATGACCGCCGCCGCCGTCACCGGCCTGAAAATAACCATTAACGAAGACATTATGATCCAGACGTATTTTATGATTCTTCAGCGCGGATACAGAATTGAACGTTTTCATGGTGAATCCTTTTAAGGCTCAGAGGTGAGCCACTTTATTTTGTTATATCTCCGTATTTTCAACCACAATATGCGGCCCTGTACTGGCTGGCACAACGGATCGGGTATTTATCATGATATTGTTCTGTTCAATAAAATAAGACGGACGGGAAAATGCCTTATCTGTGAATAACCGCTTACCGTGCGTGAATGTCACGTGATGCGCCTGATAATGATTAATGCCGGCGGTAATGTGAATATGAAGCTGATCGTCACCGGTCACTTCAGTTTGCATTGGGCCTAATCGCCAGGTCACAGGATGTTCGCCGGTCCGTGAAAGTAAAGGCCGGGAGGCCTGATCGCTGGACAGTGTGGAATCACCATTAATAACGATTTTCTGAGGTTCATCCGCCGTTAATATAAGGGACACATTTTCAAGACGGCAGGCGTTAAAGTTAACTTCTTTATTTTTAATTAACAGCGAAACATCTTTGTCCGTTCCTTTAAACTGGCAATGGGAAAAATACAGCAGCGAATGGCCATTAATGGAATTTCGGGCTTCGGCCGCCGGATGGGAAACAATAAACGGGTCATCCGGCGCGAGGTTACTGATAGTGGAATCATGGCGAGGATCCAGTACGAACCCGCAGTTTTCGAATACGTTCATTTTGATACTGCGCTGACTGTTTTGCAGTAATGTCAGTTCTCCGCTGAGGCTGCAGTTTTGCACCGTCAGTCCGTCGCAATTCAGGCGCAATATGCCGAGATTATCCTGTTCCACACTCCGGTAAATGTGCACATCCGTTAAGGTCAGATCAGTAACGTGCGTGTCGGCTGTCAGCATAGAACAATGGTGCTGGTTGATGACAATACGTGCCGCCGACTGTCCCCAGGGTTTGCCGGAATTGGCCAGTGTCAGGATGCCGGAGTTGGCCGTAAAATGCAGATCATGTTCATACTGACCGTGCGTGACGAAAGCACCGGAACTGTCACCGTTGCTGTGACAGTGCTTTACCACGCAGGAAGAGCTGGCGGTGAAATCGTTAAGATGCCGGGCATTGGATGCCGTACAGTCCGTAATCACGCCATACTGACAGTAAATTTGCTGAGTCAGATAGCCTGCGCCGCCCCAGGAAACCGAAGGTGGATTAGTCAGCGAGCATTGTTCGGTGCGAAAGAAGGTATTCCAGCGACGGAAAATGACTGACCAGAATGTCCCCTGAGCATGAACATTCAGAACATCGCAATAAATGGCATATTCGAAGGCGACCGGCTGGGAACTGCTATTAGCCAGCTGCCCCTCTGCGACATATTGCATGTTCTGAATACAGACATTCTCAACCGGCGTGACTTTGCGCCAGTGCAGTTGGCTTTGGGCGTCCAGCGCCCAGCCGCTTCTGTAATTGAGCCGGATATGCGTTTCATCAATCTGTTCTGTCACCTGCACCAGTCGTTGTATTTTGCGTTCCCAGTGGCCGGAGACTTTGTCCGATTCCAGGCAATACCACTGGCCGACAGGATATAAGCTGCTGTCATCTACCGGATAGATTTCTGACAATAAAGGCAAAGGATCCCTGAGAAGGGATATTGATGTTTTTTCTTCTGCTATTCCCCTGAAAAAGAAAATAGCGGAGAGGTAATTATTTTTGGCATCTGCCAGGGTTTCCAGTCCTGTCGCGGTCACTGTCTGGCCATTAAAATCGAGGGTGATATTTGAACGGTTAAAGCGATGGCGCGACATGAAATTCAGCGAGGTATGTGCTTCAATCCGGTGAATAAGCGGATCACTGATCATCGCCTTCAGTGCCGCATCTGCAGCATTTTGTCGGTTAACTATACCAAACTGACGAAAATCCATGACGCCGTTATGTAATTGCAACCAGCGGCCTTTAGCGGATTTTAACGAGGAAATAACGGTGCCCTGATTGGCCTCTTTCTCACTGTTCGCATCCCAGTAAACCAGTTTTGGCGCACCATCTCCGGCAAAGTAATATCCCAAAACCATCGCGCAGGTCCGGTCAGCAGGCGCAGGGAGGTTTCTTAACGCCATAATGTTGCTCGCGCTAATCATTTTATCCGGATTAATTTCAACGGCTTTAAATAATCCCGCCGACACTACACCACCGGTTATTCCCGCGATCAACTCGCGGCGGTTAATCATGATAATTTCCGGAAACAGATGTCACATTAATTTACCTTAAGGAGTTTCTTCTTTGAGTATTGTACCGATGGGTAATTAAGCAACCTGTACAAGAACAATTTACCTCAACCTTCCTCAAATCCTTTGGATTGAGTCACCTGCATTTGTTCATATTTTTTGAACAGAGGGGTGAAGTTTTTACGCTTTCTTATTCTCAGGCGTTGACTAGACTAGAGAAAACATTGAGGAGAGTTGAACATGATCTATTTACGTCAGGCACAAGAACGCGGTCACGCCAGTCACGGCTGGCTGGAAAGCTGGCACACCTTCTCTTTCGCCGATTATTACGATGCACAATTCATGGGATTCTCCGCACTGCGGGTGATCAATGAAGACTTTATCGATGAAGGACAGGGTTTTGGTAAGCATCCGCATAAAGACATGGAAATTCTGACCTATGTGCTGGAAGGCACCGTGGAACATCAGGACAGCATGGGCAATAAAGAACAGATCCAGGCGGGGGAATTCCAGATTATGAGCGCCGGGACCGGGGTGACACACTCTGAATACAACGGTAACAGCGACCGTAAACTGCACCTTTATCAGATCTGGATTATCCCGAATCAAAAAGGGCTGGAACCGCGTTACGAACAGCGTATGTTCGATGCGCCGCAGGGGCGCCAGTTAGTGCTTTCACCGGATGCCCGCGACGGTTCGCTGAAAGTGTTCCAGGATATGGAGTTGTCCCGCTGGGCGCTGAAAAAAGATGAACAGTCGGTTTATCAGATTCAGGCTGACCGCCGCGTGTGGATCCAGGTGGTAAAAGGCACCGTGTCCATCAACGGTAAGAAAGCCGGGCAGAGTGATGCGCTGGCGATCTGGGATGAAACGGCATTGTCCGTTCACGCAGAGGAAGACAGCGAAATTCTGCTGTTTGACCTGCCGCCAGTCTGATCATGGTGAAGTCAAAAGCAAAAGGCGGTGCTCCGGCATCGCCTTTTTTTGCATCATTCATTCGTCATTTGAAGCTGACATTAATACCGATATTGCCCCGGTAACCTTCCTGTTTTCCGTCAAAGCCACGCTGATAATTCACGCTGGTGTAAAACGATGCATTTTTACTCAATGGTGCTGTGATCCCGCCACCTGCTTTCCAGGCGCTTTGCGAGAAATCAGGCGAAATCTCAGTGCTGCCGATGGTGACGGCGGGCGCATCGCTGAGCGTCGATACTGCGTCGATATTCAGGTATGGCGTAATGTTGGGCTGATCTACCTGAGGCTGATGAGAAAGCCGCAAACCGCCGCGTGCCTGTACGCTGTTGTCGGCGGTTTTCGCTACCGCGGCAATACCGTCATTGAACCCTCTCATATGCAGATACTGATAAATCACCTGCGCCTGGGGTTCGAGCCTCCAGCTTTGGGTTATTGCAAAGGGAATGCCGCTTTCCGCTGAAAGCGCCACGCCGTAGCCGTCCTGTTTAGCTTCCGTTTCACTCTGGAATTCGGTGTGGTAATCGGTGACTTGCCCGACGAAATCCAGATACGCGCCGCTGTCGGTCTTCACGGTGTAATAGCCGCCAATGCCGTAAGCATCGGTAGACACATCTCCGGTATCGGTGGATTCACCGACCAGCCCGCGGGCGCTGTCCGAGCTGCTGGTTTTCTGATCCCCCAGCGAAATCATCACCCCGGCATGCACATTATTCCCGCGCGGTGTCTCATCCTGATACAAATCCTTGCCGATCTGGATATAACGAATGTCGCTGTCAAAACTGAAGCGACCTACATCATAATTATCATGCGATCCGCCGACGCGTGCCCATGTGCCATCCTGAGCACGTTTGACGCTATCGCCGGTACGTTCGTGATAAGACCCCATTGAGCTAAAGCCGTACTGCCGGTTAAGGAAGGGCGCGGCAATGTAACCCACGACATCCGTCCGGTAGGCGATCACCGGTTTAGGTGTGGGTGCAGGTTGCGGTGTGGGCTCCGGTGTCGGGTTAGGGGTCGGGTCAGGATCGGGCACTGGTTCCGGCGGCGGCACCGGCTCGAGCCAGGTGCGCAGATACCAGTCTTTTGGCGACGTACTGCCGCCTTTATAGAGATAATAATCGTATGCCCCCGCACTGACTTTTCTCAGCAATTTCAGCGACGATGTGTCATCCCCATCCACCTGCACCAGACGGATCCCGTCGCCTGTCGTCAGCGCACCATTGCCCCCGGCATTGCGCACCAGCACCCCAAAATTGCCGCTGGCGTTACCCTGAACATGCAGTAAATCGGTGGGGGAATTATCGCTGCCCAGTTGCGTGTTGAAATTCAGGGCACCGTTGCCGGAAAGCGTGCTGGCGGTAAGTGTGTGGAATGCCCCCTGCTGCGGTTGGGTGAAGTTCATCAGGCTGTTATCGAGCGATAAATCCCCGAGCACGGAATCGCCAGTCAGATTCCACACCGACTGATTATTCAGCGCCAGTGAATTGAGGTTTTGCACCGAGCCGGTCAGCACGGAGGCATCCAGTGTGACATCGGTTTTCGCCGTCGTCGCATTGATAATATTGCCGATAATCTGGCTTTTGCCGCTGACATTCACCGTACTGATGCCGTTATCGGCAAAGGTCATGGCCGCGTTAATACCGACAATGCGGGCGGCGTTTTCGATGATCACTTGCGCATTACCGTTGTAAATCTTGCTGATGCCGATATTGCCGCTGTTTATGGTCGCGTTATCAATGCGAACGTTTTGCCACTGATCGTCTGTCATGGGGGCGCCGCTCAGTGACAGGCCGACGGAGTCATTGCCCGGTGTGGAAATAAGCAGTTCATTTTCCAGAATCAGGTTGTTAGCGCCGAGGAATGTTATGCCGTTAGTGGACGTCGCCTTCGTGGTAATGGATCCGCCGTTGATCCGTACATTGCTGTCGTTTTCCAGCATCACGCCGTTGCCATATTGCCCGGAGGTGTGGATGTCGACATTCTTCATTTGTAAATTACCGAACGACAATATCACGGCATTGCTCTGATCTTTCTCTGTGATGATGGTTCCGCGATCATAAGTGACATTTGAGAAGCGGTCAGCGGACCCGTCGATACTTATCCCCTGGCGAACCTGAGATAAAATTGACGTATTCAGTAATGTGGCATCGGCATTGTTGATGGCTATTGCCGAACTGCTGGACATTCCCGAAAGATGATTAACAGTCAGCCCGGTGGCATTCAGCGTGGCGCCATTATTCACCTCAACGGCATTATCCGCATTATTGGCGTTAATTGTGGTATTAATCATATTCGCGGTGGCGTTATTATTAATCACCACTGCCGCACTGTTAGAATTAAGGGTCGCGTCGTTGATATTTAAAACACTGCCTGCATCTTGTATCGTCACCGCATGGGAAATTTCCCCGGATTGACTGTTGTGATTAATCACGGAATCTTTCCCGATATTAATGACACCGCCATTTTGCGCGACAAGCGAGGAGCCAAGCTGGCTGCCGGAAGCGTTGAACGTGTTAGCCAGGAACGTCAGTTCTGCGCCGTTATTGACCATAATGCCATATTTTATCAACGGGTTATCGGCGACAATATTTTCGTTATCCTTGGTGGATAAGGTCAGCTTTTGATTGTTCGTCAGCAGCAGTGGCAGGGTGTAATTTGCCGCACTGGCGCTCATGACGGCAATATTGGGCAGGCAACACGCCAGCAGAATACATCGTGTAATTTTACAGGTGTTAAACGCCGGCATCAGGCATTCCTTAAAGATAATAAGCGGTGAATGCCGGACAATGTATTGATTAATTTCCCACCGACAAAATCATTCCATATCAATTTTTAACATCACATAGTGCGTGATATTAATCAGGTCTTATTTTGATTTTTGACGGTTTTAAATATCCTGCTGATGAGTAATTTAATCCCTCCGTGATAATTGTTATCTGGTTTTTCCTGTAGCGTGAGTTTCTTACTGCGCGAATGAAAAATGCGCAAAATGTGAAACGTTTCACATTGCCGGACAATCACCGTGAAATTTTATGAACAGGTTCGCACATTTTCCCTGAAGCCATGGAAACCGGTTTCCATAAAGCCTCAAATACCCTCAACAGGCTAAAAAGGGCAGAACATTAATCATCTCGGAGTGAAGCAAAATGAAAAGAATCATGCTTTGTTGTTCGGCGGGGATGTCGACCAGTTTGTTGGTGCGCAAGATGAAAGAAGTGGCGGCGGAACGCGGAGAAGAGGTGCAGATTGATGCATTCGGTGCCAGCGAGTTTGATGAAAAATTCCGTGATTATCAGGTGGTACTGCTCGGACCTCAGGTGCGTTACATGCAGGCTGATTTATCTGCCAGAGCGGCAGAATTCAACATTCCGGTCGAAACCATCAACATGATGGATTACGGCATGCAGCGCGGTGACAACGTGCTCGACTTCGCTTATGGCCTGATCGCACAGGAAGGAAGCCGCGTATGAGTGGCCTTTATCAGGCGATGGTTAACGTCATCGAAAAACACATCACGCCCCTGGCGGGCAGCGTTGGCCAGCAGCGGCATGTGATCGCCATCCGCGACGGCTTTATCGCTGCGCTGCCTTTTATGATTATCGGTTCGTTCATGCTGGTCTTTATTTTCCCGCCATTCTCGCCGGATACCACCATGGGATTTGCGCGCGGGTGGCTGGATCTGTCGCTGAAATACCGCGAGCAGCTGATGTTGCCGTGGTATCTGAGCATGGGCGTGATGACGTTTTTTATTTCGGTAGGCATTGGCGCAAGCCTCGGCAAACATTACAAGCTTGATCCGATCATGACTGGTTTACTGGCGTTTATGGCGTTTCTGCTGGTGGCCGCGCCGTATCATGACAAACAAATCTCGACGCAGTATTTCTCCGGCGAAGGCATTTTCACCGCGATCCTGACGGCGATTTATGCCGCCGAAGTGTATGCGCTGCTCAAACGCCGCAATATCACCATCCGCCTGCCGAAAGAAGTGCCGACCGGCGTGGCGCGCTCGTTTGAAATTCTGATCCCGGTGGTGGCGATTGTCGCCACGCTGCACCCGCTGAACCTGTTTATTCAGTCCACCACCGGCATGATAATTCCTGAAGCCATCATGCATTTGCTGGCACCGCTGGTTTCTGCGTCGGATTCCCTGCCAGCGATTTTGATTTCAGTGTTTATCTGTCAGGTACTGTGGTTTGCGGGGATTCATGGCGCGCTGATTGTCACCGGCATCATGAACCCGTTCTGGATGACCAATCTGGCGCTCAACCAGACGGCGTTGCAGGCCGGTGCGCCATTGCCACACATTTATCTGCAAGGATTCTGGGATCACTATCTGTTAATTGGCGGCGTGGGGTCGACCTTACCGCTGGCGATTTTATTGCTGTGCAGCAAGGCCGTGCACCTGCGCACCATTGGCCGGATGGGGGTGGTGCCGAGCTTCTTTAACATCAATGAACCGATCCTGTTTGGCACGCCAATTATCATGAATCCGGTATTCTTCCTGCCGTTTACGCTGGTGCCGATGCTGAACGCTATTTTTGCTTACACCGCCACCAAACTCGGCTGGGTCGCGCAGGTGGTCTCGCTCACACCCTGGACAACGCCTGCGCCAATCGGTGCGTCATGGGCCGCAAACTGGGCATTCAGCCCGGTAATTATGTGCCTGTTCTGTATGGTGTTATCAGCCGTTATGTACTATCCGTTCCTGAAAGCCTATGAACGTACGTTGCTGAAACAGGAAGCGGAAAAAGCCCTGGCACAGACGGCGGGCAATGCCGTGCCGGCAAACAGTTAAACAGTCAAATAATTCAGTTAAAAACGTAAAGCTAACGGACAGCGAGGATGACGATGAAATACGCATTTCCAAAAGAATTCTGGTGGGGCAGTGCCAGTTCAGCGCCGCAGACGGAAGGTGAAACCCTGAGCCACGGAAAAAGCGCGACGGTGTGGGATCACTGGTATTCACAACAGCCGACGCGCTTTCACAATGACGTCGGTCCGCAGGATACCTCGACGTTTTACAAAAACTGGCGCGAAGATATCGCGCTGCTGAAACAGCTCAATCACAACACCTTCCGCACCTCGATTTCCTGGGCGCGTTTGATCCCCAACGGGCGTGGTGAAGTGAATCAGGAAGCGGTCACGTTTTATAACCAGGTGATCGACGAAATGCTGGCGCAGGGCGTACAGCCGTTTATCAATCTGTTCCACTTTGATATGCCGATGGCGATGCAGGAACTCGGCGGCTGGGAAAACCGGGACGTCGTGCAGGCTTACGCAAAATACGCCGATACCTGTTTCGAGCTGTTCGGTGACCGCGTGAAGCATTGGTTTACGTTCAACGAACCGGTGGTGCCGGTGGAAGGCGGTTATTTGTATGATTTCCATTACCCGAACGTGGTGGATTTCAAACGGGCTGCCACCGTGGCGTATCACACTATGCTGGCCCATTCGCTGGCAGTGAAGGCCTATCGCGCCCGCAATTCTGGCGGTGAAATCGGCATTATTCTTAACCTTACGCCGTCTTATCCGCGGTCACAGAATCCGGCTGACCTGAAAGCCGCTAACATTGCGGACCTGATGTTTAACCGCAGCTTCCTCGATCCGGCGCTGCGCGGTGAATATCCGCAGGAACTGGTGGAATTGCTGAACAAATACGATCAGCTTCCGGCCTGCCAGCAGGGCGATAAAGCACTGCTGCAACAGGGTGTGGTGGATTTACTCGGCATCAACTATTACCAGCCGCGCCGTATTCAGTGCCGCGACAGTATGGTTAATCCGGAAAGTCCGTTTATGCCGGAATGGTTCTTCGATAACTATGTCATGCCGGGACGTAAAATGAACCCGCACCGTGGCTGGGAAATCTACGAGCAGGGCATTTACGATATTCTGACCAATCTGCGTGAAAACTACGGTAATCCGCGCTGTTTCATTTCCGAAAACGGCATGGGTGTGGAAAATGAACTGCGCTTTGAACAGGCGGGGCGGATTGATGATGATTACCGCATCGAGTTTGTCAGCGGGCACCTGAAATGGCTGCACCGCGCCTTGCAGGAAGGCAGTGGTTGCCTGGGTTATCACATGTGGACATTTATTGATTGCTGGTCATGGATGAATGCCTATAAAAACCGGTATGGTTTCATCCAGCTGGATCTGGAAACGCAGAAGCGTACGGTGAAGAAAAGCGGCGAATGGTTCGCGGCGGTGTCTAAAAATAACGGTTTCGATTAACACAAGGAAAGACATGGCAAACATTAACGACGTTTCGCGGCTGGCGAAGGTGTCGAAAGCGACGGTGTCCCGTGTCCTGAGTGGCAGCCGCGGTGTCAAAGAAGAAAGCCGCCTGGCTGTGATGCAGGCGGTGGAAACACTGCAATATAAACCGAGCGTGATTGCGCAGTCGCTGTCCACGCAGTCTACCGGTTGTATCGGCGTGATTTGTGCGACCGAAAACATCAATCAGTCCACCGGTTATCTCCACGCGCTGGAAAAAGAGTTGCGGCTGAATCAGAAGTATCTGCTGCTGCGCTTTGCCACCGACGCAGCGAGCCTGACGCATTCCGTAGCTGAAATTGGCCGTGGTCTGTGCGATGCGATGATTGTGATCGGTGCGCGCTTTCCTTTGCCGAAACTTCCTGAAAACGTGATCACCATTGATTGTCTGGATGCGGATTCAGCACGCAGCATTCACTTTGACCGCAGCTTTGCCGCCGAAACTGCCTGCCAGTATGTGCTCAAACAAGGGCGCCGGCAGATTGCCCTGATCAACGCGGAAAACAGCGAAACCGCCGGACAAATCTTGCAGGGATATCATCTGGCACTGGAGAAGTTCCTGCTGCCTTACGACCGGCGGCTGGAGCACAGCGGCGCAGATGCGCTGACGAAACTGCTGGCACAGAACGTGCCGTTCAATGCGCTGCTGGTGCCGGACGATGCCACCGCGCAGGATGCACTCCGTCAGCTCGCCCTGCACGGGCGCGCCGTGCCTGAAAATGTGATGGTGTTCAGTCTCGACAGTACGCTGCCTCCGGGCGTGTCTGCTGTTCCGGCGATTGCCTATCCGCTGGAAACCCTGGCACAACGCGCGATGGCGCTGCTGACCGGCCAGTTCTCCGCCAATCCCAGCGCACCGGTTCGCGGCCAGCTTTCGTTACCTTCCTGATAAACCTCTCATGTCGCGCAGCAACGGATATCCGCCTGCGCGATTGTTTGCTAACATCACTCTCTGATCCCTTAACCTTTTCAGCGGCCCATCTCTTTGATGAATATGAAGAAAAAAAGACCCGTACTCCAGGATGTTGCCGACAAGGTGGGCGTCACCAAAATGACGGTCAGCCGTTATTTGCGTAACCCTGAACAGGTTTCCGGCGCGTTGCAGGAAAAAATCTCTGCGGCGCTCGACGAGCTGGGCTACATCCCCAACCGCGCACCGGATATTCTTTCTAACGCTAAAAGCCGCGCCATCGGTGTGCTGCTGCCGTCGCTGACCAACCAGGTGTTTGCGGAAGTGCTGCGCGGCATCGAAAGCGTGACTGATATCCACGGTTATCAGACCATGCTGGCGCACTACGGCTACAGCCAGGAGCGCGAAGAACAGCGTCTGACTTCACTGCTTTCCTACAATATCGACGGACTGATTTTGTCCGAACGCCATCACACCGCGCGTACGCTGAAGATGATTGAAGTGGCCGGTATTCCGGTGGTGGAGATGATGGACTGTGTGTCGCCGTGTGTGGATCTGGCGGTCGGCTTCAACAACTTCGAAGCCGCGCGGCAGATGACGCAACAAATTATCGCGCGCGGCCATCGTCATGTGGTGTATTTCGGCGCTCGTCAGGATGAGCGAACCATTATCAAACAGCAGGGTTACGAGCAGGCGATGCGTGAATCCGGTCTGGAGCCTTACAGTGTGATGACCAGCCGTTCTTCCAGTTACAGTGGCGGCGCGGAATTACTGCGTCAGGCGCAAAAAGACTGGCCACAAATCGACAGTATTTTCTGTACCAACGATGACCTCGCGGCGGGCGCATTTTTTGAATGTCAGCGCCAGGGGCTGAAAATCCCTTCACAAATGGCGATTGCCGGTTTTCATGGGCACAACATGGGGCAGGCGATGGAGCCACCACTCGCCAGCGTGCTGACACCGCGCGAAAGAATGGGGCAAATCTCCGCCGAACGTCTGCTGGCGAGACTTCGCGGCGAAGAAGTGGTGCCGAGAATGGTGGATGTCGGGTTTACGATTTCTGCGGGTGGAAGTATTTGATTTGTTGAGCCTGGTTTACTTGCCACTTTGAATCCGGGTGGTGCTCGTCCTCCTCACGTACTACGTGTACGCTCCGGGGCCTGTGCTCCATCCGAATCCAAATTGGCTGCGCCACCGACGGCTCACCTGTGGCTTTTTAAAGTCTTACTTCTGTACCGTCTTCAAAGCCGCGATACAGCGATCTACCACACCTTCAAACTTGTGATCGATATTCACGCGCAACACATCCGGTTCGTCTTCGCCCGGTTCTTCGAGCGCATCGAACTGGCTGCGCAGTAAATCGGTCGGCATGAAATGTCCGGCACGCGCTTTAAGGCGCTCGGCAATCACTTCAAAACTGCCTTTCATGTAGATGAATACCATGCCTTCGTTGTCTTTACGCAGGGCGTCACGGTAGCGACGCTTCAGTGCAGAACAGACAATGATGCCGGTTTCATTTTTATGGCGCAGGCTGTAAGCCGCGTCGTTGAGACGCAATAACCACGGCGCGCGGTCATCGTCGTTCAGTGGCGTGCCGCTGGCCATCTTTTGAATATTGGCGCGGGGATGAAGATCATCGCCGTCGATAAATTTCGCGTTAATTTCACGGGCCAGTGCCGCGCCGACGGTGGATTTACCGCTGCCTGACACGCCCATCAGAATGATGCTTTGTCCTGCCATAAGTATGATCTCTATCCCAAAATGAACATTTTGACTGCGTAGTGAGTCCTAATATTACCATGTTACCGGTATCATGATACCGGTAACAAATGGAGATGTGACTAATATCACAAAGGAATGCACTGCTGTTTTAGCGGTCGCGGTCTGTACCCGTAGCACTGTTAATTCCTACAACATCTTGAAAATTAAAAACAATGCTTCACCCGGTTTTTAGTCATACCCGGGTGACAGCGTGAGGGGAAGAATATGCCATTAGTTATTGTAGCGGTGGGTGTCGCACTGCTGTTGTTACTTATGATCCGATTTAAGCTTAATGGCTTCATTGCACTGATTCTTGTCGCGCTGGCGGTGGGGATTATGCAGGGAATGCCGGTCGATAAAGTCATCACCTCGATCAAAAACGGGGTGGGTGGGACGCTTGGCAGTCTTGCGCTGATCATGGGCTTCGGTGCCATGCTCGGTAAAATGCTGGCGGATTGCGGTGGCGCACAACGTATCGCGACCACCCTTATCGAAAAGTTTGGCCGTGAGCACATTCAGTGGGCGATCGTGCTGACAGGTTTCATCGTCGGGTTTGCCCTGTTCTATGAAGTCGGTTTCGTGCTGATGTTGCCACTGGTCTTCACTGTGGCCGCGGCGGCGCGTTTGCCATTGCTGTATGTCGGGGTTCCGATGGCGGCTGCGTTATCCGTTACACACGGGTTCCTGCCTCCGCACCCTGGTCCGACGGCGATTGCGACGATTTTCCATGCGGATATGGGTAAAACACTGCTGTTTGGTTCACTGCTGGCGGTGCCGACGGTGATTCTGGCAGGGCCGGTGTATGCGCGCTTCCTGAAAGGTATCGACAAACCGGTGCCTGAAGGTCTGTTTAACCCGAAAACCTTCACGGAAGAAGAGATGCCGGGCTTTGGCGTCAGCGTCGCGACTTCACTGGTGCCGGTTATTCTGATGGCATTCCGCGCACTTTGCGAAATGATCCTGCCGAAAGGGCATCCGGTGCTGGCGTATGCTGAATTCTTCGGCGACCCGGTGATGGCAACGCTGATTGCGGTGCTGATCGCTATCTTCACTTTCGGTCTGAACCGTGGCCGTAAGATGGAAGATGTGATGGCAACTGTGACCGATTCCATCAAAATCATCGCGATGATGTTGTTAATCATCGGCGGTGGCGGTGCGTTTAAACAGGTGCTGGTGGACAGCGGTATTGAAAAATACATTGCAGCTCTGATGGACGGCAGCACGCTCTCGCCAATCCTGCTGGCCTGGTCCATTGCGGCGGTTCTGCGTATCGCATTGGGGTCTGCTACCGTGGCAGCGATTACTGCGGGCGGTATTGCCGCGCCACTGATCGCCACCACGGGCGTCAGCCCTGAACTGATGGTGATCGCCGTCGGTTCCGGCAGCGTGATTTTCTCGCACGTCAACGATCCGGGCTTCTGGTTGTTCAAGGAATATTTCAACCTGAGCATTGTCGAAACCTTCAAATCCTGGTCTGTGCTGGAAACCATCATTTCCCTGTGCGGTCTGGCGGGATGTCTGCTGTTGTCGATGGTCGTCTGACGACAAATTGTTAGCATATAAAAGGCGAGCCGTGTGGCTCGCCTTTTTCGTTTCTGACGTGAAAAACCTCGCGTTGAACTCTTACCCTGTGAGAGTATTATTCAGCCATCTTGAGTCATGGAATGAGTCATATGGAATATCTGGAGTTTATCGAAACCCCGACCTTTAGCCGCAAATGCAAAGAGCTGCTGACTGAGGAGGAATATCGCCAGTTTCAGGAATACCTCACCCATTATCCCGACGCAGGGGCTTTGATTGTCGGCACAGGTGGATGCAGAAAAATCCGCTGGGGTCATCAAAGGCGTGGAAAAAGTGCGGGTGTGCGGGCGATTTATTATTACCTGTGCGCTGACGGTCAGATTTTCATGCTGCTGGTTTATCCGAAGAGTGAGAAAGACTCACTGACGGAAAGCGAAAAATTGATTTTGAAAAACATTGTACGAAGTCTGTCGTGACACAGGAGATAGACCATGACGAAAGAATTCTTTGAAGAATTGCGACAATCCGCTGAAGAGATGGTCGCTATCCATAAAGGCGAAATGACACCTGCGCATATCACGCGTGTTGCCATGCCCGAAGTAAAACAAATCCGTACAAAGGCGGGAATTAAGCAGGATGAATTTGCCCGACTGCTCGGTGTATCTCCTTCGCTGGTGCAGGCGTGGGAACAACAAAAGCGTTTGCCGAATGGCGCCGCGCTGAAATTATTGAAAATGCTCGAACTGAATCCGCAAATCATCCAGACGCTTAAAACGATTTAAAACAGATGTAAAAAAGGCGAGCCGCGTGGCTCGCCTTTTTCGTTTTTTCTGCTGCTAAATCTTCAGATACGCCCTGATCCCATCAAGGAACATCTGTGTTGAGAGCATCACCAGAATCAGGCCCATCAGGCGTTCGAGGGCGCTGACGCCTTTGTCGCCGAGCAGGCGCAGGAACAGGTTCGACAGCAGAAGGATCGCCATCGACATGCCCCAGGCGATAAACAGCGCCAGCGTGAGATGACTCATCTGATTCGGATACTGGTGCGAAAGCAGCATCAGCGTGGCGAGAATCGACGGGCCAGCAACCAGCGGGATGGCCATCGGTACGAGGAAGGGTTCTTCACCGGCTGGCAGGCCGCTGCTGCTTTTCTCTTCTGACGGGAAAATCATTTTGATAGCAATCAGGAACAGAATAATACCGCCGGAAATCGACACGGTTTCGGTACGTAAATTCAGGAACGACAGGATTTTTTCCCCGGCGAACAGGAAGATCAGCATCAGGATCAGTGCGATCAGCATTTCGCGGATTAACACGACCCGGCGACGTTTCGGGTCGAGATGTTTTAAAACCGACATAAAAATCGGTAAGTTGCCCAGCGGATCCATAATTAAAAACAGCAAAATGGTTGCTGAAATCATTTCGGTCATGACTACCTCAGAAAAAATGCCTGTTATAAGTTGCGCTGCTATTAAAAGCTGCACTATTGATTAAATTCACTTGCCACTTCTACTACATTTTGTAAGGTGGTAGACCAGCGCGTTAACGGGGCACAGTGCATCAAAACAGGCACTAACTTAGTGCAAACGCGCGTTCAAGCCGTTTTAAGCAGTTATCACCCTCAGGGCAGGACAGATATTATGAAAAATGTAGGTTTCGTTGGCTGGCGCGGGATGGTCGGTTCTGTACTCATGCAACGCATGATTGAAGAACGCGATTTCGACGCTATCCGTCCGGTATTCTTCTCCACCTCTCAGCACGGTCAGGCCGCGCCTTCTTTCACGGGTCAGTCCGGAACCTTGCAGGATGCCTATGATCTGGACGCTCTGAGCGCGCTGGACATTATCATCACCTGTCAGGGCGGCGATTATACCAATGAAATCTATCCTAAGCTGCGTGAAATCGGTTGGTCTGGCTACTGGATTGACGCAGCATCCTCTCTGAGAATGGAAGATGACGCGATAATCATCCTTGACCCGGTGAACAGCGCAGTGATCCATCAGGGCATCGACAAAGGCATTAAAACCTTTGTGGGCGGTAACTGTACCGTCAGCCTGATGCTGATGTCGCTCGGCGGCCTGTTTGCGAATGACCTGATCGAGTGGGCGTCTGTTGCCACGTACCAGGCAGCTTCCGGTGGCGGCGCGCGTCATATGCGTGAACTGCTGACCCAGATGGGTATGCTGCATAGCAGCGTGGCGAAAGAGCTGGAAAACCCGGCGTCCGCCATTCTGGACATCGAACGTAAAGTGACCGCGCTGACCCGCAGCGGTACGTTGCCAACCGATAACTTCGGTGTTCCGCTGGCGGGCGGTCTGATCCCGTGGATCGACAAACAGCTCGATAACGGCCAGACCAAAGAAGAATGGAAAGGTCAGGCGGAAACCAACAAAATTCTCGGCACTTCCAGCATTATTCCGGTGGATGGCTTGTGTGTTCGTATCGGCGCGCTGCGTTGTCACAGCCAGGCTTTCACGCTGAAATTGAAACAAGACGTGTCAATTCCGGAAATCGAACAGATGCTGGCTTCGCATAATGACTGGGTTCGCGTGATCCCAAATGACCGCGAACTGTCGATGCGTGAACTGACGCCAGCGGCTGTCACCGGCACCATGAATACACCGGTCGGCCGTCTGCGTAAACTGAATATGGGCCCGCAATATCTGTCTGCATTCACCGTGGGTGATCAGCTGCTGTGGGGCGCGGCAGAGCCTTTACACCGCATGCTGCGTATTCTTCTCTAACGCGATGCAATATTGAAAACTGCCCCGTTTTCTTTGTAAAGATTTCCCTGCGGGACACCAGCACGGTGTCCCGTTTTTGATTCTGTCATCAATCACTTCACCGTTTATCCGCCTTTTTCCAGCGCAACTCTCTGTATTTCATTTTGCGAAAAATTCATCGGTTTCTTCCCGCTGATTTTTCGAACCTTTGTCTATGCTTAGTAGAAGAGCTATGCCTCTTTGAGAAGCTGAAATAAGCACTTATTTGGAAATTGTGAGCGTAAGCGTCATCGCGCACTTTTTGGCAAAACCGAAACACAGCCGGATCACAAAGCGGCGATAAAAAGGGGAGCACACTGGGATCACGTTTCGTATTGAATACCTGAATGATTTTATTGGATTTATTGATTTAATTAATCATAGGACGAAATACATGTCTGTACTTCCCGATCAGCACGTCATTAACCAAATTATATCTGGCCACTACGCTGATCCTTTTTCTCTTTTGGGTATGCATTCTGTGGCCGCCGGGCTGGAAGTGCGTGCCCTGTTGCCGGATGCGGATCAGGTCTGGGTTATTGATGTAGAAAAAGGTAAACAGGTGGCGGAACTGCGTCGTTACGATGATCGCGGTTTCTTTGTCGGCCTGATCCCGCGGCGTAAAAATGCCTTTCGTTACAAGCTGGAAGTCCGCTGGGGCGAGAATCTGCATGTGATTGACGATCCGTACCGGTTCGGCACATTGTTGCAGGAACTGGATATCTGGTTGCTGGCAGAAGGCACGCACCTGCGGCCATACGAAAAACTCGGCGCACATCTGCAAACGCTGGATGACGTCGAGGGTGTCAGTTTTGCCGTCTGGGCACCGAACGCCACGCGGGTTTCCGTCGTGGGTGAATTCAACTTCTGGGACGGCCGCCGACACCCGATGCGTCAGCGCCGTGAAAATGGTATCTGGGAACTCTTTATTCCCGCCGTCCGCGAAGGTCAACTGTATAAATTCGAAATTATCGACTGCCGCGGGCATGTCAGCCTGCGCGCCGACCCTTATGCTTTTGAGGCGCAGATGCGTCCGGATACTGCCTCGTGCGTGCGTAAATTACCGGATGTTGTGCCGCATTCAGAAAGCCGAAAGAAAGCCAATGCGCTGAATCAGCCGGTTTCCGTGTATGAAGTGCACCTGGGTTCCTGGCGTCGTCATACCGATGATAATTTCTGGCTCAGCTATGGTGAACTGGCCGAGCAATTAGTCTCATATGCCAAATGGATGGGTTTTACGCACATCGAACTGATGCCGGTCAACGAACATCCGTTCGACGGGAGCTGGGGTTATCAGCCGCTTGGCATGTATGCGCCGACCCGTCGTTTCGGCACGCCGATGGAATTCAAAGCCTTTGTTGATGCCGCGCATAACGCCGGGCTGAACGTCATTCTCGACTGGGTGCCGGGACATTTTCCGAGCGACACCTATGGTTTAGCGCAGTTTGACGGCACCGCGCTGTACGAATATGCCGATCCCCGTGAAGGTTATCATCAGGACTGGAACACGCTGATTTATAACTATGGCCGCCATGAAGTGCGTAACTATCTGGCAGGAAATGGTTTTTACTGGATTGAACGGTTTGGCATTGACGGCCTGCGTGTCGATGCGGTGGCTTCCATGATTTACCGCGATTACAGCCGTAAAGCCGGGGAGTGGATCCCGAATTATTACGGTGGCCGCGAAAACCTCGAAGCCATTTCCTTCCTGAAATACACCAACCAGACCATTGGTCGTGAACTCGGCGGTGCGGTGACGCTGGCGGAAGAATCGACCGATTATCCTGGCGTCACCATGCCGCCGGATGCTAACGGGCTGGGTTTCCATTACAAGTGGAATATGGGCTGGATGCACGATTCCCTGACCTATATGCAGCTTGATCCGGTTCACCGCAAATATCATCACAACCTCATGACATTCGGCGTGCTTTACGCTTACAGCGAGAACTTCATATTGCCGCTGTCCCACGATGAAGTGGTACACGGTAAAAAATCTTTACTGGATAAAATGCCCGGCGATGTGTGGCAGAAGTTCGCCAACCTGCGCGCCTACTACGGCTTTATGTGGGCACATCCGGGCAAGAAATTGCTGTTTATGGGCAATGAATTTGCGCAGGGGCGTGAGTGGAATTTTGACGCCAGCCTCGACTGGCATCTGCTTGACGATCCAAGCGGCTGGCACAGCGGTGTACAACATCTGGTACGCGACCTGAACCAGACCTATCAGGCCAATGCGCCGTTGTATGAGCTCGATTACAACCCGCGCGGTTTCGAATGGCTGGTGGTCGACGATCACGAAAACTCGATTTTCGCCTTTGCCCGCCGTGACGAAAATGGCGGTGAAGTGATCGTCATCAGTAACTTTACGCCGGTTCCGCGTGAGCATTATCGCATAGGCATCAGTCAGCCTGGGCGTTATCACGAAATCCTCAATACCGATTCGCATTTCTACCGTGGCAGTAATGTCGGCAACGGTTGCGATATTTACAGTGAAAATATTGGCCATCATCAGCGTGACCATTCGATCAGCGTGACTATTCCGCCGCTGGCGACGGTTTATTTGCGAAGGGAGGCGTAATGAAACAGCTCGGTCCCGGTCTGCCCGCACCTTTTGGTGCGCATCTCAGAGATAGTGGCGTCAATTTTTGCCTGTACTCTGCACATGCGGAAAAAGTGGAACTCTGTCTTTTTGATGAGACCGGCAGCGAGCAACATTTGCCTTTGACCGGGCGCACCGGCCATCTCTGGCATGGGTTTGTGCCGGGGCTGAAAGCCGGACAACGCTACGGCTACCGGGTTTACGGACCGTTCGACCCGAAAAAGGGTCACCGGTTTAACCCGAAGAAAGTGCTGATCGACCCAAGCGCACGTGCGATTGACGGCGTACTGCTCGACAACGCACGGTTCACCGGCGGCACCGATGCGCCCGACGATAAAGACAGCGCCGTGGTTGCGCCGAAATCCGTGGTGGTCGCCGGAAATTTCGACTGGGGTGATGATCAACCGCCCGCGAAACCCTGGGGTGAAACGGTGATTTACGAGGCGCATGTGCGCGGCCTCACTCGCCAGCATCCCCATATTCCGGCAGCCCTTCGCGGCACCTATGCCGGGCTGGCGCATCCGGTGATGCTTGAATATTTGCAGCATCTGGGCGTCACCGCGATAGAACTTTTGCCGGTGCAGCATCATGCCGACGAACCACGCCTGCAACACCTTGGACTGAGTAATTACTGGGGCTACAACGTGCTGGCACCGTGCGCGGTTGAACCGCGTTACGCCAGCGGGCTGGGCGGTGTATCGGCGCTGAATGAATTTAAATCGGCGGTTAAAGCACTGCATCAGGCGGGTATTGAAGTGATCCTCGATGTGGTGTTCAACCACAGCGCTGAGCTGGATATCGACGGGCCGTTTATTTCGTTTCGTGGCATTGATAACGCCAGCGGGTACTGGCTTAACGACGACGGTTCCGACAACAACATGACCGGCTGCGGCAACACGATACGGCTGATGGACGAGGACATGATCGCCTGGACCCTCGATTGCCTGCATTACTGGGTACGTGAATGTCATGTTGACGGCTTCCGTTTTGATTTAGCGACAGTTCTCGGCAGAACGCCGGAATTCACCGCACAATCGCCGTTGTTCCTGGCCATTAAACACGATGACATCCTCTCGAAAATCAAACTGATTGCCGAGCCGTGGGATATCGGGGCCGGGGGCTATCAGCTCGGAAATTTCCCCGCACCCTTTGCCGAATGGAGTGATGTGTGGCGCGACGATATGCGCCAGTTCTGGCTGCATGGCGATCTTTCTCTGGGGCAGTTTGCCGGGCGTTTTGCCGCCTCCGCCGACAAGTTCAATCCCGCGCAGCGTGAGCCTTACGCCTGCATCAACATGCTGACGGCGCACGACGGCTTCACGTTGCGCGATCTCGTCAGTTTTAACCAGAAACATAACCAGGCCAACGGTGAAGAAAATCGCGACGGCCATAACGAAAATTTCAGCCAAAACCACGGTGAAGAAGGGCTTGCGGCGTCTGAAGGCGTATTACAGCAGCGCCGTCTCAGCCAGCGTGCCTTGCTGGCGACGCTCTGTTTGTCACAGGGCACGCCGATGTTGCTGGCCGGTGATGAACTCGGCAACAGCCAGTCGGGCAACAACAATGCCTACTGTCAGGACAATCCGCTGACCTGGCTGGACTGGGAGAACGCCGATGAAAGCCTGACAGCCTATACCTGCGCGCTGATTGCGCTGCGCCGGAAAATTCCGGCACTGACGCAAAACCGCTGGTGGCAGGAAGGCAGCGATGACGTGCAATGGCTGAATCAACAGGGGCAACCGATGAGCCCCGGCGACTGGGAGCAGGGGCCGCAGCAGTGGCTGCAAATCTGCCTGTCACAGCGCTGGTTGGTGATCGTTAATGCCTCACTGCACGAGGTGGATTTGCACCTGCCGCCGGGAAACTGGCAGCCAGTGGCACCGTTCAACAGCGTGCTTTTTGATGAGGAACCCCGGCGTGTCATGGAAGGCTCGCAATGGCGGGCAGCAGCAAAAACCCTCTGTGTCCTACAAGATTTCACTTCACAGAGCCGGTCATTATAAAAACAAAGGAGTCAGATATGGCGACATTAGATAACCGGGACCCGGTCATGCTGGCAAGGCAGTTGCCGCTGAAATCCGTGGCATTAATCCTTGCCGGGGGCCGTGGTTCAAGACTGAAAGATTTAACCGCAACCCGGGCAAAACCCGCCGTTCACTTTGGCGGAAAATTCCGCATCATTGATTTCGCCCTGTCAAATTGCCTGAACTCCGGCATTCGTCGCATCGGCGTGATTACACAATATCAGTCACACACGCTGGTTCAGCATATCCAGCGCGGCTGGTCTTTCCTTAACGAAGAAATGAACGAATTCGTGGATTTACTTCCGGCGCAGCAACGCCACAGCACCGAGCACTGGTACAAAGGTACCGCCGATGCGGTTTATCAGAATCTGGATATCATCCGCCGCTATAACGCCGAGTTTGTGGTGATCCTGGCGGGTGATCATATCTACAAGATGGACTACTCGCGGATGCTGATCGACCACGTGCAGAAGGGCGGTGAATGTACCGTCGCCTGCCTGGAAGTGCCGCGCACCGAGGCCAGTGAATTCGGTGTTATCGGCGTCACTGAGGATTATCACATCACCAGTTTCGTCGAAAAACCCAAAGACCCGCCGCCGATGCCCGGCAATCCCGATATGGCGCTGGCGAGCATGGGCATCTACATTTTTAATGCAGACTATCTGTTTCGCATGCTCGAAGAAGACATGGCGAGTGAAGAGTCGAGCCACGATTTCGGCAAAGACCTGATCCCGAAACTGACCCGTCAGGGCGTTGCCCGCGCGCATCCGTTTGGTCTTTCCTGCGTCACGCAAAACGATGAAGCGCCGCCGTACTGGCGTGATGTCGGCACGCTCGATGCCTACTGGCGCGCTAATCTGGATCTGGCTTCTGTCACGCCGGAGCTGGATATGTACGACCGCGACTGGCCGATCCGTACCCACATGGAGCCGCTTCCGCCCGCCAAATTTGTACAGGATCGCTCAGGCAGCCACGGCATGACCATGAATTCGCTGGTGGCCGGTGGCGTGATTGTTTCCGGTTCGGTGGTGGTGCATTCCGTGCTGTTCCCGCGGGTACGTGTCAACTCTTTCTGCAATATCGATTCGGCCATCATCCTGCCGGATGTGAATGTGGGGCGTTCATGCCGTCTGCGCAAATGCGTCATTGACCGCGCTTGTCAGATCCCTGAAGGCATGGTGATTGGTGAGAATGCCGATGAAGACAGCCGCCGTTTCTACCGTTCGGAAGGTGGCGTGGTGCTGGTGACCCGCGCAATGCTGGCGAAACTATAAACAGACGATAGAAGTACGACTTTTCGTCATCCCGGTGAACGCCGGGATGACCGGGATAATCAGGAGCGCGAATGCAGGTTTTACATGTTTGTTCTGAGCTGTTTCCGCTGTTAAAAACGGGCGGCCTTGCGGATGTCGCCGGTGCATTACCCGCCGCTCAGATTGCGGAAGGCGCGGATGTCCGCGTGCTCATTCCGGCTTTCCCTGACGTCAAAAAAGGACTGGGGGAAACACAGGTGATTGGCACGCTGGCAACTTTTGCCGGGCATGTCACCCTTTCACTGGGTTACTTTGATGGCGTGGGTATTTATCTGATTGATGTGCCGGGATTGTATGACCGTCCCGGCAGCCCGTATCACGATCAATCGTCGTTTGCCTATCCGGATAACCATCTGCGCTTTGCGTTGCTGAGCTGGATGGCCTGCGAACTGGCACTGAATTTCGATCCACACTGGCAACCCGATATCGTCCACTCTCATGACTGGCACGCCGGTCTATGTTCCGCGTATATCCGCGCCCGTAATGCGCCGGTGCGGACGGTTTTCACCGTACATAATCTGGCGTTTCAGGGATTGTTTGGCGCGCATCATCTCGATGAGCTGTATATCCCGCGCGAGTTCTTTCAGATGCACGGGCTGGAATTCTACGGCCAGATATCTTTCCTGAAAGCCGGTCTGTTCTATTCCGACCACGTGACCACCGTCAGCCCAACGTACGCGAAAGAAATCACCCGTCCGGAATTTGGCTATGGCATGGAATCGCTGCTGCTGGAACGTGAAATGCAAGGGCGGCTGACGGGGATCCTTAACGGCGTCGATGACGCTATCTGGCAGCCGCGTGATGACGTGCTGCTGTCAGCGCGTTACGACGCGGAGGATTTACGCTCGAAAGCGGTCAATAAAGCCTATCTGCAACGGGCGATGGGGCTGGATGTGGATGATTCGCGGCTGGTATTTGCTGTTGTCAGTCGCCTGACCAGCCAGAAAGGGCTGGATCTGGTGCTGGAAGCCTTGCCGGATTTACTCGAACGCGG
This sequence comes from Rahnella sp. CG8, assembly GCF_023701875.1. Taxonomy (NCBI): domain Bacteria; kingdom Pseudomonadati; phylum Pseudomonadota; class Gammaproteobacteria; order Enterobacterales; family Yersiniaceae; genus Rahnella; species Rahnella sp. CG8. Next base: position 89,848 of record NZ_JABAED010000008.1, read on the forward strand.
CGGTCAGCTGGCGCTGCTGGGCGCGGGTGACGCGGTGCTGCAACAGGCATTTCTGGCAGCCGCGGCGGACAACCCTGGCCAGGTCGGCGTGCAGCTCGGCTATCACGAAGCGTTTTCCCATCGCATTATCGGCGGGGCGGATGTCATTATGGTGCCGAGCCGTTTTGAGCCTTGCGGATTAACCCAATTATATGGCCTCAAATACGGTACGTTGCCGCTGGTGCGCCGCACCGGCGGGCTGGCCGACACGGTGGTCGATTGTGCACTGGAAAATCTGGCCGACGGAACAGCCAGTGGTTTTGTCTTTGAAGAAGCAACGGGGAAATCGCTGGGAAATGCGATCCGCCGGGCATTTGTTTTGTGGAGCCGACCGAAACACTGGCGACACGTCCAACAACACGCCATGGGTATTGATTTTGGCTGGAAGGTGGCTGCGCAGGAATATATCACCCTGTATAACCGCCTGCTGTCCTGACCCTGAACGTAGCTAACTTGATCGGGAATGTAACGCTATGACTTCACCGTTTAATTACAACTCACCGACAGTCAGTGTCGAAGCGCTTAAGCATTCTATTGCCTATAAACTGATGTTTATCATCGGCAAGGATCCGTCTATTGCGACACAACACGACTGGCTGAACGCCACATTGTTTGCGGTGCGCGATCGCATGGTGGAACGCTGGTTGCGTTCTAACCGGGCGCAAACCTCACAGGACGTCCGGCAGGTTTATTACCTGTCGATGGAGTTTCTGATTGGACGGACGCTTTCCAATGCGTTGCTGGCGATGGGTATTTACGACGACCTGAAAAGCGCGCTTGATGAAATGGGCTTTGATCTCGAAGAACTGATCGGTGAAGAAAATGACCCTGGTTTAGGCAACGGCGGTCTCGGACGACTGGCGGCCTGTTTCCTTGATTCGCTGGCGACGCTGGCGCTGCCGGGGCGCGGTTACGGCATCCGGTATGAATACGGTATGTTTGCGCAAAGCATCATCAACGGTGAGCAAAAAGAAGCGCCGGATTACTGGCTGGAATACGGTAACCCGTGGGAATTCCAGCGTTACAATACCCGTTATAAAGTGCGTTTCGGCGGACGGGTGCAGCATGAAGGCATCAAAACCCGCTGGCTGGAAACCGAGGAGGTCATCGCCTGCGCCTATGATCAGGTCATTCCCGGCTACGACACCGACGCGACCAACACGCTGCGCTTGTGGGGCGCGCAGGCCAGTAACGAAATCAATCTGGGGAAATTTAATCAGGGCGATTACTTCGCGGCGGTGGAAGATAAAAACCATTCTGAGAACGTGTCCCGCGTGTTGTATCCCGATGACTCAACTTATTCTGGCCGCGAGCTGCGGTTGCGTCAGGAATATTTTCTGGTGTCGGCGACCGTGCAGGATATTCTCAACCGGCATTACACCACGCACCATACTTACGACAATCTGGCCGATAAAATCGCCATCCACCTCAACGACACGCACCCGGTATTGTCGATCCCTGAGCTGATGCGCCTGTTAATCGACGAGCATAAATTCGAGTGGCAAGCCGCGTGGCAAACCGTATGCAGCGTGTTCTCTTACACCAACCACACGCTGATGAGCGAAGCGCTGGAAACCTGGCCGGTAGACATGATCGGCAAAATCCTGCCGCGTCATCTGGAGATTATTTTCCAGATTAACGATCACTTCCTGAAAGAAGTGGCGGAAAAGATCCCCAATGATAATGGCCTGCTGTCGCGTGTCTCGATTATCGATGAAGGCAATGGCCGCAAAGTGCGGATGGCATGGCTTGCGGTGATCGCCAGCCACAAAGTTAACGGTGTGTCTGAGCTGCATTCCGAGCTGATGGTGCAGTCGTTGTTTGCTGATTTCGCCCGTATTTATCCGGACCGTTTCTGTAATAAAACCAACGGCGTGACGCCGCGCCGCTGGCTGGCACTGGCCAACAAACCGCTGTCAGCGGTAATTGACGATGCCATCGGCCAGACCTGGCGTTCTGATCTCAGCCAGCTGGCGGAACTGAAACAGAATCTGGATTACCTGAGCTTCCTGCAGGCAATCCGCAAGGCCAAGCTGGACAACAAAAAACGGCTGGCGCTGTATATCGCCCAGAAGCTGAATATTGTGGTGGATCCGAAAAGCCTGTTCGACGTGCAGATTAAGCGTATCCACGAATATAAACGTCAGCTAATGAATGTGCTGCACGTCATCACCCGTTATAACCGCATTCTCGAAGAGCCAGATGCCGAATGGGTGCCACGCACAGTGATTTTCGCCGGCAAAGCGGCCTCGGCGTATTATGCGGCGAAGCAGATCATCCGGCTGATCAACGATGTGGCGGCGGTGATCAACAACGATCCGCGTATTGGCAACAAGCTGAAGATCGTTTTCATTCCGAACTACAGTGTCAGCCTGGCGCAACTGATCATTCCGGCGGCAGATCTTTCCGAGCAAATCTCTCTGGCCGGTACCGAAGCCTCCGGCACCAGTAACATGAAATTTGCTCTCAATGGCGCGCTGACTATCGGTACGCTTGACGGTGCCAACGTCGAAATGCTCGAACACGTGGGCGAGGAGAATATCTTTATCTTTGGCAATACCACGCCGCAGGTCGAGGAATTACGCCGCAAAGGCTACAACCCGCATACTTACTTCGAGCAGGACGCCGAGCTGCATCAGGTGCTGACGCAAATCGCCACCGGGGTCTTCAGCCCAGGCGAGCCGAAGCGCTACACCAACCTGTTCGATACGCTGGTCAATCTCGGCGATCACTATCAGGTGCTGGCGGATTACCGCAGTTATGTCGATACGCAGGATAAAGTCGATGAGCTGTATAAACTGCCGGAAGAATGGACGCGCCGCACGCTGCATAACATCGCCAACATGGGCTATTTCTCCTCGGACCGTACCATTCAGGAATACGCCGATGAGATCTGGAACATTAAGCCGGTGAAGTTGTAGAGGAGTCGCTCCCTCCCCTGCGAAGGGGAGGGTTGGGGTGGGGTATTAAGGTCAAAAACAAGATGTTAAGTGTGCATAAGCACTTGTTTTGTCTGTTAAACCCCCTCCCGGCCTCCCCCTTCGCAGGGGGAGGAGCTAACTAAATCAAGACGCCAGCGACAGATGTTTCTTCTGCTGTTTGTGCGTTTCCAGCCACTCGGTGACGCGTTGTTGCTGGGTTTTATCCAGCCACATACCGAGTTTGGTACGACGCCAGATGGCATCATCAAGCTGTGAAACCCACTCTTTTTCCACCAGATAACGCAGTTCAGCTTCGTAGAATCCGTGACCGAAATCTTCGCCCAGCGATTCAAGGCTGGTCGCGTCATTCAGGAATAACTCCGTCTGGCTGCCGTACGTACGCGCATAACGGCGTGCCAGTGATTCCGGTAACCATTTGAAGCGGGAACGCAGATTGGCGCTGTAGGTATCACGGTCTCCGTTCAGTTTCCCGCCAGGCAGCACGGCAGTTTTGGTCCACGCCGGGCCGGCTTTCGGATAGTACTTCACCAGTTTTTCCAGCGCATGTTCCGCCAGCTTACGGTAGGTGGTCAGCTTGCCGCCGAATACAGAAAGCAGCGGCGCTTTGCCATCCTGATCGTGAACGTCGAGCGTGTAATCGCGGGTCACCGCCTGTGGTGAATCTGATTCGTCATCGCACAGCGGGCGCACGCCGGAATAAGTCCAGACGATGTCTTCGGTGGTCAGCTGTTTCTTAAAGTGGTCGTTATACACTTTCAGCAGATAACCGATTTCTTTATCATCGATTTTCACGTCTTTCGGATCGCCGTGATATTCCACGTCGGTGGTGCCGATGATGGAGAATTCATCCATCCACGGGATCACGAAAACAATGCGATGATCTTCGTTTTGCAGAATGTAGGCCTGCGGCTGATTGTGTGCACGGGGCACCACAATATGGCTGCCTTTGATCAGACGGATGCCGTATGGCGATTTCAGCTTCAGGCCGTCGTCGAAGAAATGTTTTACCCACGGACCGGTAGCGTTCACCAGACCTTTGGCGCGCCAGGTGAAGGTTTTGCCGGTGTCGATATCTTCGGCTTCCACCATCCACATGCCGTCCTCACGCCATGCGCGGGTCACGCGGGTGCGGGTACGAACTTCGCCGCCACGTTCTTCCACTTCCTGTGCATTGACGACCACTAAACGCGCATCGTCGACCCAGCAATCCGAGTATTCAAAACCTTTGGTCAGTTCTGGTTTCAGCACGGACTCGCTGCCGAATTTCAGACCTTTACTGGCCGGCAGGCTGGTGCGTTTGCCCAGATGGTCGTACAGGAACAAACCGGCGCGGATCATCCAGGCCGGGCGCAAATGCGGCTGATGCGGTAAACGGAAACGCATCGGGAAAGCAATATGCGGTGCCATTTTCAACAGCACTTCACGTTCAGCCAGCGCTTCGCTGACCAGACGGAATTCGTAATGTTCCAGATAGCGCAGGCCACCGTGGATCAGTTTAGAACTGGCCGAAGAGGTCGCGCAGGCCAAGTCTTGCGCTTCAAGCAGCAGAACAGACAGCCCGCGGCCAGCTGCGTCGACTGCGATGCCGGTACCATTAATACCGCCACCAATTACGATCAAGTCTTTGGTTTCCACGTCATCTTCCTCCAGATGTTCGCAATAGCTCTTTTATGTTCGTTTTCGCTCACGATTGTAATCGAGAATCGACAAACAAGCCAAGAGTTAACCAAATAAAAACAATTATGCGTGATGAAGGTAACATTTTTGTGTCGGTTTCGAGCAAAATAGCAAGGAGGGGACGAAACCGAACGCTGCTACGCGTGGAATTTTTCGAAATTGTTCGTTTTGCCGGGCAGGGCGGAGGGAGGAAAAGCAGGAGCGCCAGCCGCAGCGCTCCTTAAATGCAGGCAAATCAGCACAGTTCGAGATGCACGTCGTACTTGTCGATGATTTGCTTCACGCTGTCCGGCGGCTGTTTATCAGTGAACAGATAATGAATCAGATCCATTTTGCCAAGGTTGACCATCGCGTTTCGGCCAAATTTGGAGTGGTCCGTCACCAGCATCACGCAGCGGGAGTTTTCGATAATCGCGCGTTTGGTACGGGCTTCGTGATAGTCGAATTCGAGCAGCGAACCGTCCATATCGATGCCGCTGATGCCGAGAATGCCGTAATCAAGGCGGAACTGAGAGATGAAATCGAGCGTTGCCTCGCCCATGATGCCGCCGTCGCGGGCGCGCACTTCACCGCCTGCGAGGAACAAACGAAAATCCTCTTTGGCTGTCAGCAGCGTCGCGACGTTCAGGTTGTTGGTCACGATGCGCAGATTTTTATGGTTAAGCAGCGCATGCGCCACGGCTTCCGGCGTGGTGCCGATATCAATAAACAGCGTTGAACCGTCAGGGATCTGGCTGGCGACTCGTTCGGCGATACGCGCTTTCGCTTCCGACCACATCACTTTACGGTCGTTGTATGCCGCATTCACCGAGCTGGACGGCAAGGCTGCCCCACCATGGTGACGGTGAATTTTATTCTGTTCCGCCAGATCATTCAGATCACGGCGGATAGTTTGCGGGCTGACTGCAAAATGCTCCACCAGCTCTTCGGTGCTGACATACCCCTGCTGGCGGACTAAATCGATAATCGCATCATGGCGTTGTGTTTGTTTCACCCGAATCCCCTACTTATTTTTTTTGTTGCGCGGAGTGCGCGTGTCAACAAATGCCATGACCAGGCCGAGACCCAGACCAAACGCATGCGCGGCATTCGACACGGCCGCGCCGCCCGTAGCATAGCCAATGAACATAAAAATCAGCGAAATGACCAGTAATCCGCCGGGCACATACAGACGACTTTCCGGTTTCAGCTGGCCGGTCAGCCAGGCGTAACCCATCAGCGCGTACACCACACCGGATAATCCGCCGAACCACGAACCGCTGACCATCGACTGGCCCCAGCCGCTGATCAGGGCCGAAATGAGTGTCACGGTGAACAGTTTGCCGCTGCCCAGATGCATCTCAATCTGGCTGGCGAGATACCACCACCATGCCAGATTAATCAGCAAGGCAATAAAGGAGAAATTCATCAGAGCCGGGGTGAACCAGCGCCATAACTGGAAAACGCGCGAACTGTCCGGCCAGGCGAGCCAGCTCATCACCAGTTCGTCGCCGACCATCTGTTGCAGGATAAACACCGCCAGACTCAGCACAATCATGCCTATCGTCAGCGGCCCGGCGCGGCTGCGCAGGGTTTTCAGGAAGGGCGTGTGCGACATCTTTAAATGTGGCTGTGCCTTGCCGGTTTTCCAGCTTGCTTCCTGATAGCGTGGATGCAGGGGATCGCGCACAAACAGCGCCACCTGCTTCTCGGCCTCTTCCAGACGGGATTCATCTTCCAGCCAGAGCTGCACTTCCTGACTTTCGTGTTTCATCGTCAGCGTAAAACCCTGGGTTGCCATGTAATCGACAAAAGCCTGAGCCAGGCGGGGGTTGTTCAGGTTAAGAATGCGCACCATAGCGTTTAGCGGTTTCCCTAATTGTTTGACTGCGGTAATTCATTGTTATGTAGACAGGCGATAATGGTATCGCCTGATTATCTGTCAGCAGGCTTCTGGTTAACAGGGTCATGCTAACCTAAATGCTGATGACATCGCATTTTGCTCGCGTACAGAGAGGCCAATTTTGCTGGCAATCGTTGGCCACTGTCTGACGATTTGCTGGCAGCGACGGATGATATCCAGCGCATCGCTGTTTGAAATCCTAAACACCGGCGCGACAGAAAGCGCTAAATCGAGATCCATCGCATTATCGGATTCGCTGATATTCAGTTTTAATCCTGTGCTTTGCGCCACCGGATTCATGTCATAGGCGGGTGAAAGACGCCATCCTTTTCCCGGTTCCAGTAGAAAACCGTGATTGCGCAGATGATCGTCGGTATTGGATACCAGCAAATTGAACACGATACGCGACCAGAGTTCGCGTAAATCCTGATTTGGCTGCGCGCCCTGATTAATAATTACCGCCGCCAGCTCAAGGTAGCTGATACCTGAAGAGGCGTCGTCGCCATCCTGATGGCCGGTCAGCGTCATCGCCGAGGCAAAGTGTTTACGCTGACCCTCTGTCGTCCGGTCAAAACGCTTCACTAAAAAACAATGATGAGGATTGGCGTAGCGGCGGGCAAGGCTTTCAGGCACATTCAGACCACAGGCTTTTGCCAGCGTATTGACGACCAGCTCCCATGCACCGATATCATATTCGTCATTAATGCTGGGAAATTTTGCTATCCACAGATGACCATCTGGTGCGCTGACGCTGGCTTTTGGGCGGGCGCCGCCAAGCGATCCGCCTGGTGCAATCAGTAAACGTAACCATTCATCTCCTGCGGCATCCTGATTTTCACGGTCCTTTTCCAGCGCCCGGCTGGCGGCTTCGAGTTCACGAATTTGAATGAAAGGAGGAGCAGCGACATCATGACGGTCATCCAGAAAATTGCCTTCATCATTGAGCCGAAACCGCAGCGCGCCGATACGAAAACTGTCATGCACGCCCAGCAGGTAATCAGATTCATAAAGACGCTGGCTTGCAGAGGCCACACCTGCCCGTTTTTCACGTTCCAGCCGTCTTTTCATCAACAACCGTCCCCAGCGATCCGGACTGGTATCCGCAAAGGCACCAAAAATATCCTGCCTTTGTGCCGGATATTGGGGGCCAGTGAATAACCCTATTCGTGGATCAAGCTGAAGATGGGCAAAATCAGGATGTTCCAGCGCAGCCTGATCATATTCAAAGGCAAAAATTTCGCGACCTGCAGCCTGATGCACATTGAGATAACCGATGCGCAAAGGCGATGGGAGGGGCGCCCAGTCGGCATACACGGCAATCCTTACCGTCATTTCTTCGTCCTTTTATGGGTTTTTTTACCGGTATTTTCACCACCTTGAAGCAGTGACGCTAATGAACCCGCACTTAAAAAATCATCCTTAGCCCAGTCACTTTCTGTATCCGGTTCATCTTGTTTTAAAAGAGTATTATCTGAGGACACAGAGGAAGGCGTCCGTTTTGAACGGGAGTTGCGTGAGGTGGGTTTACGGGGAATTAATGTAGCGTCCTGCAACTGGCGGCCGAACGGATCATCTTTGAGCAACAAATTGAGATCTTGTTCTACGCCCAGAACCTGCATTACCGCCAGACAGGCACCGAGAGTGACGCCTGTGTTGCCGCGTTCAAGATTGCGCAATGTCATGGGAACCATACCTGCCCGTTCTGCGACCTGTGCTGCCGTCAGTTTGCGGCGCAACCTCGCCAGACGAAGACGATCGCCAAACTCAGTTAATAGCGATTCAGTTGCCGGAAGCAAGGGCGATGTTTTTCGGGGCATGGTAGCAGCCAATTTGAAGTGTAAACTGAAAGTATTATGGCGATATATGCTCTATATCGCCATAATAATTACACTTTAGCATGCAGGAGATGTGATGCTGAGCGTGATTTCAGATCTGCTTAAAGCCCTTCCAGCGCCTGTTGCAGATCAGCAATCAGGTCTTCGGTATCTTCGATACCGATGCTGATGCGCACCAGTCCGTCGGTGATACCGCTCTGGCGGCGAACTTCCGGCGCGACGGCGCTGTGCGTTGTCGATGCCGGATGGCAGGCCAGCGAATCGGTGTCGCCGAGCGATACCGCCTGCGTGATGATGCTCAGCTTATCGAGGAACGTCCGTGCGGCGTTGAGGCCGCCTTTCAGCTCAATGGCCATAATCCCGCCAAACAGTTTCATTTGTTTTGAGGCGGTGGCATGTCCCGGATGCTGCTTCAGCCCCGGATAGAACACGGTGTCTACCGCGCTGTGGCCGTCGAGGAATTCCGCCACCGCCTGTGCGCTCAGCGAACTGGCTTCGACGCGCAGCGGCAGAGTTTTCAGGCCGCGGATCAGCAAACTGGCTTCGAACGGGCTCAGGTTGCCGCCGAACTGCTTCAGACTCAGGGTGCGGATTGGCGTGATTAATGCCGCCGAACCGGCCACTACGCCACCGGTCGCATCGCCGTGGCCGCTGATGTATTTGGTCGCGGAATGCAGAACGATATCAATTCCCAGTTCCAGCGGGCGCGTCAGGTACGGTGTGGCAAAGGTATTATCCGCCACACTGACTGCACCGGCGGCTTTCGACAGACGGGCGACTTCAGCCAGATCGGCGATATCCAGTCCCGGGTTAGCCGGGGTTTCCACCAGCACCACTTTGGTGTTTTTTGTGAATGCCGCTTCCAGTTCGCTCACATGGGTAACGTGAACCGGTTTTATGCCATAACGTGGCAGCAGGTTACGCACCACGCCTTCAGTGCCGCCATACAGCGTGCCGATATGAATGATTTCATCGCCGGGAACCAGCAGGGCAAACAACGTGGCGCTGATCGCTGCCATGCCACTTGCGCAGGCAACGGCGGTTTCTGCGCCTTCAAGCGCCGCCAGTTTCTGTTCAAAAACGGCCACCGTCGGATTGGCGAAACGGCTGTAAATATAACCCGGTTCTTCACCACTGAAACGGCGTGCGCCGCTGTCAAAATCCGGGTATGAAAATGCCGATGCGGCGGTGATAGGTGTCGCAATCGCGCCGGTCAGGGCATCGGGCTGCTGTCCGCCATGAACAGCGAGCGTACGCATCCCTAAAGAACGTGAAGTGTTCAGTTTTTTCATCTTGGAATCCTGTCGATAGTAGGCGGAAATTATATCAACACTGGAGAAAGGTAGCTTTTTCAGCTTAAGAACATTTTCGGCGCAAACTCATTAGCCTGGTTATAAAGACTATAGCGTGCGCCGGCGTCAATAAAGAGGGGTCAGGCTTCAATATCTTGCGGGAAGGTTTGCGACCAGGCTTCGAAACCGCCGTCAACGCTGTAGACCGATTCGAAACCCTGAGAAATCAGAAATTGCGCGGCACCGCGGCTGCTGATGCCGTGATAGCACATCACCAGTACCGGTGTTTTGGCATCGGCCTGCTGGATAAACGCAGGCAGGCTGTCGTTGCTCAGGTGATAAGCGCCAGGTGCATGTGCTGCGCCGAAGCTTTGCGGGTCACGAATATCGACCATCACGGCTTCGCCTGAGGTCAGGCGGGAATGTGCTTGTTCAACGCTGATTGCTTCAAATTGTTCCATTCTGGTCTTGCCTCATAAAAGGTTATGCCGCCATTCTACCCAATAATTGCACAACTAAGACCAGACGAAATACAGGGATAAAGGCTAAACCAGGATCACCTGCACGCCTTTCTGACGTAATTGCCCGATGATTTCATCATTCGCTTCTTTGCCGGTGATCAGCACATCGATTTGTTCGGTGCGGCTGAACAGCATGCCCGCGCGCTGGCCGATTTTGCTGCTGTCGACCAGTACCGCCAAATTCCCAACATAATTCAACATCTTCTGCTCGGCCATCGCGGTCAGCATATCGGTTTTGTACAGGCCATCGGCGGTCAGCCCCGCGCCGCTGGTGAACATCCAGTGCCCGGCATACAGGCTGGCATCGCCGTCTTGTGGTGCCAGCGTAATTGACTGACTTTTATTGTACTGACCGCCCATGATCACCACGCTGTCGTGCTCCTGTTCAATCAGATAATTGGCCAGCGGCAGATAATTGGTAATGACCTGAATGTCTTTTCCGCACATTTCACGGCCGAGCAGAAACGCCGTCGAACCGCAGTTTATCACCACGCTTTCACCCGGCTGGCACAGTTCGGATGCCGCTTTGGCGATGCGCATTTTCTCGTTGAGATTGTGCGTCTGATGGATATTCAGCGGTGTCCAGTTCTGGCGTGGCTGATTCACGGCTTCAGCGCCATTGCGCACTTTCCGCAGTTTGCCCAGTTCGTTGAGCTTGGTGATGTCACGACGCGCCGTAGCGGGTGAAATATCAAACTGATCAATCACATCAGCGACGGAAATCTGCCCCTGACGTTGCAGCAGATCGAGAATAGCGTTGTGGCGTTGTGGCTCAGTCATGGTGGCTCCGCAGGTAAATAGGTGATTACCGCGTGATTATAAACGAGCAGTAATGGCAATTACATGGTTTATAAAAAAGCGGAGTTTGCTGCCTCCGCCTGTTCATAACATACTTTATAAGAAAGACTTGAATGGCAGATCAGTCTCGGTAGTAAAGCAGTCGTCAAAGCCACGCGGATAATGATATTCGAAATTATCCTTATCATCCGGATACGTGAATTTACCGCCGACCTGCCAGATAAACGGCTTGAAGCCGTATTTCAGGCGATCTTTTTTCATCTCCCACAGCACGCGGATTTCCTGCGGATCGGCCTGGAAATTCGACCAGATATCATGGTGGAACGGAATAACGACTTTGGTGTTGAGGGATTCCGCCATGCGCAGCATATCGACGCTGGTCATTTTGTCGGTCACACCACGCGGGTTTTCGCCATAAGAGCCGAGCGCCACGTCTATCTGATATTCGTTACCGTGTTTGGCGTAGTAGTTGGAATAGTGCGAATCGCCGCTGTGATACAGGTTACCGCCCGGCGTTTTGAACAAATAATTCACCGCGCGCTGATCCATCATATCCGGCAATACCCCTGCGGCTTTCTGGTCTGCGGGCAGGGTGATCAGCACCGTGCGGTCGAAAGAATCCAGTGCGTGAATTTCCACGTCTTTGATCCTCACCACTTTGCCCGGCGTCATCACGATGCAACGACTGGCGGGCACGCCCCAGCTCATCCACAAATCCACACAGGTTTGCGGGCCGATAAAGGGCACGTCAGCAGCACAGTTTTGCATGACCGCGGCGGCCACGTTCACATCGATATGATCGTTATGATCGTGGGTGGATAACACCGCGTCGATCTCCCTGATCGCAAAGGGATCGAGCACAAACGGTGTGGTGCGCAGATTCGGCTGGAGCTTCTTTACACCGGCCATGCGCTGCATCTGGTGGCCGGTTTTCATCAGCGGGCTGCTGTGATTTTGCTTGCCGACGCCACACCAGAAATCGACACAAATATTCGCGCCGCCCTCAGACTTCAGCCAGATCCCCGTACAGCCCAGCCACCACATGGCAAAGGTGCCCGGCGCGACCTTTTCCTGCTCGATCTCTTCGTTTAACCAGGTGCCCCATTCCGGGAAAGTGCTGAGGATCCAGGATTCGCGGCTGATTGTTTCTACTTTGCTCATAGTATTCCCTCATCTGAGTTGGCTTTGAAATAGAGTCACAATAAATCATTTAGTGATTACATGTGATTTGTTTGTGAGAAGTTATCATCGAAAATTCATAATGACAATGATTATAAACGAGCGATTTTTAGCATTAAGCAGGGGGTGACAAAGGAGGACGGGAGGATTTCAGGCGGTTTTCACATGCCTTTTTTTGTAGTATATGGCTGATATTTATCATAAAAACAGAGTGATTTAGTTTGTTAGCTCATTCTGCCGATGACGATATCTTGCGAGACTGCTCACAAATAATCATTGCGAATCTTTATTTGATTCGATGTGAGCATTAGAGTGCGTTTGTTCCTCACTTTTTAGCGCAGCGGTTATGTTCAAGTGCGTTGAAGAGATCAAACAAGGTCAGACGGAGAGTCTTATGGAATTCCTCTACACCATCTTCACCGTATTTTTTAATCAGGTAATGACTAACGCACCGTTGCTGCTGGGTATTGTGACCATGCTCGGTTACATCCTGCTCAGGAAGAGCGCGACGGTGATTATCAAGGGCACCATCAAAACCATTATCGGCTTTATGTTACTGCAGGCGGGGTCCGGCATTCTGACCGGTACCTTCAAACCGGTGGTGGCAAAACTTTCAGAAGTGTATGGCATTAACGGTGCAATATCAGATACCTATGCCTCAATGATGGCCACGGTGGAGCGCATGGGCGAGGCCTATAGCTGGGTCGGTTACGCGGTGCTGATCGCCCTGGCGCTGAATATCCTGATGGTGGTATTTCGCCGCATTACCGGCATTCGCACCATCATGCTGACCGGCCATATCATGTTCCAGCAGGCGGGGCTGATTGCGGTGTTCTTCTTCATCATGGGCTATCCGATGTGGACCACCATCTGGTCAACCGCAATTCTGGTATCCCTGTACTGGGGCATTACCTCGAACATGATGTACAAACCGACGCAGGCCGTGACCGAAAACAGCGGCTTCTCGATTGGTCACCAGCAGCAATTTGCCTCGTGGATCGCTTATAAAATCGCGCCGTATCTCGGCAAGAAAGAAGACAGTGTTGAAGATCTCAAACTGCCGGGCTGGCTGAATATTTTCCATGACAATATCGTGTCTACCGCCATCGTGATGACCGTGTTCTTCGGCATCATTCTGTGTTCCTTCGGCCTCGACACCCTGCAGCAAATGGCCGGAAAAACCCACTGGACGATTTACATCCTGCAAACCGGTCTGATGTTTGCAGTGGCGATTTTCATCATTATTCAGGGCGTGCGTATGTTCGTTGCTGAACTGACCGAAGCCTTTAACGGCATCTCCCAACGCCTGATCCCGGGTGCCGTGCTGGCCATCGACTGCGCGGCTATTTACAGCTTTGCGCCGAACGCCGTGGTCTGGGGCTTTATGTGGGGCACCATCGGCCAGCTGATTGCTGTCGCCATTCTGTTTGGCATGGGCTCTTCCATCATGATCATCCCCGGCTTTATCCCGATGTTCTTCTCTAACGCCACCATCGGCGTGTTTGCCAATCACTTCGGCGGCTGGCGCGCGGCGCTGAAAATCTGTCTGGTAATGGGGATGATCGAAATCTTCGGCTGCGTCTGGGCCATCAAACTCACCGGCCTGAGCGCCTGGATGGGCATGGCAGACTGGTCGATTCTGGCACCGCCAATGATGCAGGGCTTCTTCAGCATCGGTATGGCCTTTATGGGCGTCATTGCGGTGATTGTGCTGCTCTACATGTTCTTCGCGGGTCGCGCATTGCGGGCCGAAGAAGATGCTGAAAAACAGGCGCTTAATCAGTCCGTTTCTCACTAATGACTGTTCACTAATGACTGTTCACTAATGACTTCTCACAAATAACTTCTCACCAAACAAAGAGGTTCCCATGACAGTACGAATTCTGGCGGTATGCGGTTGCGGGCAAGGCAGTTCGATGATCATGAAGATGAAAATCGGCCAGTTTCTGACGCAGGAAGGCGTGGATCACACCATGAATAGCTGCGCGGTGGGGGAATACAAATCCGAGCTGAGCGGGGCTGACATTATTGTCGCCTCCACGCACGTGGCGGATGAAATCACCGTCAGCGGCAACAAATACGTGGTCGGCGTGCGCAACATGCTGTCGGCGGCGGACTTCGGTCCGAAAGTGATGGAAGTGATTAACGCGCACTTTTCCGCAGACCTGAAAAAGTAAGGAGCGATGTATGAAACTGCGAGATTCGCTGGCTGAAAACAACTCGATTCGCCTCAACGCAGAAGCAGAAACCTGGCAGGGCGCAGTGAAAATTGGCGTCGATATGCTGGTAGAAGCCGGAGTGGTAGAGCCGCGTTATTACCAGGCGATTCTGGACGGCGTCGAACGTTTCGGGCCGTATTTCGTGATCGCGCCCGGGCTTGCCATGCCGCATGGCCGTCCGGAAGAAGGTGTGCTGAAAACCGGTTTTGCGCTGGTGACGCTGAAAAAACCGCTGGTGTTCAATCATGAAGATAACGATCCGGTGGATATCCTCATCACGCTGGCGGCGGTGGATGCCAATGCGCATCAGGAAATCGGCATCATGCAGGTGGTGAACCTGTTTGATGATGAAGCCAATTTTGACCGCCTGCGTGCCTGCACCACGGCGCAACAGGTGCTGGATCTGATCGACCTGACCTCCGCCACGGCGGTTCACTAATTCGTTAGCAGAGAAGGAATATATTATGTCTCATTCATTACCGATGTTGCAGGTGGCGCTGGATAACCAGTCGATGGACGACGCTTACAAAACCACGCGTCTGATCGCCAGCGAAGTCGACATTATCGAAGTCGGCACTATTTTGTGTGTCGCAGAAGGTGTGCGCGCGGTGCGTGACCTTAAGGCGCTGTATCCGGAAAAAATTGTGCTGGCCGATGCCAAAATCGCCGATGCCGGAAAAATCCTCTCGCGCATGTGTTTCGAAGCCCATGCTGACTGGGTGACGGTGATTTGCTGTGCCGACATCAACACCACCAAAGGTGCGCTGGAAGTGGCGAAAGAATTTAACGGCGACGTGCAGATTGAGCTGACCGGTTACTGGACGTGGGAACAGGCGCAGGAATGGCACGACGCAGGCATCGGGCAGGTGGTTTATCACCGCAGCCGCGACGCGCAGGCCGCCGGGGTGGCGTGGAGCGATGCCGATATCTCGGCGATTAAACGCCTTTCCGCCATGGGTTTTAAAGTGACCATTACCGGCGGACTGGCGCTGGAAGATTTGCCGCTATTTAAAGACATTCCGGTGCACGTCTTTATCGCCGGACGTAGTATCCGCGACGCCAAAGATCCGGTTGACGCAGCACGTCAGTTCAAAAAATCCATTCGCCAGCTCTGGGGCTAAGGAACACCGAATGATGCATAAAGCCGTTCCACTCGGTATCTATGAAAAAGCCCTGCCTGCGGGCGAAGACTGGCTGATGCGCCTGACACTGGCGAAAGAGCTGGGCTTCGATTTCGTTGAAATGTCGGTGGATGAAACCGACAACCGGCTGGCGCGGCTGGACTGGTCACGCGAGCAACGTTTGCGGGTAGTTGATGCAATATCGCGCACCGGCATCCGCATTCCGTCCATGTGCCTGAGCGCGCACCGGCGGTTCCCGCTTGGTGCAGAAGATGATGAAACCCGCAATCAGGGTCTGGAAATCATGCGCAAGGCCATCGTGCTGGCGCAGGATCTCGGCATTCGCGTGATCCAGCTTGCCGGTTATGACGTGTATTACCAGCAGGCCAATGAAAATACCCGCGAGCGTTTTCGCGATGGCTTGCAGGAGTCCGTCGAAATGGCCAGTCGTGCGCAGGTCACGCTGGCGATGGAAATCATGGATTACCCGCTGATGAATTCGATCAGCAAAGCGCTGGGTTACAGTCATTACCTGAACAATCCGTGGTTCCAGCTTTATCCGGATATCGGCAATTTATCGGCATGGGATAACGACGTGCAGATGGAACTGGCAAGCGGCGCAGGGCATATCGTCGCTGTGCATGTTAAAGACACACAGCCCGGCGTATTCAAAAACGTCCCCTTTGGCAACGGCGTGGTGGAGTTCGAGCGTTGCTTTGCCACGCTGCAAAAAAGCGGTTATCGCGGGCCGTACCTGATCGAAATGTGGAGCGAAACCGCCGCCGATCCGATGCAGGAAGTGCGCAACGCCCGCGCCTGGGTGGTCGATAAAATGCAGAAAGCCGGGCTTAACATGGAGGAAACCCGATGACGGATGCACTGAAACAACGCGTATTTGAAGCCAACATGGCGCTGCCCGCTTTTGGTCTGGTGACCTTCACGTGGGGGAATGTCAGCGGTATTGATCGCGAGCGCGGTATTGTTGTGATCAAACCGAGCGGCGTGGAATACGAGAAAATGCAGGTCAGCGATATGGTCGTGCTGAACCTGCAAGGCGACGTCGTGGAAGGGCATTACAAACCCTCTTCAGATACCGCCACGCATCTCGAACTTTACGCCCGTTTCCCGCAGCTTGGTGGCATCGTGCATACCCATTCGACCTATGCGACCTCATGGGCGCAGGCCGGCGTCGCCATCCCGCCACTCGGCACCACACACGCGGATTATTTTGCCGGTGCCATTCCCTGCACCCGGCCTTTATCGCGTCAGGAAGTCAGCGGAGAGTACGAACTGGAAACCGGCAAAGTTATCGCCGCGTCGCTGACCGGCATCGATCCGCTGCATATGCCGGGTATTCTGGTCGCCCAGCATGGCCCGTTCTGCTGGGGAATCACGCCGGAACAGGCGGTACACAACGCGGTGGTGCTGGAAGAAGTCGCGAAAATGGCGTGGATCACCGGTTCAATCCGGCGTGACCAAACCCCGATGGACGATTATTTGCTGCACAAGCACTTCAGCCGCAAGCACGGGCCGGATGCGTATTACGGGCAGAAATAATAGCTATTGAGATGCCATTAAAACCCCTCCCCTGCGAAGGTGAGGGTTGGGGCGGGGTTTTAATGGCATCTCCGGCATCCCTTCGACATGATTTCATGCATTTTTCCTCATCCCCGCAGTGAGCATTTTTCCAGCATAGGGTTTATACATAGATATCGCGATCACACTTTTTCTCACGGAAGCATTCCGTCCCCTCAGACTGAAAAGAGACTGCCCTATGTCGAAGATCACGTTCAAGCAGGATGTTTTTTTGGCGGCGCTCACCCGCCAGTGGCAAGCGTTCGGACTCACTTCAGCTTCAGATATGACCCGGCACCAGTGGTGGCATGCGGTCAGCGCCGCCGTCGCGGAACAAATTCCCCCGCAAAATGAGCCGGTCAGCAGTAAAAGCAAAAAAATTATCCGCCACGTTAACTATATCTCGATGGAATTTCTGGTCGGGCGTCTCACCGGTAACAATCTGATTAATCTCGGCTGGTACGAAAAAATTGCCGCTGCGCTGGAACAATTTGATATCAACCTGACCGACCTGCTGGAAGAAGAAATTGATCCGGCGCTGGGCAATGGCGGGCTGGGACGGCTGGCGGCCTGTTATCTCGATGCGATGGCTTCCGTCGGGCAGCCCGGCATCGGTTACGGCCTGAATTATCAGTACGGTTTATTCCGCCAGCGTTTTGTTGACGGCAAACAGAAAGAGTCGCCGGACGACTGGCACCGCAGCGAATATCCGTGGTTCCGCCACAACAGTTCGCTGGCGGTCAGCGTCGGTATTGGCGGTAAAATCGTGAAAAATGAGCAGGGCGTTTCACGCTGGGAACCGGAATTTACCCTGCGTGGCGAAGCCTGGGATTTACCGGTAATGGGTTACCGCAACGGTATCACGCAACCGTTGCGCTTATGGGAAGCCACGCATCCGCATCCGTTTGATCTCGAAAAGTTTAATGACGGCGAGTTTCTGAAAGCCGAACAACAGGGTATCGACGCCGCCAAACTCACCAAAGTGTTGTATCCGAACGACAACCATCAGGCCGGTAAACGCCTGCGCCTGATGCAGCAGTATTTTCAGTGCGCCTGCTCGGTGGCCGATATCCTGCGGCGTCATCATTTCCTTGGCCGCAAAATCAGCGAACTGCCGGATTATGAAGTCATCCAGCTCAACGATACGCACCCGACCATCGCTATTCCTGAAATGCTGCGCGTGCTGCTCGACGAGCATCAGTTGAGCTGGGATGACGCGTGGCACATCACCAGCCGCACCTTCGCGTACACCAACCACACGTTAATGCCGGAAGCGCTGGAAACCTGGGACGAGCGACTGGTGCGCAGCCTGTTGCCGCGTCATTTCCAGATCATTAAACAGATCAACGCCAACTTTAAGAAACGGGTCAGCAAAGAATGGCCGGGTGATGAGGCGGTCTGGGCGAAACTTGCCGTGCATCACGACAAACAGGTGCGTATGGCGAACCTCTGCGTGGTCGCGGGTTTTGCGGTTAACGGCGTGGCGGCGCTGCATTCCGATCTGGTGGTCAAAGATCTGTTCCCGGAGTATCACCAGTTGTGGCCGGAAAAATTCCATAACGTGACTAACGGCATCACGCCGCGCCGCTGGCTTAAACAATGTAATCCGGCGCTGTCGGCACTGATTGATGAACGGCTGAAAACCGACAGTTGGGTCAATAATCTGGACCTGCTGAAAGGTCTGGAAGACGGCGTTAAAGACAAAAAATTCTGCAAACAGTACCGCAAAATCAAACACGATAACAAAGTGCGGCTGGCGGAATACGTCTGGCAGCGCATGGGGATCCGGCTTAATCCTGACGCGATTTTCGATGTACAGATTAAACGCCTGCATGAATACAAACGTCAGCATCTCAATCTGCTGCATATTCTTTCCCTGTACCGCCAGATCCGCGATAACCCGAAACTCGACATCGTGCCGCGTGTTTTCCTGTTCGGCGCCAAAGCCGCGCCCGGTTATTACCTCGCCAAAAATATTATTTATGCGATCAATCAGGTGGCGGAGAAGATCAACAACGATCCGATCGTCGCCGATCGTCTCAAAGTGGTGTTCATTCCCGATTATTGTGTGTCGGTGGCAGAACTGATGATCCCGGCGGCGGATGTGTCGGAGCAGATTTCTACCGCCGGGAAAGAGGCTTCCGGTACCGGCAATATGAAACTGGCGCTGAACGGTGCACTGACCGTCGGCACGCTGGATGGTGCCAACGTCGAAATTGCCGAACAAGTCGGCGAGGACAACATCTTTATCTTTGGACTGACCGTCGATGAAGTCAAAGCGCAGCTGAAAAAAGGCTACAAGCCGAAAGCGCTGGTGAAAAAGGACAAACATCTCAAAGCCATTCTCGACGAACTGGCCAGCGGTTTTTATGCCAGTGGTGACAAAAAGGCCTTCGATCTGATGCTCAACAGTCTGCTCGATGGCGGTGATCCGTATCTGGTGCTGGCGGATTTTGCCACCTATTGCGAGGCGCAAAAACAGGTCGATGCGCTTTACCGTAATGCCGATGAATGGACCCGCCGTACCTTGCTCAACACGGCCCGTGTAGGCATGTTCAGCGCTGACCGTTCCATCCGCGATTATCAGCAGCGCATCTGGCAGGCCAAACGATAGGAGCCGACATGGAGGACAAGCAACTTGCTGAGGCCGCGCGCCGGGCAGGCATTGTAGACAGTTTCATTAATATGACGGATGACGTGGAAACGGTGTCAGATGGCACGCGCGTCGCCTTGCTGGCGGCGATGGGGCGTGATCCGGCTGACGTGCCGGAAATTACGCCCGTGCCGCCGGTCAAAGTGTTTACACAAGGCAAAAAAGTGTGGCTCACGCCGGAAGGCAGTGGCGCATTTCAATGGCAACTGACGCAGGAAAATGGCAGCCAGACGCAGGGCGAAATCCTGACAGGCAACGTGTTGAACCTCGGGGCTGCGCTGCCTGCCGGCTATCACCAGTTGACGTTATCGCAAAATGATAACGTCTGGCCTTGCCGGATCATCGTCGCGCCGCCGCGCTGTTATGAGCCGGAGGCATTGCTGGCAGGGGAAAAACTGTGGGGCGCGACGGTTCAGCTTTACACGCTGCGCTCGGAGAATAACTGGGGCGCAGGCGACTTCGGTGACCTGAAAAAAATGGTCGAAGAAGTTGGGAAACGCGGCGGGGCGTTCGTCGGGCTGAATCCGATACACGCGCTCTATCCGGCGAATCCGCAAAGTGCCAGCCCTTACAGTCCGTCGTCGCGCCGCTGGCTGAATCTGACCTACATTGATGTGAATGCCGTGGAGGAGTTTACCGCCAGTCGCGAGGCGCAAGACTGGTGGCATTCGACAGAGACGCGCGAGGCGTTATTGCAGGCACGCAGCACGGAGTTTGTCGATTATCCGCTGGTGATGGCGTTGAAATCGGCGGCGCTGAAACTGGCCTGGCCGCTGTTTTGCGAGTTGCCGGAAGACAGCCCGCGTAAGCAGGATTTTCGCCGTTTCGTCGCACTTGGTGGCGACAGCCTGCGACAGCAGGCGTTGTTCGACGCACTGCATACGCATCTGCGCGATCTGGATTTAGGCCAGTGGGGCTGGCCGGTATGGCCGGAAGTCTATCGTGATGCGAAAAGTGCACAAGTGCGGGAATTCAGCGAGCGTTACGCCGGTGAAATTGAATTTTATCAGTGGCAGCAATGGCTGGCGCAGATGCAGTTTTCCGCATGTTATCAGCGCAGTGTTGAGCTGAAGATGCCGATCGGCGTGTATCGTGATCTGGCGGTTGGCGTAGCGCAAGGCGGCGCGGAAACCTGGTCCGATCCGGCGCTGTATTGCCTGAATGCTACCATCGGTGCGCCGCCAGATATTCTCGGGCCGCAGGGACAAAACTGGGGGCTTCCGCCCATTGATCCACACGAAATGAAAGCCCGTGCCTATCAGCCGTTCATAGATTTGCTGCGTGCAAACATGGCGGAATGCGGTGCACTGCGTATCGATCACGTCATGGGGTTGCTGCGTTTGTGGTGGATACCCGCCGAACAGGACGCGGGCAGCGGCGCGTATGTCCGTTATCCGCTGGAGGATTTACTCGGTGTGCTGGCTTTGGAAAGTCAGCGGCATCAGTGCATGGTGATTGGTGAAGATCTCGGTACCGTGCCGAAAGAAATCCTCGCCAGCCTGCGTGACAGCGGGGTGTATTCCTACAAAGTGCTGTATTTCGAGCACGATAAACACTTCCTTTACCGGCCGCCGGAAGATTATGTTTCACAAGCGATGGCAACGGTCACCACCCATGATTTACCGACGTTGCGGGGCTACTGGGAAGGGGGCGATTTAACGCTCGGAGCGTCGCTGGGCGTTTATCCTGATCCGCAGGTGCTGGAAAAACTGCGCGGGGAACGTGAACGTAGCAAGCAGGGGCTTCTTAATGCGCTGCATCTGACACAGTGTGTGCCGAAATCGATCAGCCGCAGTGCTGAAAACATGCCGATGACGCCGCTGCTGAACCTGGGTTTGCAACGTTATCTGGCGGGCAGTGCCAGCGCGTTGCTGGGTTTGCAACCGGAAGACTGGCTGGACATGGATTTGCCGGTGAATGTGCCGG
Source organism: Rahnella sp. CG8 (assembly GCF_023701875.1). Taxonomy (NCBI): domain Bacteria; kingdom Pseudomonadati; phylum Pseudomonadota; class Gammaproteobacteria; order Enterobacterales; family Yersiniaceae; genus Rahnella; species Rahnella sp. CG8. The sequence continues at coordinate 111,507 of NZ_JABAED010000008.1, forward strand.
GCACCAATACCGAATACCCCAACTGGCGGCGCAAACTGACGCGAACCCTGGAGGACATGTTTGCTGATGAGCATATTGATGCGCTGCTCAGTGATTTAAACCAGCGCAGGCAGGCATAAAAAAAGCACCCAACGGAAGGGTGCTTTTTATGTTCTGGCTGATCAGCAGGTGATCAGTAGAAGGAGTGTTCGCCGCGCTGGTGCTCGGTCAGGTCGCGCACGCCTTTCAGCTCAGGGAAGTTTTGCAGCAGTTCTTTCTCGATGCCGTCTTTCAGGGTGACATCAATCATCGAACAGCCGTTGCAACCGCCGCCGAATTGCAGGATAGCGATGCCGTCGTCGGTGATTTCCATCAGGGAAACACGACCACCGTGGCTGGCTAACTGCGGGTTAATCTGCGACTGCAACTGATATTCAACACGTTCCATCAGCGGCGCATCGTCAGAGACTTTACGCATTTTGGCGTTCGGGGCTTTCAGCGTGAGCTGGGAACCGAGCTGATCGGTGACGAAGTCGATCACGGCGTCTTGCAGATAAGGCGCGCTTAATTCATCAATGAAAGCAGACAGTTTCTCGAACTTGAGTTCGGTATCCGTCGCTTCTACGGCGTCAGGTGGGCAATAGGAGACACCGCATTCTGCGGTTGGCGTACCGGGATTGATCACGAATACGCGGATTTGGGTGCCTTCTTCCTGGCTTGCCAGCAATTTGGCAAAGTGCTCTTGGGCAGCATCGGTAATAAGGATCATAACATTCGCTCAATAGTTGACTACTCTAGTTGGTTATAATACGCCCTTTGTTTTTACCCGTCACCCTTCACGTTGCCAGTGTGTTAGCAGCACGTGCTTACGCCTGTAAAGTCCGGCAAATACAGGCAATTTGCAGCGAAGCAACGCCCTGATTACGCAGAATCTTGCTGATTTCCCTGACAGTACTGCCGGTCGTGACCACATCATCGAGCAACATCACGTGCTTATCGCGCAGGCTGGCATGGCAGGTGAAGGCTTTGCGCAGATTCCACTTTCTCTCGTGCTCGGTCAGACTTTGCTGCGGCGGCGTGCGCCGGTTGCGGCTCAGGGCATCGGGCAGATATTGGCAATGCAGCCAGCGTGCCAGCGGCTTCGCGAGCAATTCACTCTGATTATACCCGCGCGAGAAATAGCGCTTCTGATGCAGCGGCACGCTGAGAAGCACGTCGGGTCTGGGCAGATTGCTCATCCGGTAGCGTTCCTGCCAGCGCAGAAAAAGTAAACGGGCAAGTGTGGTGTCGAGTTCCGGTTGCCTGGAGAATTTGAACCGCAGAACCAGCCCGCTCACCGGCATTTCATAAGGGCTGGCGAAGATCATCGCGTCCCACTGTGGGGGTTTTAACAGACAACGTCCGCAATTGGCATGGCCCCCGGAAGAGGGCAATCCGCAGCGCAGGCAGCAGGGCGGTGCGACCGGCAGATGTTTCATGCACAAACTGCAAATGCCCTGAACCGGGAGATGCAGCGGACACTGGCATAGCCAACAGCGGCTGGCAATTGTTAGCATAGCGGCGGGTTCCTTTTGCCAATCAGACAGACACGGACAATACGCTATGAATACGCTTTACCGGGAGACTATCGGCGAAGGAGATCGCCATCTTGTGCTGCTTCACGGATGGGGGCTGAATGCCGAAGTGTGGCGTTACACGGCAGAGCGACTTGCGCCGCAATTTTGTCTGCATCTGATTGATCTGCCGGGCTATGGCCGCAGTGAGGGTTTCGGGGCGATGACGCTGGAAGAGATGGCGGAAACCGTGCTTGCCGCAATGCCGGAGAAAAGCGCATTACTTGGCTGGTCGCTGGGCGGCCTGGTGGCCAGCCAGATAGCCCTGAGTGCGCCGCAGCGCGTGGAAAAACTGATTACCGTGGCATCATCGCCCTGTTTTGCAGCCCATGAAAACTGGCCGGGGATCCGCCCGGACGTATTACAGGGTTTTCAGCATCAGTTAAGTGAAGATTTCCAGCGCACGGTTGAGCGTTTTCTGGCGCTGCAGACGCTGGGCAGCGACAGCGCCCGTCAGGATGCGCGGCTGCTTAAATCGATCGTCCTGAATCTGCCGATGCCGCCGGTGGCCGTGCTCAATGGCGGGCTGGAGATTTTACGCAACGTGGATTTGCGCCAGCCGGTGACGCAACTGACCTTGCCAGTCCTGCGTATTTACGGTGCGCTCGACGGGCTGGTACCGAGAAAAATGGTGCCGCTGATGGATGCGATTCTGCCCGATTCCTGTTCGGAAGTCGTTGAAAAGGCTGCACATGCGCCGTTTATCTCCCACCCTGATAGGTTTTGTGAACTTGTCGAGCGTTTCCTGATTGCAGACTGCAAGCCAATGTAAATATTTTTTTCAATTTTCTGGCTAATTCTCAAGGGTGACTAATACTTAAGCCGATGATGACGGGGTGAAAGGTGGGCGTAAGTTGTTACGCGAGCCTGTTTGCGTCTCTGGGGAGTTTACTGGCGTTTAACCATGAAGGTCATGCCAGCGCAGATACACCCGCTGTTCATATCCTGACTGCTTTCTTTGAGAACTATTCATCCAATTTAGAGGTAATGTCATGAAATCAAACAAAATTATCGTTGCGGCAATTCTGACAGGGTTATTCTCACTCAACGCGATGGCGGCAGAGATGATCTCGAAAGAAGAAGCCAAAGATAAGGGTTACACCAGTCTGGGCGTGGTCACGACCAGCAATGAATACACTGCGCCAATGGATGCGAAAGAAGAATTGTCCAAACTGGCTGATGAAAAGGGCGGCAAATACTATGTGGTGATTGCGGCTCAGGAGAAGAAGAAAATCACCGCAACGGCTGAAGTCTTCAAATAATCGCTTTTATGCTGCTCTGAACCCCGGGATGCCTTTGTGCATCCCTTTTTTATTCCCGTTTTCTGTGCGCTCCTTCTCTTTCTTTGTTCTGTATCAATTTGTTTTTAAAGAAATACGTCAGATCGTTACTCTCAGCGTAACGAAGTGTCCGGACGCTTAATTGATGCAATATTCTTCGCTGCTTACACTTAGCAGGCTATCAAAACAGGTCAAATGTGATGCAACCGCCACTTGACTGAACTTCCCGATGCCTCTTGTTTCATCACGCCGGGAAAGATTCAGCAAGCTCAACCCAGGGAGGTTTGGCATGCCGCAACATCCGCAGACCACGAAAGTGTGGGACACCCGCCGCAATGAAAAACAACGGCGTATCGACAGTGTCCGTTCCGTGGCAGAGGGTAAAGTTTTACCCACAGATAAAATTATCCCCATCCTCGAAACGCTGATTGCCTCCGGCGACCGCGTGGTGATGGAGGGTAACAACCAAAAACAAGCTGACTTCCTTTCCCGATCACTGGCGAAAGTGAATCCTGAAAAGCTGCATGATTTACATATGATCATGCCGAGCGTCAGCCGCGCTGAACATCTGGATCTCTTTGAACGTGGCATCGCCCGTAAGCTCGATTTTGCGTTCTCCGGTCCGCAAAGCCTGCGCATCGCGCAGTTGCTGGAAGACGGTCAGATGGAAATCGGTGCGATCCACACCTATATCGAACTGTATTCCCGTCTTTACGTCGATCTGGTGCCGAACATCGCACTGATCGCCGGTTTCAAAGCTGACCGCAAAGGCAATCTGTATACCGGCGCAAGCACCGAAGACACCCCGGCGCTGGTCGAAGCCGCAGCCTTCAAAAACGGTATCGTGATTGCGCAGGTCAACGAACTGGTTGAAGAAGACACCGATCTGCCGCGCGTCGATATTCCGGGCGACTGGATCGATTTCGTGGTCGTCGCCGACAAGCCATTCTTCATAGAACCGCTGTTCACCCGTGACCCGCGCCTGATCAAACCGGTTCACGTGCTGATGGCCATGATGGCCATTAAAGGTATCTACGCCAAACACAACGTGCAGTCGCTCAACCACGGCATCGGTTTTAACACCGCCGCTATCGAACTGCTGTTGCCCACTTACGGCGAACAGCTCGGCCTGCGCGGCAAAATCTGTAAATACTGGACACTGAACCCGCATCCGACGCTGATCCCGGCGATTGAAAGCGGCTGGGTGGAAACCGTTCACTGCTTCGGCGGCGAAATGGGGATGGAAGAATATATCCGCACCCGTCCTGACGTGTTCTTCACCGGCTCCGACGGTTCTATGCGCTCCAACCGTGCGTTCTGCCAGATGGCAGGCCAGTACGCGGTAGACATGTTCATCGGTTCGACCTTGCAGGTTGACGGGCTGGCGAACTCGTCAACCGTGACCCGCGGTCGTCTGGCCGGTTTCGGGGGCGCGCCTAACATGGGGCATGATCCGCACGGTCGCCGTCACTCCACGCCAGCCTGGCTCGACATGATTGAAGAGCCGGACCCGATGGCTCGCGGTAAAAAACTGGTCGTACAGATGGTGGAAACCTTCCAGGCCGGTGGCAAACCGACATTCGTTGAGAAACTCGAAGCCGTCGATGTGGGTAAAGAATCCGGTATGCCGCTGGCGCCGGTGATGATTTACGGCGACGACGTGACCCACGTGCTGACCGAAGAAGGTATCGCCTATCTTTACCGCGCCCGTTCTCTCGAAGAACGCCGTGCGATGGTGGCGGCAGTTGCCGGTATCACTGACATCGGTCTGGGCGTTGACGCCAAACGCGTCGCCGACCTGCGCCGTCAGGAACTGGTGGTCTTCCCGGAAGATATGGGCATCCGCCGCACCGACGCCACCCGTTCATTACTGGCGGCGGGCAGCGTGAGCGAGCTGGTTGACTGGTCCGGCGGCTTGTATAACCCGCCAGCCAAATTCCGTAGCTGGTGATCACTATGCCGCAGACTTTAACGACTGGCGCTCTGCTCACAGCGGAAGAACTGGCCGAAAGGCTGGCAGAAACGGCGACGCAGGCGCTGATCGACGAAGCGCGGCTTAGCCCGAAACCGGGGCTGGTAGACAGCCGGAGTGCCGGAGCCCATCAGGATTTAAGTTTAGATCTGATGGTGCGTTCGGCGCGCAGCCTGACGTCCACGTTCTATTTGCTGGCTTTACACAGCTGGCAGCGCCCGGCGGATATCGCCCTGCGTCAGGAAGTGGGCCGTTTAGGTCGTGCTGGCGAAGCGCAGATGATGGCGGAAACCGGCGGCGTGAATACTCACCGGGGCGCTATCTGGGCGATGGGGTTGCTGGTCAGCGCCGTTGCCATGCAGCCGGAAAGTTTACTGCCGCTGCATATTGCGCAGCGCGCCGCGAAAATTGCGGTGTTGCCCGATGCTTTCAGCCCGAAAAAATTCAGTAAAGGTTCGCACGCCGTGCAGCGTTATCAGGTGCCGGGTGCACGCGAAGAGGCACAAAGCGGTTTCCCGCACATTATCGGTTGTGCACTGCCGCAGCTTCATCACAGCCGGGCACACGGCGCCAGCGAAAGCGAAGCGCAGGTCGATGCCTTACTGGCGGTGATGTCCACACTGGCTGACACCTGCGTGCTGTCACGCGGTGGCTTACCGGCGCTGGAAGCCATGCATCAGGGCGCGCAGGCCGTGCTGGAAGCCGGTGGCACCAGCACGATGGCGGGCAAACAACGGTTGCGCCATCTCGAACACCGGATGCTGGCGGACAACACATCGCCCGGCGGTGCCGCTGATTTACTGGCTGCGACGCTGTTTCTTGACCGCGTCAGCGTGGTCTGAACCGGATACGCATTAACTAACATCAGTACAAAGAGGTGTTATGGAACGTTTTGAATTTAACTACCCGGCGGCAAAACCGCTGGCAGGCCGTGCCGAAGCAGGCGTGGTAGGTTCCGGCGATTTAGAAGCGCTGTATGAACCAAAAACAGTCAATGAACTGAACATTATCGTCACCACCTCGGTCGACGGCAGCCATACCTTATGGCAGAACTTTTTTAACCGTCTGAGTGCGCTGCGTGAATTACCGGCCGGTCGTCTCGACATCAATGATTTTGGCGCCACACCCGGGGTTGCCCGTCTGCGTATCGAACAGGTCTTTGAGGAGGCTGAAAATGCCAACTGATACTGATCAGAGCTTTATCGAACTGAGCGCCCGTCAGCGCGCCCGCAAATTGCTGGACGCCGGGACTTTCCGTGAACTGCTCGGGCCGTTCGAACGCATTATGTCGCCGTGGCTGGAACCGCAGGGCATCGTGCCGCAGGCCGATGACGGCATGGTCGTCGCCAAAGGTCAGATTAACGGCCAGCCTGCTGTCGTTGTGGCGATTGAAGGCAGCTTCCAGGGCGGCAGCATGGGCGAAGTGTCCGGTGCCAAAATGGCCGCTGCGCTGGAAATGGCTGCAGAAGATAACCGTAACGGCATCCCGACGCAGGCCGTTCTGCTGCTGGAAACCGGCGGTGTGCGTTTGCAGGAAGCCAATCTGGGTCTGGCGGCGATCGCGGATATTCACGCCGCCATTGTTGATTTGCGCCGCTATACGCCGGTGATCGGCGTCGTTGCCGGTACTGTTGGTTGCTTTGGCGGGATGTCGATTGCCGCCGCGCTGTGCAGCTATCTGATTGTCACCCGTGAAGCCCGTCTGGGACTGAACGGTCCGCAGGTTATCGAACAGGAAGCCGGTATCGATGAATACGATTCCCGCGACCGTCCGTTTATCTGGAGCATGACCGGTGGCGAAGTGCGTTATCACAGCGGGTTTGTTGATGCGCTGGTGAAAGATTCCCTGAATGAAGTGAAAGACAGCGTGCTGGCCTTTATTAAAGCGGGCGTACCTGCGACACATCGTTCTGATAATTATGATTATTACCTGCCAAAACTGACCGGTTTTGACACCGCGCAGCAGGCCAGCCGTGAAGTGACGGAAGCCTTGTTTAACCGGGAGGATCGCGCATGAGCAACGTAGCAAATAATGCAGCCAGCCGGGGTGATTACTGGTTCGCTGAACTGACCAAAGACGCCACTCCGGTAACCGGTCTTTGCCCTTCCGTGAAAGCGGCTGACGGCAAAATGAATGACCAGCCGGTACGTTTCATCGCCGTGGTGCCGGACAAAAATAACCAGTATCCGCGTGCAGCGGGCGGCGAAGTCGGTTTGCTCGAAGGCTGGAATCTGGCAAAAGTCGTTAACGACGTGATTGACGCCGACGCGGATGCCAGCACCAAACGCGCCATCGTGGCGGTCATCGACGTACCAAGTCAGGCTTATGGTCGCCGCGAAGAAGCGTTCGGTATCCATCAGGCGCTGGCCGGTGCCGCAGGCGCTTACGCCAAAGCGCGTCTGGCCGGGCATCCGGTGGTCGGGCTGATTGTCGGTAAAGCGATGTCCGGTGCGTTTCTGGCGCACGGTTATCAGGCTAACAAACTGATCGCCTTCAAAAACGACGGCGTGATGATCCACGCGATGGGTAAAGAATCTGCCGCACGTATCACCTTACGTTCTGTGGACGCGCTGGAAAAACTGGCTGCCACCATTCCGCCGATGGCTTACGACATCGAAAACTACGCCACGCTGGGCCTGCTGTCGCAATTACTCGACATCGCTGACCCGGATAAGGCCACACCCGACGACATCAGCAACGTGCAAAACGTTGTCTGGCAAAACATCCAGGACGCACGCAAAGAAGGCGTTAGCCTCAGCAACCGTCTGGGTGCAGAAAACCGCGCAAGTTCGCAGCGCGTTCGCCAGCAGATGCGCCAGGAATGGTAATTCGTTAACAACTTTCAGTCTCAACCGGTAACGCACCTGCAAACAGCGTGACGCAGCCGCATTGCGGGTTCCCGCCCTGACATACCGTCCGGGCGAGGGCCTGCTGTTGTCTGCAACTGGACTGTCATACTAAAAAAACCATCGCACCGGCGCCGACTGAGCAATCATTTTTTGCCTCAGGAAAAACGCTATGACTTACGTAATATTGCACGCGCTTGCCCCTATTTTCGTCATCATGATCCTCGGTTTTTACGCCGGGAAAGCGAAAATGGTGGATAACCAGAATGTCTCTTTACTGAATATTTTCGTGATGGATTTTGCTTTACCTGCTGCGCTGTTTGCAGCCACCGTACAAACCCCGTGGGCGGGCATTGTGGAACAGTCACCGCTGATTCTGGTGCTGGTTCTGGCGATGTGGATAACCTACGCGGCGATTTACTTTATTTGCACCAAAGTCTTCAAAAAGTCTGCGCAGGACGCGGCGGTGCTGACGCTGACTGTCGCACTGCCAAACTATGCGGCACTGGGTTTGCCTATTCTGGGCAGCGTGCTGGGTGATGCGCCGTCAACATCACTGTCCGTCGCGGTATCTATCGCCTGCGGTTCCGTGCTGATGACGCCGTTCTGTCTGCTGATCCTTGAACGTGAAAAAGCGCGTCTCAGTGGTGAAAATCAGGGATCTTCCCTGGCATTACTGCCGGTTCTGATGTGGCGTTCAGTGAAAAAACCGATCGTCTGGGCACCATTGCTGGGCGTGATCCTGTCAGCGATTGGCATTAAAATGCCGGAAATTTTCCTGGCTTCGATCAAGCCGCTGGGGTTGTCAGCGACCGCATCTGCGCTGTTCCTGACCGGTGTGATCCTGTCAGCCCGTAAACTGAAAATTAACGGTCCGGTGTTGTTGTCTTGTGTGGCGAAAAACCTGATCCAGCCGTTCATCGCCTGGGGTCTGGTTCTGGCATTTGGCCTGAGCGGTCAGGTTGCTGTGACCGCAATACTGATGATTGCGCTGTCTGCCGGTTTCTTCGGTATCGTGTTCGGTAACCGTTTCGGTGTGCAGTCCCCGGATGCAGAAGCATCACTGCTGATCAGTTCCGTATTGTGTATCGTGACTTTGCCGCTGTTTATCTCACTGACCGCTGCATTGCATTGATTTAAGAAGGATTGAATATGTGTGACCCGCGTGCCCATGATTTTGTCTGGATAAGCGACCGTTCAGCGCTGCAAAGCGACGACACTTTACCCGAATGGGTAAACACCGGCTGGCGCACTGCGCTGCCGCTGGTAGTGCGTCGCGATAAGCGTGCTGACGGTGCGGTTCCGGTGGGTATTCGCGGGCTGACCCGTATTCAGCGAGCCGCCGCCTGGATTGACCCGGCGGCGGTGGTGCGGGTCGTCACGCCCGAATCACTGGTCAGCGACGTGAATGCATTACTGCACTCGCCGTTTGTGTCTCAGCAACCGGTGCAGGCGCTGATCACGTTATGCAGTCTGCAACTGCCTTTCGCGTGGGGCGTGACGGGCAGTTGCGCCTACGCGCTGGTCAGTGACCTCCCGGTGATGCATGCCGACAGCGATCTCGATTTACTGGTCCGTTGCGACACATCGGCAGAACCTTCTCAGTTTTCCGATTTTTACGACCAGCTTCAGCGGCTTCCCTGCCGCGCCGATGTTCAGATCAATACGCCGCAGGGGGGATTTGCCCTCAGCGAATGGTTGCGTGGCGGTGACATCATGCTGAAAACGGCGTCCGGCCCGTTGCTGGTGCGTGACCCGTGGCAATCGCCGGCAGGCTAAGGCCCGCAAAAAGAAGCAAGGAGCACGATGAAAATCTTATTTACCTTCCCCGGGCAAGGGCCGCAGGTGCCGCAAATGCTGCATCGCCTGCCGGATAACCCGCTCACGCATTCCCTCATCGAACAGGCCAGCCTCGCGCTGGATGAAGACGTTCTGCTGCTCGACAGCGCCGATGCTCTGCGTTCCACCCGCGCGGTACAACTGTGTTTACTGATTGCCGGTGTGGTCTGGGCGAAACAATGTCAGGCCGAAGGAATCGAAGCCGATTTTTGCAGCGGGCTGTCGATTGGCGCGTTTCCGGCGGCGGTGATTGCCGGTGCGCTCGACTATTGCGATGCTGTACGTCTGGTCGCGCTGCGCGGTGAGCTGATGCAACAGGCTTATCCGCAGGGCTTTGGCCTCTCGGCGATCACCGGTCTGCGTCAGATGCAGGTTGAAGATCTGGTGGCGCAGGTCAACAGTGCAGAATCGCCGGTATATCTGGCGAATATTAACGCGGAAGATCAACTGGTGATTGCCGGCAGCGATGCCGCGATGGCGCAGGTGATGCAACTCGCTAAAGCGCAGGGCGCACAGAAAACCCATCAGCTGGCGGTCAGTGTGCCGTCACACTGTGCGCTGCTTGATCAGCCTGCGGCGAAACTGGTGGAGGCGTTTAAACAGATTCATATTTCCCGCCCGATCAGTGGTTATCTCAGCGGAACAACCGGGCGTGTGTACTGGCAACCGGAAAAAATCGCTGACGACCTGGCGATGAACATGGCCCGTACTGTCAACTGGCGTGACGCCATGGTTGCCGCGTATCAGCGCGATGTGCGGCTGGCGATTGAAATGCCGCCGGGCGCGGTGCTGAGCGGCCTGACACGCCGCGCGATGGAGCAGGGCGAAGCGCTGTCGTTATGCCAGTCGGGTATGCAGGTTGCGCGACGTCTCGCAACACGGTTACGGCAAAACGAACGCTGATTAAAGGCGTGATAGGTTGGTGATGCTACGGAATAAAAGCCTTTCCTGAGTGAAAGGTTTTTTGTTTTTATCGGACTGTTTATACAGGGAAGTCACCGCCATGCCAGTGATACTACGCTTTAAAAATTACCGTTTTTTCTTCTATTCCAATGAAGGAAATCCTCTTGAACCGCATCATATTCATGTAAGATCTGGTCAGAAAGAAGCCAAACTATGGCTTTCACCTGTTGCCCTATGTCGCCAGACAGGTTTTTCTGCCAAAGAGATCAGGGAAATTATAACGTTAACTAACGTTTATCAGACACTATTTCAAGGAGCATGGAATGAATATTTCGCCTAAAAGTGTTCGTTTTGATGAAAGTACAATGTGGGTGACTCTTGAAGATGGCCAGATCCTGACAGTGCCGCTGGCGCAATTTCCTGTTCTGCTGAACGCAACACCCGCACAGCGTCAGGATTGCGAAATCAGTGCTTATGGTTTGCATTGGGATGCTCTGGATGAAGATATTTCCATTGAGGGCTTAATCGTGGGAAAGCCGATCGCTAAACCGGCGACCCATACGAATGCGTCAGCGCTTTCTGCTCGCTAGCGCATACATCCGGCTTTCAGCGGCGAGGGCGAGCAGATTCGGGTCGTGCTCGCGGCTGTGCGGAAAGACCAGCGAAATGGTCTGGCGCATCTGGTAGGCTTCAGCCAGTGGCAGTAATTTTACCGTATTCTCATACACGCCTTTCATCCTGCCGGGAATCAGTGTGTAACCGACACCCGCCTGCACCAGACTCAGCATCGAGAAAATATCATTCACCCGCGTCACGATATCCGGTTCGAAACCGGCGACCTGGAAGGCTTCCTGAAAGCCGTGATAGGTGGCGAACCCTTCAGCCAGCGACACGAATTTCTTCTGTTTGTAATCGCGTAAATCCGCTGTGCCTTCTGAAATCAGTTCTGCGCTGGCCGGTGCGGCGAGGAAGATATCGTCCTGAAACAGCGGCAACTGATCGTAACGCTGGGCATCGACATTGGAATCACTGGTCGAAATCAGGATGGCATCCAGCTGACCGTCTTCCAGCTTGTGCAGTAAATCATTGTTGGACCCCATCACCAGTTCCAGTTCAAGCTCCGGACGGCGCAGTTTCAGCCCCATGATCAGGCGCGGAATGGTTTCCAGCGTCAGCGAATATAACGTGCCGACTTTCAGCCGCTTATCGCCAAAACCGGCGGCGCGCCGGGTCGCCAGGATACCGTGTTCCATTTGCTCGATGACCTGCGTCGCGTGCTCCAGCAGCGCTTCAGCCGCAGGCAGCGGCAGCAGATTGCGGCCACGATGGATAAACAGCGGGCAACGTAAACCTTCTTCCAGTGAATGCAGGGCGCGATGCACGCTGACGCTGCTCAGACCGAGTTGTTCAGCAGTACGCGTGATGTTTTGCTTTTCCATATAAGCGAGGAAGATTTCGAGTTTACGGAAGGTGATTTCACTGTCGATCATGCAGGCTCCTGCGGGCGTAAACGAGGAGTGATGATAGCCGCGACGCGGCTATCAGGAAAGGCTTTGAATCAGTGTCGGGTTAGCTGATAGCTCACCGTGAGGCATTTCTTGCCGTCGGCGCAGCTTTTACAACTGCCGCTCAGACAACTGTCATCAGCTTCGACCACTTCTGCTTTGCGCATGGCGACCAGCCGTTCAAGCATCGCCTGCACCAGCGGTTGTGGTGCATTAAGCTGATGGCTGAGCTGGCGGGCATCTGCCCGCCCGGCCAGTGCGAGACTGTCGCGAACCTGAATCAGACTGGTCATCTCATCTCCTAGTGGCAATCGCTGCCGGTAGCGGGTTTACAACAGGCCGCCACATTGCGCGGTTGCAGATGAACGCTGACCCGGCTGCGGGCTTTGCGCAGGGCGGTTAAGACGAGGGCATTGAAGATCAGTACGATCAGGATAATGCCCGCGCTGTGTGCCGGATGCGTGCTGAACGTTGCCGCCTGATAGAACAGGGTTGCCAGTGAGTACGCCACGTTCAGCCCCCAGAAGATCGAGAACGTCATCCAGCTACGGCTGGTTTCACGGGCAATCGCCCCCATCACCGAGACGCAAGGCACGTAAAGCAATACAAAGATCAGGTAGCTGTAAGCCGAAATCGCCGAACCAAATTTGGTGCTCATGACGCCCATTGAGCTGACGCCCATTTCGCCGTCGCCTTTGCTGGCTTCGATCGGGTTCGACAGCACGCTGATGCTGAAGGTATCTTTCAGACCCTGCCAGGTTTCTTTCACCGCGCCGCCCAGTTCATCGAACAGGTTGAAGCTGGCCGCATCGAAGGCTTCATTGGTGATGTGTTCGGCGGTATATAGCGTGTTCAGCGTACCGACCACCACCTCTTTTGCCATCGCACCGGTGACCAGACCCACGGTCGCCTGCCAGTTGTCAGGATGTACGCCCATCGGCGAGAGCACCGGTGTCAGCACTTTACTGACTGACGCCAGCGCCGAGTCATTGATGTTATCCACCGCCTTGCCGCTGAACGAGAAACTGTTCAGTGCGCCGATGAAAATACTGGCAATCACGATCACCTTACCGGCGCGCAGTACGAAACCTTTCAGACGTTGCCACGTTTGCAGCAGCAGGCTTTTCAGGTGCGGAACGTGATACACCGGCAGTTCCATCACAAACGGCGAGGCTTCGCCGCGCATGATGGTGTATTTCAGCAGCAGTCCGGTCAGGATAGCGACCACGATGCCCAACAGATACAGCGAGAACACCACGGATGCGCCGTCCTGCCCGAAAAAGGCCGCAGAGAACACCGCAAAAATCGCCAGACGTGCGCCGCATGACATGAACGGCGCCATCATCACGGTGATCAGCCTTTCACGCGGCGCATCCAGCGTGCGGGCACCCATAATAGACGGCACGTTACAGCCGAAACCGACAATCAGTGGCACGAAGGATTTACCCGGCAGGCCGAGCGACTGCATCAGCCTGTCCATGACGAACGCGGCACGCGCCATATAACCGGAGTCTTCAAGGAACGACAGGAACAGATACATCATGCCGATTTGTGGCACCAGAGGCAGCACGGTATTGATACCGCCACCCAGCCCCTGTGCCAGAAAAATGGTCAGCCATTGCGGGAAATGCAGGGTAAAGCCAATCCACTGCGTACCCTGAATGAAAATCGCGGCGGAGCCGATATCGAAAATCGGCTGCAGCGCACCACCGATGTTGATGGCCAGCACGAACATCAGATACATCACCAGCAGGAAAATCGGTACGCCCAGAAAGCGGTTGAGGATCACGCGATCGAGCACCTGCGTCAGTTTATTCGGTGCCGTAAGGTGGGAGTTGCTGATCTCTGCGCAAAGCGCCGCGATGCTCTGATAACGCGCATCGGCGATCAGCAGTGCCGGATCGTCCAGTTTCTGCTCAGCCAGCCGGGCTCTTACCTGCGGCAATAATGCCTGTGCGTTGCCTGCGTGCGTCTGGCTATAAATATCCCCTTCAAGAATTTGCAGTGCCAGCCAGCGGCGTTGTTGCAGCGCCATGGCTGGCGGCATTTCGGCGGCCAGCACATCGACTTCCTGTTGTAAAACCGGATGATATTGCACACGTTCCAGCACAGCCACTTGTGGCAATTCGTCGATGGCGGCTTTCAGTTCTTTGATGCCGCTGGCACGGGTAGAAACCAGCGCCACCACCGGGCAACCCAGACGAGCAGACAGCGCAGGGATATCAATATTGATGTTCTGGATTTTGGCGATATCCAGCATGTTCAGCGCCACGATGCATGGCACGCCCAGTTCCAGCAGTTGCAGTGTCAGGTATAAATTGCGCTCGAGGTTTGAGGCATCGACGACGTTGATCATCAGATCCGCGTCGCCGCTCAGAATGTAATGGCAGGCAATTTGTTCATCGAGCGAAGTTTGCTCGGAAATGGTGGTCAGGGAATAGGTACCCGGTAAATCCACCAGCGTAATCTGGTGCGCTGCGGTGGCAAACTGACCTTCTTTGCGCTCGACGGTCACGCCTGCCCAGTTACCGACACGCTGGCGTGAACCGGTTAACTGATTGAAAAGCGTGGTCTTACCTGAGTTTGGGTTACCAATCAGGCCGATCGTTAATGGTTTCATTCGATAAAATCTACGTGTCAGAAAAGGTAAACATGCAAGCCCGGGGCCGCCGCGAAAAATGAACTGTCAAAGGCCTGATGTTGGGATCAGGCCATCATCTCGAGCTGGAGGAGATCGAGGTCTTTTCTGCGGACGACGAGGCTGGTACGGCGGGTTTCGATTTGTACCGGATCACCCATGGGCGCAACGCGGATAATGTTGAAAAATGACCCCGGTAACATCCCGAGTGACAACAGTTTCTGCCGGTAAGCCGGGCTGATTTCGTGTGAAAAGCCGGTAATTTTATAAGCACGTTTTGATTGAAGTTGCATAGTTCCTCGCGAAGCATTCAGGCATTTTGGGGGCAGCGTGACAAAGGTTACGCCGCGCTTCCGTGCCCGGTGATCTCACTTAACTGCGAAATATTGCTCAGAAATTGTCCATGGTGCGAAATTGTCAGCCTGTGGCTGACGGCGTATTGAATACGCAAAGAAGTACAAACGAGAATAGTTATCATAATTAGTACGCGTATAGAGACAAAAGAAAAGAGGGGGTGCCTCTTCACGGGAATCTCCACCGCGTCGCTATCGTATGCCTGCCGGATGGCCGATTTATTGATTTACCTCAGTGATTGATTCATTAAGACAGAGTTTAAAAAGTGTCGAAAAAAGATACATAAAAAAAGCCGCTGGATATCAGCGGCTTTGGTGTGGCGGGGAAAAACGAAGAATTAACGTTTTTTGCCGAGCGCGGCGGCCAGAGCATCGGCCATCGCGTTATTGCCTGCTGGCGCGGCATTGCGGCCCGACGGTTTGTTTGGCGCGTGGCGTTTCTGATTGTCTCGTGAATCTGACGCTGGCGCGGAAGAACGGCGCGCGGGTGCTTCGCCCGGTTGCTCGTCCAGTCGCATGGTCAGCGCGATACGTTTGCGTTGCAAATCGACTTCCATCACTTTGACTTTGACGATGTCGCCCGCTTTCACCACCGTGTGGGGATCTTCGACGAATTTGTTCGCCAGTGACGAGATGTGAACCAGGCCGTCCTGATGGACACCAATATCGACGAACGCACCAAAGTTGGTGACGTTAGTGACAGAGCCTTCGAGGATCATGCCCGGCATCAGGTCGTTCATGGTTTCAACGCCCTCGGCAAAGGTCGCGGTTTTAAACTCTGGACGCGGATCGTGCCCCGGTTTTTCCAGCTCTTTGATAATGTCGGTGACCGTCGGCACACCGAACTGCTCATCGGTGAATTCGCTGGCTTTCAGGCCACGCAGCACATTGGAATCGCCCATCAGTTCTTTCAGCGCCAGCTGTGTCGCCGCCAGAATGCGTTCCACTACCGGATAGGTTTCCGGGTGAACTGTCGAGGCATCAAGCGGGTTGTCGCCGTGGTTGATACGCAGGAAGCCCGCGCATTGCTCAAAGGCTTTTGGCCCCAGACGGCTGACTTTCAGCAACTGTTCGCGGTTACGGAACTGACCGTTTTCGTCGCGCCAGTTAACGATATTCTGCGCCATCATGCGTGTCAGACCGGCCACGCGGGTCAGCAGGGGAACGGATGCAGTATTGAGATCGACACCCACGGCGTTCACGCAGTCTTCGACGACGGTATCGAGTTTTTTCGCCAGCTGAGACTGGCTGACGTCGTGCTGATACTGACCAACACCGATGGATTTCGGGTCGATTTTCACCAGTTCAGCCAGCGGATCTTGCAGACGTCGCGCAATGGAAACAGCACCACGAATCGAAACGTCCAGATCCGGGAATTCCAGCGCCGCCAGTTCGGAGGCGGAATACACCGATGCACCAGCTTCACTGACAATCACTTTCTGCGCTTTTACCGCCGGGAACTGTTTTTGCAGCTCAAGGAAGAAACGCTCGGTCTCGCGGGATGCGGTGCCATTACCGATCGCCACCAGTTCGACATTATGTTTGATGCACAGCGCGGCAACCTGTTGTGCGGCTTTTGCAGCCTGACCGGTGTGGGGATAAACCGTATCGATATCCACCAGTTTGCCGGTGTTATCCACAACGGCGACTTTTACACCGGTACGTAAACCCGGATCGAGACCCATAGTGGCGCGCATACCGGCGGGGGCGGCCATCAGCAAATCGTGCATGTTGCGGGCAAAAACGTTGATCGCTTCATCTTCGGCGCGTTCGCGCACGGTGCCCATCAGCTCGGTTTCGAGGTGCAGCAGCACTTTGATACGCCATGTCCAGTTGACCACGGCACGACGCCAGACGTCAGCAGGCGCGTTGTTCAGGCGCAGGCCCAGATGGTCGACGATCAGTTGTTCGGCATAGCTTTCTTTTGGCGGCTCGTCATGCTGCGGATCGGCATTCAGCGCCAGTTGTAAGATACCTTCGTTGCGGCCGCGGAACATCGCCAGCGCGCGGTGCGAAGGCACCTGAGAAATCGGTTCGTGATGGTCGAAATAGTCGCGGAATTTCGCGCCTTCCTGCTCTTTACCTTCCACCATCCGGGACGTCAGATGGGCGTTTTTCCACAGGTAATCGCGGACTTTCGCCAGCAGCGCGGCATCTTCTGCAAAGCGTTCCATCAGAATGTAACGTGCGCCATCAAGGGCAGCTTTGGTGTCGGCCACGCCTTTATCGGCATCAATGAATTTTGCGGCAGCAGCGTCCGGCTCGTTTTGCGGATCGTTCCACAGCAATTCGGCCAGCGGCTCCAGACCGGCTTCGATAGCGATTTGTCCGCGCGTGCGGCGCTTGGGTTTGAACGGCAGGTAAAGGTCTTCCAGCTCGGTTTTGCTCAGCGTGGTATTAATGGCATTTGCCAGGTCGTCGCTGAGTTTGCCCTGTTCTTCGATAGATTTGAGGATGGTCTGGCGACGGTCTTCCAGCTCCCGCAGATAACCCAGACGGGTGTCCAACTGACGCAGTTGGGTATCGTCCAACCCACCGGTGACTTCCTTACGATACCGCGCAATAAACGGCACGGTATTACCTTCATCCAGCAGACGCACCACGGAAGCAACCTGCTCCGGGCGAACCTGCAATTCACTTGCGATAATGCGGCTCAGTTGATCATTCATAGGTCTGATATCAGTTTTTTTCGTTTAAAAAGCAGGGCACAGTTATACGGTTTGAAGACATAAAATGCCAGTCATCAGGCTGTCCGCCTGCGTGTTTTGAGAGTTAGCTGATCATTTCCCGTAGTCAATCTCATTGACGTACCAGGTCGCGTCGCCAACCGGTGTGGTGACCACCAGACTGTCGCCGACTTCTTTTTTCAACAGCGCGCGCGCCATCGGCGAGTCGATAGAAATGTAGTCTTTGCGGCCAAAAATTTCGTCATATCCGACAATGCGGAAACGCTTGATGTCGCCGTCGTCATTTTCGACTTCCACCCAGGCACCAAAGAACACTTTGCCGTCCTGTTGCGGTGAATAATCGACGATGCGCAGCTGTTCCATGCATTTGGTCAGATAGCGGATGCGGCGGTCGATTTCACGCAGCCGTTTCTTATTGTACTGGTAATCGGCATTTTCACTGCGGTCGCCCAGGCTTGCAGCCCAGGTGACCTTTTTGGTCACTTCGGGGCGTTCATCGCGCCACAGGAAATCCAGTTCAGTTTTGAGCTTGTCGTAGCCTTCACGGGTAATCAGTTTCGTCTTCATGTCACCTGTCGCTTTGCGCAAAATCCTCGCGCTATTGTTTCACACAATCGTGTCGCTGGCAGCGCAGAAATCAGCCGGAAATCCCCGGTTGCTGCTACGCTTTATCTGATGGCTTTTTAGGCGAATAATCATTATCCTGCGGCGCAATGCGTTGAATTTAATAAAAGTCCTGATTCGCATAAAAATATCACTTCTGGCGATGGTTCACAGGGATTAGGGGTACAGCAACAAATGGATTTATTAAAATTCTTACTTCGTCTGCCTTTTACATTGATAAAAGGTGTTTTCCGCGTGCTGGCTTTTGTTCTGGGCCTGCTGGGGCGTGTCTTCAAACCGCTGGTCGGGAATATTGACTGGCGGGCGCCTGCCTGGTGGACGGCCACTTCCGGCTGGCTGAAGCGCAGCTTTACACGGATGGAAAATGGCGTAGATAAATACCCGAAAGCCATCAGTCTGGCGATTCTGGTTTTGCTGTGCGCCGCAGGTGCTGGCGTTTACGGCTGGCACTGGTGGCTCAATCGCCCGCAGCCGATAGAACCTGCACCAATGGTTTATCAGAACACCAGCGTGAGCGTCAGCGGCCCCGAGTCCGTCAATTACGCCGCGCAAAAGCCTGCACCGCAGCAAGTCATTTTCAGTTTCCGTCATTCTGCCGCGCCCGTGACGGAAGTGGGCAAAGTGGTCGAAAAAGGGATTTCCCTGAAACCTGCCACGGAAGGTGAATGGAAATGGGTAAGTGGTTACACCTTAGTGTTCACGCCTAAAAATCCGCTGCCGATGGGCAACAAATATGATGTGAACTTCACCCCTGATGTGCTGCTTGCGCCACAAATTAAACTGGCGAAAACTCGCTATGAATTTTCTGCCCCGGCTTTCAGTTATCAGTTGGGTCAGGCCGAGTATTATCAGGACCCGCAGGATCCCCAAAAACGCAGCGCGATTTTTAACGTTAAATTCAACGCACCGGTGGATGTCGCCAGTTTCGAAAAACAGATTTCGCTTGGCCTGACCGAAGGGAAAGCCAAAACCGGGACGAAACTCAATTATTCTGTGGTCTATGACCAGAAGAAACTCAATGCCTGGGTACATTCCGAACCGCTGAAATCGCTGGATCACGGTGGTTCCGTGCGTGTCATCATTGGCGAAGGCGTGAAAGCCTCTGTACCCTCAAATGCCACCGCGCAGGCGAAGAATGGCGTGGTGTCCGTGCCGACGCTCTATAGCCTGACGGTGAACGAAGCCAGCGCGCAGGTAGTGGATGCCGATGGCGCGAAAGGCCAGCGTGCGCTGATCGTCGGGTTCAGCGACGCGGTCAAAGACAAAGATATCCGCCAGGCGGTCAAAGTCTGGTTACTGCCACAGCATAATCCAAACGATCAGGACGAAGCCAAAGGCCCGGATGATTACGCAAGCTGGGCAGTCGACAGCGTCGAGAATAATGTGCTCGCGCAGGCCACCCCGCTGAATATCCAGCTTAATGACGCGGAAAGTGATTATCAGCCGCAGTTCAGCTTCCGTTTCGATGCGCCAGCCCACCGTGCCATGCTGGTGGAGATTGACAATATTCTGACATCTTCCGGCGGCTATAAAATGCCGGAAAAAGTCTACCGCATCGTTCAGGTTCCGGATTATCCGAAATCCCTGCAATTTATGTCGCAAGGCTCGTTGCTGTCGGTCAACGGTGACAAGCAAATCAGCGTCGCGGCGGGTAACGTACCGGGGCTGCGCCTGGACATCAAACGGGTGATCCCGGGCCAGCTGCAACACATCGTGTCGTTCAAAAGTCGTGAATATTCATCGGCGGAATTTAACCGCCTGAATGACGAGTATTTCACCGAGCACTTCAAATATCAGACGGCGGTGAATAACGACAAGCCGGGTGAAGTGAATTATCAGGGCGTCGATCTTTCGCGTTATCTCTCCACCGATCCGACCTCGCATCGCGGCGTATTCCTGCTGACGCTGTCGGAATGGGATCCGAAAAAGAAAGAAGTGAAACCGGAAGCGGATGACGACGGCAATGTGTATCAGGATGAAGACCAGAGCGGAGATGAAGCGCCGGTTGGCGATTCGCGATTCGTTGTTGTCACCGATTTGGGGATTATTGCCAAGCGTTCGCAGGATAAAACACGCGACGTATTTGTGCAGTCAATTCACAGCGGCACACCGGTGGCAAATGCGAAAGTCTCGGTTATTGCTAAAAACGGCGTCACGCTGCTGACTCAAACCACCGGTGCTGACGGGCATGTACGTTTCCCGGCGCTGGACGTTTATACCAGCGAGCGTCAGCCGGTGATGTTCCTGGTGGAAAAAGAGGGCGATGTCTCCTTCCTGCCAGCGGACCGGAATAACGATCGCGGCCTCGACTTCTCCCGTTTTGATGTCGATGGCGAAATCACCCCCAATGACCCGCGTACGCTGAGCAGTTATCTGTTCTCCGATCGCGGCGTTTATCGTCCGGGGGATACCTTCAATATCGGGTGGATCACCCGCGCTGCCGACTGGAGCAACGGGCTGGCGGGTGTGCCGGTGCGTGCGGAAATTCACGACCCGCGCGACAAGCTGATGAGCACTATCCCGCTGACGCTCGGTGCCAGCGGTTTCAATGAGCTGAGTTATACCACTGACGATAATTCACCTACCGGTGAATGGAATGTCTATCTGTATCTGATCGGCAAAGACAATGAGTCTTCCACTTTGCTGGGACATACCTCGGTTAACGTCAAAGAGTTCGAGCCGGATCAGCTGAAGGTGAAATTACAACTGACGCCGGAGCGTAAACAAGGCTGGGTGAAACCCTCAGAATTGCAGGCCAATATTGACGTACAGAACCTGTTCGGTACGCCTGCGCAGGACCGGCGCGTGACCTCGAAACTGACGCTGCGCCCGATGTATCCGAGCTTCGATCAGTTCCCGGATTACGCTTTCTATGAGAACCGCCAGAACAGCGACGGTTTCGAAACGGAACTGGAAGAGCGCACGACGGATGAAAAAGGCGCGGCGAATATCCCGCTGGATCTGAAATCTTACGCTGACGCGACCTATCAGTTGCAACTGCTGTCCGAGGCGTTCGTGGCCGGTGGCGGACGTTCCGTGGCCGCAACGGCTCGGGTGCTGGTATCGCCGTATGACTCTCTGGTCGGCGTAAAAGCCGACGGCGATTTAGGCTATATCAACCGCGATGCAGCGCGCCATCTGAACATTATTGCGGTCGACCCGTCGCTGAAGCAGATTGCGTTGCCGGATCTGAAAGTCGCGCTGATTGAACAGAAATACATTTCAGTGCTCACCAAACAGGATTCCGGCGTTTACAAATATCAGTCGAAAATGAAGGAAGTGCAGTTGTCGGAACAGCCGCTGTCGCTGACGGCGCAGGGCAACGACCTGACGCTGGCGACGGATAAACCGGGTGATTTCGTGCTGGTTATTGAAGATGCGAAAGGCAATGTGCTGAACCGCATTGGCTATACCGTGGCCGGTAACGCCAACCTCAGCCGTTCGCTGGACAGGAATGCCGAACTGAAGCTGAAACTCAATCAGGCGGAGTACCAGCCGGGTGAGGAAATCGAGGTATCCGTTAACGCGCCGTACACCGGCAGCGGGCTGATTACCATCGAGAAAGATAAAGTCTACAGCTGGCAGTGGTTCCATACCGACACCACCAGTTCGGTGCAGAAAATCCGTGTTCCTGCAGGCATGGAAGGCAACGGCTACATCAACGTGCAGTTCGTGCGTGATGTGAATTCCAATGAAATCTTTATGAGCCCGCTGAGCTACGGCGTGATGCCGTTCAAAATCAGCACTAAAGCCCGCCAGAACACTCTCGACGTCAACGCGCCTGAGGTGATTAAACCGGGGGAAAACCTGGTCATGACGGTGAAGACCGACGGCCCGCAACAGGTGGCGCTGTTTGCCGTCGATGAGGGAATTTTGCAGGTGGCGCGTTATCGCCTGAAAGATCCGCTGGAGTACTTCTTCCGTAAACGTGAACTGGGCGTGGAAAGCTCGCAGATTCTGGATCTTATCCTGCCGGAATTCAGCAAGCTGATGCAGCTCGCCGCCGCGCCGGGCGGTGACGCCGGTGAAGGGCTGGATCTGAACGTCAATCCGTTTAAACGTAAGCGCGACAAGCCGGTGGCGTACTGGTCGGGCATTACCGAAGTGAACGGCGAGAAGCAGTTTGATTATCCGGTGCCGGATTATTTCAACGGTAAAATCCGCGTGATGGCGATTTCCGTGACGCCGGACAAAATCGGTAAAGCGCAGACCTCGGCAACCGTGCGCGACAACTTCATCATGACGCCAAACGTGCCGTCGATGGTGGCACCGGGTGATGAGTTTGATGTCAGCGTAGGTGTCAGTAACAACCTCGAAGGGCTGAACGGCAAAAGCATTCCTGTTGCTATCCACCTGACTGTACCGCCGCAGCTTGAAGTGGTGGGCCAGGCCGATCAGAACCTGTCGCTGGCTGAAAAACGCGAGGGCGTGATTAATTTCCGCTTACGCGCCAAAGCCTTGCCGGGTGATGCGCCGCTGGTGTTTGAGGCGACGTATGGCGATAAAACCAGCCGCCGCACGATCAGTACGTCGGTGCGCCCGGCAATGCCGTTCCGCACGCAGTCGGTGATGGGACGCATGAACGGCAGCAGCCAGAACGTCGATAATCTGCGTCAGATGTTTGATGCTTACGCGGTGCGTAACGCGGCGGTGTCCAACTCGCCGCTGGTACTGACCAGCGGGTTATCCCAGTATCTGGCGGATTATCCGTATTACTGTTCTGAGCAGATTGTCAGCCGCTCGGTGCCGCTGATCCTCGAAACCGTGCATCCGGAAATGCGTGGCAATCTCAGCCCGGCGGACAGCAGCAAGCAACTGAAAGATATGCTGGGGGTGCTGCGTTCACGACAGAACGACAGCGGCGCGATTGGCCTGTGGCGTTCATCGCCGCAAACCGATCCGTTCGTCACGCCGTATGTAGTGCAATATCTGCTGGAAGCCAAAGCGGCGGGCGTTGCGTTGCCAGCCGGTATGCTGGAAGAAGCCAATTCGGCACTGCGCGAACTGGCAGCGAATCAGAATGATGATTTGTATACCCTGCGTCTGCGCGCATGGGCGGTTTATTTGCTGACGCGTCAGGGTGAAATCACCACCAGTTCGCTGGCCTCGGTGCAGGATACCTTGCAGCAGCGCTATCCGGACACCTGGAAAACCGATCTCAGCGCGATGTATCTGGCGTCTTCTTACCGTCTGCTGAAAATGGATGATGAGGCGAATACGCTGTTGCAACCAACGTGGGCGCAACTGAGCAAGGCGTATGACAAAGCCTGGTGGACGCAAAGTTACTTTGATCCGCTGGTGCAGGACGCGACGCGGCTGTATCTGATCACCCGTCACTTCCCGGAAAAAGTCTCCGCGATTCCGCCACAGGTGCTGGAAAATATGGTCAAGGCACTGAAAGAGGAACGCTACACCACGTATTCCTCGGCAATGAGCATTCTGGCGCTGGAGAGTTATTCCGCACAGGTGGCGGCGCAGGCCACGGCACCGGATGCGCTGAAAATTACGCAACTAAGCAAAACCAAAAATGTGGAACCGCAGCTGATTTCACAGGTTCAGGGGCTGTTTGCTAAAGCGAATTTCACCGCTGACGCACAGGCACTTCGCATTGAAAACGGCAATAACGCGCCCGCCTGGTACGTGGTGACGCAGGCGGGTTACGATCTGGCAGCGCCGAAGAAAGCCATTTCCCGCGGTCTGGAAATCACCCGCGATTACACCGATGAAAAAGGCAACGCAGTCACGCAGGTGACGCTGGGGCAGAAGATCGATGTGCATCTGAAAGTCCGCGCCAACTCGCAGGAAGGGCAGGACAATCTGGCGATTGTGGATTTGTTGCCGGGCGGATTCGAAGTGGTCCAGCAAACGCCACCGGAACCGGAATCTGACAGCAGTGATGAAAACAGTGAAGCAGAAGCTTCAGCGTCCTGGCAGTCACCGCTGGCGGCATCGGGTTCTACGTGGGCACCGGATTACAGCGATATTCGTGAAGATCGCGTGGTGATTTACGGCAGCGCCAGCACCGATGTGCAGGAGTTTGTGTATCAGATTAAAGCCACCAACACCGGCAGTTTCGTGATCCCTCCGGCTTACGGGGAAGCGATGTATAACCGTGAAGTTCAGGCGTTGTCGGTCAGTGATAAAAAACTGGTGGTCGTGCCGGCTGATGAAGCGGCTGTTGCTAAAAAATAACACAATGCAGAAGCCCCGCTGCTGATGGCGGGGCTTAACCTGTTCTGAGTAGCAAGATGATCACCTTTCGCGCATTTTCTAAAACAGCCAAACGTCTGCTGCAAAACATCGCGATGGCGGTTT
This sequence comes from Rahnella sp. CG8, assembly GCF_023701875.1. NCBI lineage: Bacteria > Pseudomonadati > Pseudomonadota > Gammaproteobacteria > Enterobacterales > Yersiniaceae > Rahnella > Rahnella sp. CG8. The sequence continues at coordinate 136,062 of NZ_JABAED010000008.1, forward strand.
TTTTACTGGCGATGATTATTGTGGCATGCCGCCTCTGGCCACATCCGCTCCTTTCTCAGGGCCAGCCTTTTTCCACCGTCTATTATGACCGTCAGGGTACGCTGATGCGTATCACGCTGGCGAACGACGACCGTTATCGCCTCTGGACGCCACTTGAACAGGTTTCTCCGCTGGCGGTGAAAAGCTTGTTGCTGCATGAAGATCGCTGGTTTTATATCAACCCCGGTTTTAACCCGTTCAGCCTGATGCGGGGGTTCTGGCGCAGCTATGTGACGGGTGGAAAGATGCAGGGCGGCTCCACTATCACGATGCAACTGGCGCGGATGCACTGGCATCTGAACACCCGCACGCCATCGGGTAAAATCATGCAGGTTCTGCGCGCGGTGCAACTGGAACTGAGTTATTCCAAACATGACATTCTCGAAGCCTATCTGAATACCGCGCCGTACGGGCGAAATATTGAAAGCATTGGCGCGGCCAGCCTGATTTATTTCAACAAAGCCCCGAAGGATCTGACGTTACCGGAAGCACTGACGCTGGCGGTTCTGCCACAATCGCCGAGCTACCGTATCGACTCTAAAACGGGTGTTGTCGGTGCGGCGCTGACGCAGGCTCGTAACCTGCTTTTCCAGCGCTGGCAGGCCCATTATGCAACCGACAGCAGCCAGACTTCATTGTTCAGATTGCCGCTGGCACTGCGCCAGCCCGAACAGATGCCTTATATTGCGCCGCATTTCATCGAGCAGTTACGCCAGCAGAACCCGCAAATTATCCGCACGGATACCCGTATCGACACCACGCTGGATGCCGGTTTGCAGCGGCTGATCGAGCGGCAGGTGAATGCGTTTATCACCCGCAACGAAAGCCGTGGGATTCACAATGCTGCTGTTGTGCTGGCCGATACCCGTGATATGGGTGTGCGTGCGCTGGTCGGTTCCGCCGATTACTACAACCGTACGATTCAGGGGCAGGTGAACGGCACCAACGCGAAACGCTCGCCCGGTTCGGCGCTCAAACCGTTTATTTACGCGCTGGGCATGGAGCAGGGCGTGCTGCATCCGATGACTATTCTCAAAGATGTACCTTCAGCATTTGGGGCATATGCGCCGGAGAATTTCGACCGGCGATTTCTCGGACCAGTGACTGCCACCGATGCGCTGAACTTCAGCCGCAACATTCCGGCCGTGTATGTGGCTTCACAGCTTCGCCAGCCGACGTTCTATCAGTTTCTGCGTCTTTCCGGCGTGGCGGATATGTCCAGCGAGAACCATTATGGTTTATCGCTGGTGCTGGGCGGTGGCGAAGTGACGATGCAGGAACTGGCAAAACTGTACGCATTGCTGGCGAACCGTGGCGTCTTACAGCCGTTACGGATGCAGAAATCCGATCCGCGGCAGACAACGCCGGTCAGGTTACTGAGTGAAGAGGCCAGTTTCATCACCCTCGATATGCTGCGCCAGCACCGCCGTCCGGGTGATACGCTGGCACAGGCACCGTCTTCACTGCCAGTTTACTGGAAAACCGGCACGTCCTGGGGCTTTCGTGATGCCTGGAGCGTGGGGGTTTTCGGGCCTTACGTGCTGGTGGTGTGGGAAGGGAATTTCGACAGCAAAGGCAACAACGTGTTTGTCGGTGCCGATGCGGCCGCGCCGCTGTTCTTCAATATTATCGACAGCATTACCGCCAGTTATCCTGATTTGCAGGAACCCAAACGCCCGTTTCCCAAAGGGTTGAAAAGGGTGGATATCTGCCTGGCCAGCGGTGATTTGCCGACGCCATGGTGCCAGCAAAAAGGCAAAACCTGGTTTATTCCGGGCAAGTCGCCGATCAAAGTCGATACGGTTTACCGCCCGGTGCGCCTCGATAAACTGACCGGTGAAGTGGCATGCCCGCCTTATGAGGAGGACGAAACCCGTACGGAAGTGTTTGAGTTCTGGCCATCGGATCTGGCGAATGTTTTTGCACAGGCAGGGTTGCCAAAACGTAAGCCCCCGGCGAATCACTGCAAGGATGAGGGCGTTGACGTGAGTGGCAATCCGCCACGCATCACGTCACCGCTGAAAAATACCACCTACACGCTGCGGCAGTCACAGCAAGGCCGTGACCGGATTTCCTTTAATGCGGTCACGGATGCGGACAGTAAAACGGTGTACTGGTTTGTCGATGACATCTACCTCGGCAGCTCCGCCAGCAAATCCGCTATCGACTGGCGGCCTATCAATAACGGCCAGTATCGCATTCGCGCGGTGGACGACCACGGGCGCGCGGACAGCCGGTTGGTGAGTATTGAGATTGTGAACTGAACAGCGTGGCAGGCTTATCGGATATCTATTTTCAAGGTCGCCATCCCACTGAATTCGCCGGTATCCAGCCCGCCACCAATGAGGTTAATTGGGTAAGCCGTCATAGAGATGTTTCCCATACCGTTTTGATTCATGGGTAAGTTTCCAGATTCAAAAGGGATCGCTGTACCGCTGGCATTCTCAACGCGAATGCCAATATCGGCTTTATTGTCAGAAGGCCGGCGTCTGGCGACCAGCGTGTACTGATCTGTCAGGTCGTCCCCCTTCAACAGCATGGCAAGCTGTGTACCTGCCGGGATCTTCGGCAATCCATTGGCTGTGCAGTCATACGTAATGTTGAACGTTACAGGAATAAACCCTCTGGGAGGCTGATTGAGCGTGGTGAATTTATTGGTGGCGATGGCACCGAAATTGACCGTGATCGTTTCACCTTTATTGATTTCGCAGCTTTGGGGTACGGTCAGTTTTCCGCTGACGTAGACGCGGGCAACAGGGGAGCCAAGCGGAGGGGCGGTCACTATGGCCGTACCTGATGACAAATAAATCTCAGCGATCTCTGTTCTTGGTATATCCAGTTCTCCGATAAAAGGGGTGGTGATATAAAAAGTTAATGAACCTTGAGAACCAATGTCGAGGCTGGCACGGGTATTTTGCTGCACGCAAACGCCGTTATTATTTGCATCTGTGTGATGCGTGGCATCGCCAAGTGTTTTGGTCGTCGGCACCGGAACATCAGTTGCCGGAGGCAGATCAAGGCTTGCTTTGACATCAATGTGGTCATTAATTTTGTAATATCCCGGCTCAGTTCCCTTAGGTAAGGCGGTTTTTACGGTGTACATCAGCAGTACTCCACTGCGGCTGCTGGCATCGTTGTCGGTACAATTGCAGGCAATGGTGTAATTTTGCATTCCACCATTCATGCTTTTTTCATACTTTTTCCCTCTCTCGTTGTCCGACGCGGGGATGTCTTCATGAAGAAAGTTTTCATAACTCACGGCGGCACCATTTTCTGGCGAGCACATTGCCGATCCCGCTTGTGCGAGGGATGAAAAACTATTTATGGCGATCCCCAACAGTGCGAGCTTTATGAGTGATGTCAGGTTGTGCAAAACCTGTTTTTTAGTGTGCATGAATTATCCTTAAATACACTGAGCCGTCAGCGAATTCACCTGAGAGGTTGAGGCAGAAATGTTGAGTTGAGCCTGACATTGCTGAGATGCGTTATTCCCCCATTTGACATGAAGTAAAACGGGTTTTTCTAACGGGATACCTGACAGATAAACGACGCCGCCCTCATCCACGATATTGCTTTGTTTATCAGTGGCCGCCACGGCACCAAACGGGACTGTGGCCCCGTTTGGTCTGACAAGTGTCACCAAAACTCTGGCCCCCACTCGGGCATCAAAATGTGCCGTCACCATGGCGCCGGAATTCGGGATCACAATGGCTGAGGTATTTTCGATATCTACGTCGTCAGGCAGGGTGGTGGTGTCCATGGCGATACGGTTTTCGTTATACGCAGTCAGATACGGGACGACAGCAAAACCACGCCAGTCTGTTCTGACGCCAGGAAGATTTTGCAGACGTGCCCCACTGGCTCCATTGGTATCAATCAATGCAAAGGAATCACCGAGAGGTTGAGACAAAGTGGCACCCCGGGAATGCGCCACGATCCCGCCGGCAATGCCGTAGCTGAGTTGCTGAGAATCCCTGCTGTAATTGTAACCTGCATTGAGATTGCCAAAGGAGGAGCGGTAAGAAGAGTAAAGGTTGCTGCCGCTTTCACTGTTATGAGCGGTATAACTTTGCTGAACTGAATAGCTCAGGCGACGATCGTCAAGCGCGGTTCCGCTTAATCCAACCTGATGCCGTGTCCCTTCGCCTTTCTGGTGAGAGACATTGTATGTCCCCCAGCTTTGTGGCAACCAACGGCTGAGCGGAATACGGACGTTCAGGGATATCTGTTGATCGTTATCCTGATCCTGTAACTGGCTGTAGGAATAGCTCAGGTTATAGCTGATACCAAACAGACTGTTGTTTAAGCCCAGTGAGAGATTCTTCTCCTTGCCGCTGTTATTCCAGTAGTCCTGTTTGTATCCTGACAGATACAGGCTCGCGCCTTGCCACAATGTCTGATTGATATTGAACTGGATTTTACTGCGTTTGTGATAATCAAGTTCCGGAACATTGTCGCCATCAAGATATTGTGTGGACTCATCGAAGTCGTAATATCCCGCACTTGAGTACCGATAGCTTGCCAGACTGAAATCTGTGTCGGTCATTTCAATATTTTTCGAATACTGGACGCGATATGACTGACCTGAGGTGGTTTGATTATTGTCCAGTGTAGAACGGGCATGGGTAACATCAGCCGAAATGCCGCCCAGCCACCGGAGGTTATAACCCATGCCGATGAGTCCTGAGAGGTAATCTTCAGATACCACAGAGCCACCGTAGGACGTAATGGTGTTTGAAATACCATAGATAGCCGTACCTTGAGCAAAGGTTGGCTCTTTCTCATTGTTATCTGTCGCGCGATAAGTCCCCGCTGTTGCGCTGTATTTCAAACGACCAGGGCGTTGCATGATGGGAATCGCTGAAAAAGGCTGATTAAACCGGCGTTCAGTCCCGTCAGCTTCTTTCACCGTTATCTCAAGATTTCCGCTGTAGGATGAGGGATAAAGATCGTTAATCTCAAAGGCACCCGGAGGGACAAAAGACTGATAAATAATGTGATCATTTTGCCGGATAGTGACTTCTGCATTTGAGTTTGCAATACCCCGTATGGTGGGTGCGAAACCGCGCTGGCTGTTTGGCAGCATATTATCGTCAGAAAAAAGCTGAACCCCGGAGAACGGGACACTGCTGAGGATTTCTCCGGAGGTCGAATTTTCACCGATTTGGAATTTTGATTTTAAGGTTTTGATATCCCGTTCGGCGTAGGTTGAGATCGTATCCCAACGCTTCTCACCTCCGCTGTTGCTGTAAGTCGTATAATTACGTAAGCGCCACGGGCCTACGTTGAAGCCATTTTGCAGATTCAGGTATTGGCTGGAATCATCACTGCCATTTCGGTAACTCCTCTGGCCGCCTGAATAGGAGTAATTTGAGAAAAGTACAGGTGCGCCGTCATCCCATTTTTCCGGATCAATATAGTCTTCAGCTTTTTGAAGGATCGCTGCCTGCGGAATGCTGAAATTAAGCTGCATGAGGTAGAAATCAAATTTGACGTCTGCAGCAGGGATATATTGTGCAAGCGAACCCAAAGGTGCGTCCGGCTGATGATTTTTTAACGCCGGAAACGCATCAACATTGACGCCCAGTAACCGCAATATATCAGGCGTGATCTGTGGCTCAAGCGTGCCGTCTGGTTTGGACAAGTAGCTGATTGAATGACGTATTTTTAATTTTTTATTCACATACAATGCAGTGTCGTAGTTACCTGGTAACTGTGCCTGGTCATTACTCTGGAACAACGAGAGGTCGACATCCCCAACATCACCGGCTTGACGCTCGATGAACTGAGGATCGAAATAGACATTTTCTGAACGGGCCGGGTGAGCGGCGAGTAATCCCAAAGCCGTACTGGTCAGCAGGCCACCCAGTTTTAGCACGAGCGGCGCGGAGGTCTTTTTAATGTCTCCAGACAAGCTCTTCTGTAAAAATTTTTCATCCGTGAGCATAGTTTTCTCGTGCTTCTGAGTTGCCGTAATTAGGCGATTGCTGTGAGTTATGGCGTGGCTTTATTGGTCCGGTTACAGAGGTTGCTCATATCGTTCTGTCGTGCCGCCATAGTCATTTATCGCTTCCCATTTCACACTGTTGCCTGAGATTTTCGCGGGAAGAATGACATCCAGCTCGCTCAATGGCGCAATCATGGCCACCTCTTTTAAAAAAGTTGAGCCAATGCTGAGTGAACTGAAAACAACGTGATAAGGGCTCTGATTCTTGATAACGAGATGCCCGTTATTTCTGGAGAAAGTGAGCGCCTTCGGTGCTTCAAACGATTTTCCGGGCAGTTTTGTTGGCCGGTAAAAGAGCTTTATCCGCGTATTGACCACCAGTTTAAGTTCGTTTTTTGTATTTTTTGGCGTTGAAGGTATCGCTTTAACATTGATATAGAAAACGGACTCTCTGTCTGTCGGGAGGACGCTGCCGTTATAGGAAATGCGCAGGTTACTTTCCTGTTGAGCATTCAGTCGAAATAGTGGCGGGGTGATAATAAAAGGACCGCGTGTTTTTTCTCCCCCCGCATCAACCCACGATTGTATGAGGAAAGGATTGTTATCGGCATTATTTTTAACGGAAAGGGTAGCTTCCCTTTTATCTGCATCATAAATAACGCGTGTCCGTCCGACAATAATTCCGCCGGCATAGGTTATTTGTGATGTAACTACTGAAGTTATAATGAAAAGTAATGTTAATATTTTTGACTTACCCATTCGAATATGAATCCTTACAGTAGCAATATATTCATGCGGTAATTGAATAAACGTATAAGAGATGCCCTGTAGAATTAATTTTTACAGGGCAAGGCTCAAAGTACTTATCTGTAATCGAGAGTGACTTTCACGCGCGCGTCTGCTGCACCGGCAGTGATATCGCCAGGCAATTTAAACGACTCATAGTATGCGAGAAGGTTGACATTCATAACCTTTCCGGGGATTGGATAGATGATGTCAGGTAATCCGTTGATTTTCATTATCTCGTTGGTTTCTGCATCTTCGATTCTGATGCCGACACCATCCGCCATTTCATCACCGTAATCATTGCCAAGTGCAATCAAATCAGTGGTATCAGCAACGGTATCTGACTCCAGCCATATCCGGAAGTGAGGAGTAGGATTACTTTCAGTAACGACAGGACAGTTATCAAGTGGCAGGGTAAAAGGGATCTTCGGAGAGAGATCACCAATTTCCTGGAATTGAGCTGCTGAATAAGTCCCTAAAGGTATATTGAGCTCTTCACCCCCATTGATTTCACAGGCCTCTTCAACAATCGCACCCGTAAAATTAATAGCGCCATCGATCGCATAGCTATTTGCAGCCATAGCCAAAAATATCCCACCCGCTAAGAGCTTGAACTTGGTTTTCATTTTTTGCGTCCATTCAGAAATAAAAATTAGTGGTTAATCTAAAGATGACTTTATCGGATTAAATAAAGTGAATTCATCACCTTCAGACGCCGAATTCTATCAAGTGTTCTATACATTGAATAGTCGGTGGCATCCTGTCTAATTAAATGATAATGAGTTTTTAATCTGAAATATCACTGTCTATGATCTTTATGGTTTGGTTAATTCATTAAAATGATCAGTTGGTGGGTAAATGATCTATTTCTCAAATAAAATATTATCCTTATCACTTTATTATTAATCAAACGAATAAGTAAAATCACCAAACTTTTATCCCCACGGGCACATTGAGATGATCATTTTCCTGATACTTTCGGCAGAAATGCTCAGATAATGACCAGAAAAACGGATGAGCAGGTTTGCAGAGCGGGACACCCTGTAACAAACCAACCTTCGCTTGCAGAAGACTCCTCTGATATTGTTGATAAATTAGGAAATCCATAATCATTGTTACAATTTCGACTAGAATATATACCATTAAACGCTGTCTGTTTTGGCTGACTTTTCTAACAATACAAGCTTGAGGCATTCACGCCTTTGGGAGATTTAAATGCAAGAAAATCACAAGATTCTGGTGGTCGATGACGATATGCGCCTGCGTGCACTTTTGGAGCGTTATCTGACTGAACAGGGCTTCCAGGTGCGTAGCGTTGCCAATGCTGAACAAATGGACCGTTTGCTGACCCGTGAGTCATTCCACCTGATGGTTCTGGATCTGATGTTGCCTGGCGAAGATGGCTTATCTATCTGCCGTCGTCTGCGCAGTCAGAGCAACCCGATGCCGATCATCATGGTGACGGCGAAAGGGGAAGAAGTTGACCGTATCGTGGGGCTGGAAATTGGTGCCGACGACTACATTCCTAAGCCATTTAACCCGCGTGAACTGCTGGCGCGTATCCGCGCAGTCCTGCGGCGTCAGGCCAATGAACTGCCAGGCGCACCTTCTCAGGAAGAGGCGGTTATCTCATTTGGTAAGTTCAAACTAAACCTCGGCACCCGCGAAATGTTCCGTGAAGATGAGCCTATGCCACTGACCAGTGGTGAGTTTGCCGTGCTGAAAGCGCTGGTAAGCCATCCGCGTGAGCCACTGTCCCGTGACAAGCTGATGAATCTGGCGCGTGGCCGTGAATACAGTGCGATGGAACGCTCTATCGATGTGCAGATTTCCCGTCTGCGTCGTATGGTAGAAGAAGATCCGGCGCATCCGCGTTACATTCAGACTGTCTGGGGTCTGGGCTACGTATTTGTACCGGACGGCAGTAAGGCATGAAGCGAATACGCTTTTCACCGCGTAGCTCGTTTGCCCGAACACTGTTATTAATCGTCACCTTGCTGTTCGTCAGCCTGGTGACGACCTATCTGGTGGTGCTGAACTTCGCCATTCTGCCCAGCCTGCAGCAGTTCAATAAGGTATTGGCATACGAAGTCCGTATGCTGATGACTGACCGGCTGCAGTTGGAAGATGGGACGTTGCTGGCGGTTCCACCGGCATTTCGTCGCGAAATCTACCGCGAACTGGGCATTTCTCTTTATACCAACTCTGCGGCCGAGGAGAGTGGCCTGCGCTGGGCGCAGCATTACGAATTCCTCAGTCAGCAGATGGCGCAGCAACTCGGTGGTCCTACTGACGTGCGCGTCGAGGTCAATAAAAATACCCCGGTGGTGTGGCTGAAAACCTGGTTGTCGCCTGACATCTGGGTGCGGGTTCCCCTTACTGAAATCCATCAGGGCGATTTCTCTCCGCTGTTCCGCTATACGTTGGCGATTATGTTGCTGGCGATTGGTGGCGCGTGGCTGTTTATCCGTATACAGAACCGCCCCCTGGTTGAGCTGGAGCATGCGGCGTTGCAGGTAGGGAAAGGTATTATTCCGCCGCCGCTGCGTGAATACGGTGCGTCTGAAGTGCGTTCTGTGACGCGGGCGTTTAATCAGATGGCTGCCGGTGTCAAACTGCTGGCCGATGACCGTACCCTTCTGATGGCGGGCGTCAGCCATGATCTGCGTACGCCGCTGACGCGCATTCGTCTGGCGACCGAAATGATGAGTGACGATGACAGTTATCTCGCCGAGTCGATCAATAAAGATATCGAAGAGTGCAACGCGATTATTGAGCAGTTCATCGATTATCTGCGCACCGGACAGGAGATGCCGACCGAGATCACCGATCTTAACGGTATTCTGGGCGAAGTGATTGCGACGGAAAGCGGTTATGAACGTGAGATCGACTCTGGTCTGGCGGACGGCGAATTGCTGGTCAATGCACATCCGCTGTCTATCAAACGTGCCGTGGTGAATATGGTGGTGAATGCCGCCCGTTATGGCGACGGCTGGATTAAAGTCAGTAGTGGTCGCGAATTGCAGCGGGCCTGGTTCCAGGTTGAAGACGACGGCCCGGGCATTGAGCCTGACCAGCTTAAGCATCTGTTTCAGCCATTTGTGCGTGGCGAAAGTGCGCGAACTACCAGCGGAACCGGACTCGGGCTGGCGATTGTTCAGCGCATTATTGATGCCCACTCAGGCACGCTGGATATCGGGAAAAGTGACCGCGGGGGATTACGAATTCGGGCCTATCTGCCGTTACCGGTTGAGATGCTGAAAGCGGTGGCGGTACAGCAAAAACTGGTTTGATTAAGGGGAGCCTTAATGATCCCTTTTATTCAGACAGGTGAAAGTTTCGGTTTCTCAATTTCGGCGATCACTTATCGCGCTGCGGCAGCTGAAACATAGCCAGCGCGGAGCGCGCAATAGAGCCCGGGATTCTTAAGGGGGGTGGCGATAAGCCACCTTTAAGACCGGAGTGGGTGGCAACCCACGGTTTAACAACAGCCCAGCCGCTGGCTTAATTCTTCCTGCTCATCACATAATACTCTGCCGCTTCTTCCCGCCATCGTGGTGTTTCCGCCGTATCCCATGGATTAACTAACACCACGCCCGTGTGTGCAAACACTTCTGCGTGATCTGTGGCAAGCCCCGCCTGATGGTTCAGGCAGATTGCCGCGAGCTGCATATCACGCTCCGCCATCTCAATATTGGCCGCCTTCGATAAGGCCATCACACGCGGGTAATACAGCGCGCTGGCCGCATCAAACGGCAACAGCCTGCCCGCGAAATCCTGGTTCATCATCTCCAGCAAAGCGTCCGAAAGCGCAGCTTTCGGCTGATTCTCCGGCAGACTATCCGCCCAGCTGAAAAGCGCCGCGACGCTCAGGCTGGTCAGATACAGTTGTGTGGCGTCCTGCGCGTCCAGCCATTGCAGCACGTTCTTTTGCGGGAAGGGGCTAATCATCTCAAGGATGACGGCAGTATTGAGGATGATCATTTCGGTGGCAGTTCCAGATGTTCCACGCTCAGGGAAGAAAAGCGCTGGCGCAGCTGACTGCCCAGACCAAAATCAGGCACAGTAGTGGTCAGCGCCTGTTTTAGTATCAAACGTGCTTCTTCTTCCATCGAATGGCCTTTTCTGGCCGCCGCAATGCGCAATAATTCCTTCACATCATCATCCAGATTACGAACGGTAATCGTCGCCATATCAGGCTCCTCTGACAGCAATGCTGTCATTCTGAAATGCCGCTGGGCTGGTTGCAATAAAAAAGGCGCGGAAGCCCGCGCCTGATAAGAGTTTGCCAGCAGATTAGCGTTTCGGTCCGGCACTGACCAGTGCGGCGCCAGCCGGGGTATCGGTGTATTTGTCGAAGTTATCGATAAATAACTGTGCCAGATGTTCAGCTTTTTCCTGCCACTGTTCACGGCTGGCGTAAGTATTGCGCGGATCCAGAATATGCGTGTCGACGCCCGGCAGCTCAACCGGCACCGCCAGATTAAACAGCGGCAAGGTGAAGGTTTCCGCATCATCAATGGTGCCGTTGAGGATCGCGTCGATAATAGCGCGGGTATTTTTCAGCGAAATACGTTTGCCGGTACCATTCCAGCCAGTGTTCACCAGATAGGCCTGAGCGCCTGCAGCTTCCATGCGCTTCACCAATACTTCGGAGTATTGCGTCGGGTGCAGCATCAGGAACGCTGCACCAAAGCAGGCAGAAAAGGTTGGCGTGGGTTCAGTGACACCGCGCTCAGTTCCGGCCAGCTTCGCAGTGAAACCGGACAGGAAATGGTATTGCGTTTGCGCGGCTGTGAGACGGGAAACCGGCGGCAATACGCCAAACGCATCGGCTGTCAGGAAAATCACTTTACTGGCGTGACCGGCTTTCGATACCGGTTTCACGATATTTTGAATGTGATAAATCGGGTAGGAGACGCGGGTATTCTCAGTCTTGCTGCCGTCATTGAAGTCGATTTTGCCGTCTGCGCTGACCATCACGTTTTCCAGCAAGGCATCGCGTTTTATCGCACCGAAAATTTCCGGCTCGGCGTCTTTGCTCAGTTTGATGGTTTTGGCATAGCAGCCACCTTCAAAGTTAAAGACGCCGTCATCGTCCCAGCCGTGCTCATCATCGCCGATAAGCTGACGCTTCGGATCGGTGGATAAGGTGGTTTTGCCGGTACCGGAGAGACCAAAGAACACCGCCACATCGCCTTTTTCGCCGACGTTCGCTGAGCAATGCATTGAGGCGATACCCTGCAATGGCAGCAGATAGTTCATGACCGCGAACATGCCTTTCTTCATTTCGCCGCCGTACCACGAGCCGCCTATCAGCTGGATACGTTCGGTCAGATTGAAAGCGATGAAGTTTTCAGAATTCAGGCCCTGTTTCTGCCAGTCCGGATTGGTACATTTCGCGCCGTTCATCACGATGAAATCAGGCTCGAAATTTTCCAGTTCATTGACTTCGGGGCGAATGAACATGTTCTTGACGAAATGTGCCTGCCAGGCGACTTCCGTAATAAAGCGTACTTTCAGGCGCGAGTCTGCATTGGCACCGCAGAAGGCATCAACGATAAACAAACGTTTCCCGGATAGCTGCTTGCTGACCAGCGCCTTGAGTGATGTCCAGATTTCCTGCGACAGCGGTTTGTTATCATTTTTCCCTTTGCCCTGATCAGCCCACCAGAGCGTATCGCGTGTGGTGTCATCACGGACGATGTATTTATCTTTCGGCGAGCGGCCGGTGAAAATGCCAGTATCGACATTCACTGCACCGAGCTCTGTCACCTGCCCGCGCTCATAACCTTCCAGGCCCGGGGCCGTCTCTTCTGCAAAAAGAGTTTCGTAATCAGGGTTATAGACAATTTCGCTATTCTGGTGGATCCCATACTGGGAGAGTGTTTCGGCGGTGATCCCGATAGTGGTAGGCATTTCCCTGCTCCTTGCTGAATTTGAATCCCGTAAATAGGGATAAATCAGTTGCTATTGTAGGTATATATCGCTTTTGTGCCACGACAGCTCTCAAAGAATAACGGTAGATGTGAATGTTTTTCCAGAATTGTGATGGAAAACCCGAAAGGTGTGCAAATGAGGTTATGGAATAGCAATAAAAAAGGGACTTTTCAGTGAAAAGTCCCTCAGGCTGCGCGTGTTAACGATCAATGAACGTGGTCATCTCCGGAATGAACGTCGCCGCCAGCTTTCAGTGTCGCCATATCCATCGCGTCAAATTCATAGTCCGTGCCGCAATAATCGCAGTGCATCTCTATTTTTCCATCAGTTTCCAGCATGTCGAGCACATCTTCATCCGGCAGCGTCAGCAACGCTGCTGCACAACGTTCGCGGGAACAGGTGCAACGGAAACAGACATTCTGCGGTTCATACAGGGTGACCTCTTCCTGATGATACAGACGATAAAGCACTTCGTTGGCAGGCAGGGTCAGCAGCTCTTCCGCTTTGATGGTGGTGGTCAGTTGTGCCAGATGGCTGAACTCTTCCGGATCAGTATCTTGCGCTGGCAGAACCTGCAACAACATGCCGCCTGCAGCAGGCTGGCCTTCAACTTCACCCGTGCGGATGAAGATGCGGGTTGGCAGCTGTTCTGACTGCATGAAGTAGTTTTCCAGACACTCTGCCAGGTTTTCGCCTTCCAGCCCCACGACGCCCTGATAGCGTTCGCCGACGGTCGGAGAAATCGTGATCACCATGTAGCCGTTGCCAATCATCTCTTTCAGCGAGCTGCCTTCGGTAATGTCACCCTGCAGACGTGCGACGCCGCGCAGTTCCTGCTTGTTGTTACCGTTGATCACGGCCAGTTTCAGCGGACCATCACCTTGCAACTGCACGGTAATATCGCCGTCAAATTTCAGGGTGGCAGTCAGCAGGCTGGTCGCCACCAACATTTCACCCAGCAGATTGCGCACTTCTGCCGGATAGTCGTGACCGGCAATAACCTGCTGGAAAGTCTCTTTGAGCGAGACCAGTTCACCGCGAACGGCGTGATGATTGAACAGGTAGCGATGCAGTTGGTCGTGATTAGACATAATTTTCTCTCTGTTTAGCGAACTCAAATCCTTCATCCCTCCTGGAAGGACTTGGGATTTATTCAGAATCGCCATATTTAAATTTGATCAGGTTGCGGCGTTCCTTTTTGTCCGGACGTCTGTCCGGATGCGGCATCGCGTTCATTTTGCGTGCTTCGGAGATTTTTTCCCGGCTGGCAATGCTCGCCTCAGTTTCCTGATACAGTTTCTGTGCTTCTTCTGCACTACGGCGCTGAGTGGTCAGCCCCAGAACGATGATCGTTTTTGAGTCATTTCCCTGACGCAATGTAATTTCGGCATTCAGTTCCATCAGCTTGCTGGGTTTCCCCCGCTGACCGTTGTAATGCACTTTGCCGCCATCAATCATCTCGCGTGCCAGCGCGCGGGTCTTATAAAAACGAGCCGCCCACAACCATTTATCGAGGCGCACTGCATTATCGTCGTCTTCCGTTTTACCTTTCATATTCTTCCCCTGAGCGTACCGGTGTTACTTAGCCGGGCCTGTTACGGGGTGAATTGCAGGCAACAGGCTGCGGTAATCATTGATGGAAGGATGTCCTTCAAATGACTTATTTGCCATGGTCGAGTCCGGATTTTCTACACCCAGACAATAGCGGATGCCGAAGGTTTTTGCCGCATTCAGGATCGGTTCACCGTCATCGACAAATAATGTCCTGTCGGGATTAAAGCCCGTTTGTTGCTGAACTGCAGACCACAGCCGCTGATCTTCCTTCGGATAACCAAATGTGTGGGTGGAAAGTAATAAATCAAGGTGCTGGTCTAATCCGGTATGTTCAATTTTAACGGAAAGACTGTGCGGATGCGCATTGGTGAGCAAAATTGTCTGTCGTCCGCTTTCACGCAGATGAGCCAGAAACGGCAGCGTGTCGTCGCGAAGACGTGCATTTTTGCCGATGTTCGTCGTCATCTGGTAGATATCCAGACTCAGCCTTTCACTCCAGTAGTCGAAGCAATACCAGTTCATGGTGTGCTGGACGGCGAGATATTCGTCATGAATTAACTGGCGCGCGTTTTCAAGCGGGATCGCACGCTGCTGGCTAAGGGCAAGAGGGACATCCTGCAACCAGAACTGGCTGTCAAAAGCCAGATCCAGCAATGTGCCGTCCATATCCAGTAAAACAGTATCGATGCATTGCCAGTCAAAATCGGGGGGCATGAAGACTCCAGGTTCTTGCGGCTGTGAGAAACCGCAGGGGCGAACAGATGAAAGCAGGGAAGGGCGTCAGGGTAGCATAATCTGACCGGGTGGCGCAGGGACACCCGGTGGTTTTCAGCCCAGTTTTTGCACGGGGATTGGCATTAACGTGGGATGAAAGCAGGAGTTATAATATTGCTGAATATCGTCGATTCTGCGCTTATCTTTGATGAAACGGCGGGTAAACAGCACGAGATTGACCGCCAGAACACCGATTAACAGTAACAGTAATAAGCTGGTGCCCAGATAGCGCCAGAGCGTTGAGATATCCGGCTCGCTGTGCAACGAAATGTGACGGGTTCCGTTAGCATCAATGCTGATACTGGTGATCACGCCCTGCGCACTGAACGGTGTATGTAGCAGGAGTGTCGATAATTGTTGCAGTTGCTTCCACTGCTCCTGAGGCGGGTTAGCAAACACGCTGACCGGAGGCGTGGGCATTTCAATCAACTGGCGTCCTTCATCGTTACTGATCAAGAATCCGCCCGGTGGCGGGCTGTTAAGGCTGTCAGCGGCGCGACGGGTTTCCTGAACAAAGAAAGAAGACGTTGCGTTATTCACCAGTTCACTCAGCGATTGCGCGCTGACCGGACGCAGCAGAACGTTAATCCCCTGCAATGTGCCTGCTTTTGCCCGCTTCACCAGCGAATTCCAGTTGCTCGAATTGCCCAGATTCACCAGCGCATTTTTCAGACGAACACAATCGTTACTGTTTCCGCATAGCGTTTCGGTTTTCAGCACGATATCCGCGAAATCATCAAGCAGGATCATCCCGGATTTCTCGATGGCGGTGGCCAGTTGCGGGTTAATGTTTTGCTCGGGGGTTTGGTTCTGGCCGGGATGCAGCTGGTTGTTCACCGTGGTTTGCAGCGCTGTAGCTGCATCAATAATTTCTGACTGCGGCACCGGCAGCGGCGTCGCGGTATTCCAGTAAATCGCGGAACAATCAAAAGGCATAAAACCGGATGCAGAACGGCTGGCCGCCGGTGGCACATAACACATGCCGGTACCCTGAACTTTCAGGGTGTCGCCGACGCGCAGGGCAGCCTTTTCCAGTTCCTGTACGCTGTTAACCTGCGAACTTTGTGCACCTTGCAGCCAGGCTACGCTGAGTTTGAGCGGCAGGCCAAGCGGCACATAAACCAGTAACGCCAGCAGCAAGAGGAAAGCGCTGGTGGCGAGCACCAGGTTTCTTCCCCACTGCTGGAGCGGGAATCTTTTCACTTCCTCGTGCAGTGTCAGATAGCTTCCCTGGCGGACAACGTGGCTGTTCATATAGACTTCCACGTCCGTTGGCTGTCCGAGATCACGACCAATATAGGGCTGCCAGTGAGGCGGATAAATCAGGTCTACCGCACCGAGCGAAATATTGCTGATATCACCTTGTTTGGATTCACCGAACAAACCCCAGCGTTTAGGTAAGCCGCGCAGGCAATGAATTTCCTTACGATTTTTACCTAAACGTTCAGACACAAACCGCCAGATAACCCAGGCGGCTAATCCTGCCGAAATCACCAGCAACCAGGGCAGAAATATCACCGGACTTTGCAGTGTGATGAAAAGCAGAAGCAGAATAGCGGAAACAGCCAGCGCTTCTTTTACACCATTCGAACGGGTCAGCGCATGCTCTTCACGTGTTTCGCGACGCACTTTGACCAGTTCAATATGCTCGCTTTCTTCATGACGGATAGACGCATTTTGCGGCTGAGAAGGTATCACCGCCGAAACCGGCGCCGGGCCTTCGTAAACGTGCTCGGTCAGCGTATGACCGTTGAGTGAAATCACCAGCGGCAGAGTCTGTGTTTTGATCAGCTCGACCTGGTTTTCCTGAGCAATGTATTGCTCCCAGAATGGCGGCAGGTGAATTTCAGTAGAATCGAGGAAGTAACGCCATTTGTTAGGATCTTCGCTCGCCACCCCATAACGGGTGATCGCGCGGGTCAGGCTATAAACATTTTCGCTTTTGGTGGTCAGCGTCAGTTTATCGCGCAGGATAATCAGATTATTGCGGTGGGTGATCGGTGTCTGGCCGAGGCCTTCATTTTGTCGCAGATAGCGTTCTACTGCGTCGCGTTCTTTCTGGGAGAGTTTGCGCTGACTGGGTGTGGAAAAACGCACGACTGACTCGCCGCGTTGGCGGCGACGCAATACGAGCCAAAAATAAGACGCTGTGGCAATAATTGCGATACACAACAACACCAGTGTCACGACTACTGTGCTCATCCGATCCCCGTTCAGACGTGGGTGACTTACGTCAACTCTGTGAAAGTATTATACATATAACGAAATGCACATTCTGCGCATGGGTGCTTTTTGATAGGAATTTTATTATTGTTAACCTGAATCGCGTGCACAAAAATACCACGCTAGAGGATACCTGCATTTGGGAATTAACGGGTATCGGTATAATCCTATTTTTAAGTGAGAGTGTTTTTGTTAAAGCAAAAATGTGACAGCCATGAGTCAACGTGTTTTTTTTGCGCGATTAACGGCGATTATTTAGTGACATTTTGAACGGGAAACAGGCAGGACAAAGACAGTTTTTCAGTAAAGATTGCGATGCTGACGTTCCTTAACGCACAATGACTACCGGTAGCGGCTTTTGAACAGACAAACGAACCCATTAGAACACCTCTGGTCAGGTGAATAATAAGTTGGGGATGAGATGACACAACACCTGCAAAAACCGAAAATTACGAAGGTGGAAACCGTAGCCCGTTCGCGATTATTCACCATCGAATCTGTTGATCTGACATTCAGCAATGGCGCTGAACGCGTGTATGAACGCATGCGTCCTTCCGATCGTGAAGCGGTGATGATTGTACCGATCATTGATGATGAGCTGTTGTTAATTCAGGAATATGCCGTTGGGATTGAAAGCTACGAGCTGGGTTTTCCCAAGGGCCTGATTGATCCGGGTGAAGGTGTGCTTGAGGCGGCGAACCGGGAACTGATGGAAGAAGTGGGCTACGGTGCACGGCACTTTGACGTGCTGGCAAAACTGACCATGGCACCTTCTTACTTCTCCAGTCGCATGAATATCGTCATTGCTAAAGATTTGTATATGAAAAGCCTGGAAGGTGATGAGCCGGAACCTTTGCCACAAACGCGCTGGCCGGTGTCACGCATGATGGAACTGTTGCAACATCCCGATTTTTGCGAAGCCCGCAACGTGAGTGCGTTATTTCTGGCGCATGAGTTTCTGATGCGCAATGCCCGCTGAGCCTGCGATAAAACATCATTAAAAAAGCCGGTCATGCATTACGCAGACCGGCTTTTTGCTTTACAGCTCAGGCATCAGAACAGTTCGTGTTCCTGACCGTTATCCATGATGGTTGTTCCGACCTCATGTACAGCATGTTCTGTCGGCTGAGTCCCGTCGATAAAGTATTCCGGGCGACTGTTACCGCCGCCGTCAGAAAGCTTACCGGTACTCTTATCGATAGTGACGGTCACCACACCCGGAGGCGGAGTCTGTGGCTGTTCCGGCACTCCTTCCAGCACGGCTTTCATGTAATCATCCCAGGCTGGCTGAGCACTTTTCGCGCCGCCTTCGGCACCGGAGATTTGATCCGGGATGACACCGGAAGCCGTCGAACGGCCCAAATCACGACGGTGATCGTCAAAGCCAATCCAGACTGATGTCACCACGTCAGGGCCATATCCGGAGAACCAGGCATCTTTCGAGCTGTTGGTTGTCCCGGTTTTGCCGCCAATGTCGTGACGTTTCAGGTCGCGTCCTGCGCGCCAGCCCGTCCCCATCCAGCCCGGTTCCCCGAAGATGTTGGAGTTCAGTGCATCACTGATCAGGAATGACAGAGGAGTACTGATCACATGCGGTGCGTATTGCTGTGCGGCATCAACCTGTGGCGAGTTCGGCGGAACCTGCTCAAGTTGTGGCGTTGGCACACTGGTATTGTTATTGATGGTGGACGTAGCAACATTTTCTACGTTGTCATCCGACAGCACGGCAGATTTCTGCGTATCCCCATAAATAACCGGAATATTACAGGTACGGCAGGCGATTTTAGGTTTGGCTTCAAACTGAACCTGGCCGGATTCATCCACGATTTTGGTGATGAAATACGGGTCAACCAGATAACCGCCGTTGGTCAGTGTGGCGTAACCGCGCACCACCTGTAACGGAGTGAATGAAGCAGAACCCAATGCCAGTGATTCGGAATGAACAATGTTCGCCGCCGGGAAGCCAAAACGCTGCAGATATTCAGCCGCGTAATCCACACCCATCGCACGCATCGCACGCACCATCACCACGTTTTTAGACTCGCCCAGACCCTGACGTAAACGGATCGGACCGTAATACGTTGGCGGGGAGTTCTTCGGCCGCCAGTCGGTACCGGCACCGGCATCCCAGCGGGTGATTGGCATGTCATTCAGGATAGTCGCCAGCGTCAGGCCTTTATCCATTGCTGCGGTATACAGGAAAGGTTTGATGTTCGAACCGAGCTGACGAACCGCCTGATTGGCGCGGTTAAACTTACTCTGGTTGAAGTCAAAGCCGCCGACCAGTGCTTCAATGGCACCGTCGTTTGGATTGAGTGAAACGATGGCTGAGTTGACATCAGGCACCTGCGCCAGCCACCAGTCATCACCCACTTTACGTACCCAAACTTGCTGACCAGGGCGCACCACGTCAGTGACTTTTTTCGGTGTCGGGCCCTGAGCATTGTCATTACGGTAAGGTCGCGCCCAGCGCATGCCGCTGAATGGCAGGCTGATGACCGCGCGGTTGGACATCGTTGCCGTCGCCTGAGCGTCGTCCGTTGCGGTGATAACGGCCGGGAACAGCGGGCCATACACCGGCAGGGTTTTCAGCGACTGAACAATCTTGTCCTGATCCCACGCAGGTTCACCCACTTTCCATAACTGATTTGACGGGCCACGGTAACCGTGGCGCATATCGTAATTGAGCACGTTGGTGCGCAGGGCTTCCTGCGCGGCCAGCTGGGTTTTCTTGGTAATGGTGGTGTAAACCATGTAGCCATCGTTATAAGCGTTGTCGCCATAACGTTTCACCATCTCCTGACGCACCATTTCGGTCAGATACGGCGCAGAAAACTCGATATGTGGAGCATGATAATTCGCCACCAGCGGCTCAGCACGCGCCTGATCGTACTGGGCCTGCGTGATGTATTTCTCATCCAGCATACGCGCCAGTACGGTGTTGCGACGCGCCAGAGAACGATCGTGAGAATACAGCGGATTGAAGGTTGACGGTGCTTTTGGCAGACCGGCAATCACCGCCATTTCACTGAGCGTCAGTTGGTTGACATTTTTCCCGAAGTAAACCTGTGCAGCGGCACCCACGCCATAAGCGCGATAACCGAGATAGATTTTATTCAGATACAGCTCAAGGATTTCATCTTTGGACATCATCTGCTCAATGCGGATGGCCAGAAATGCTTCCTTGATTTTACGGGTCAGCGTGCGTTCAGGACTCAGGAAGAAGTTACGGGCCAGTTGCTGAGTAATGGTACTCGCGCCCTGTGAGGCGTGGCCGGACACCAGCGCAACGGAAGCCGCACGGAAAATACCGATCGGGTCCACGCCGTGATGTTCATAGAAACGACTGTCTTCTGTCGCGATAAACGCATGCACCAGTTCCGGTGGGATCTGGTCGAGTTTCAGTGGGATACGGCGCTTTTCACCATATTGAGCGATTAAATCACCCTCGGCACTGAAAACTTGCATCGGTGTTTGCAAGCGCACGTCTTTAAGCGTGGCGACATCGGGTAGCTGTGGCTCGATATATTTATACAAACCGAAGATCGAGGCGGCTCCCAGCAAAATGCAACACACTGCAAGAATCAATAAATACTTTACGAACTTCACCTGAGATTTCCCATTAAGTGTCAATTGGGCAGTTTATAAACAACCGCGCGGTAGTATAAAGGCAAGCCAGCAACATGGATACGTTCTTTTATTTACCTGACGATATGGAGATTGGGCGAAAATGCGACTACAAGCATGGCAGGTAGGTCTGGATATTCAAGCCGGTTTTGCCCGTGCGATCGCCGTTCAGCGGCGGCGTCATGGCTGGCAATTACGTCACTGGTGGCAGCATCCTTTGCCTCCTTTCACATTGCGGGAGGGGATATTACATGAGACCGCGCCGCTGATCGCCCTTTTATCGTGCTGGCGAAAAACGCTGCCGACGTCTTTTTCATTACGAATAAGCCTTCCTGCACAACGTATTATGCAACAGCGAATGGCCGCGCCCGATGCCCGGTTGGGTGAGCCGCAGCGCAGTGCGTTTATTTTCGCTAACGCCGCGAAACAATTCCCCCTCGGCATGGAACATCTGGTGATGGACTACCGGGCTGATCCTCATGGTGATAATCAGTTGGTGGTTACAGCCGCAAGGCAGCAGGAAATTGAACAGTGGGTGCGATGCATGGCGCAGGCACGGTTGTTCCCGGATGCTATTGAACTGGCCCCTTGCGCACTTCAGATGGCGGCCTGTGCTGCCGGCGTTCCGGGTGATGCATTGCTGATTCATCCCCTTGACGATGCCTTTCTCTGGGCTTCGCCGCACAGCTTGCCGTTCCAGTTTGGCTTGCTGGATCACGCAGAGGCCATGACTGAAACCTCAATTTCTCAGAAGATCCGCACACAGTATCGCGCGGCCGCATTATGCCACGCGGAGGACTATTTCAGTGGCGAATCGCCATCTGCGGTAATGCAATGCTGGTCGCCATTAAGCGCAATCGCGCAATTGTCCGCGCCTTTGCCTGCGAATCCCGGTGCATTTGCGCCCGCCGTCGGGCTGGCTATTCGTCAGGCGGATTACTGATGCTCCAGGTCAATTTATTACCGTGGCGAAAGCTGCGCCGTCAAAAGCGGATGCGTTGCTGGCTGAAGATTTTCGTTTCGTTTCCGGTCTCTGTGGTGGTCTGTGCCTGGCTTCTGGCCGCTTTCATTGTGCAGGAGCGGACGTTATTGCAGGTGAAGCTGTCAGCGCTAAATTCAGGCATTCAAAAGATTATGCTTCAGCAGCGTCGTGTGGAGGCCGCATCAGCACAGGTAAAGGTTCTGACTGAAGCACGTCTTTTGAGCCACCAGCGTGTGCAGCGGAGCCGGGACTATCTGCAATTATTGGAGCTGCTGGCGTTAAAAATGCCCGAAGAACTGTGGCTGACTGAGCTGACAGAACATCAGGGAATGCTGACGTTAAAAGGTGAAGGGCGGTTGTACCACGACATTCTGGCATTGAGCGACATGCTGTCGGCAGGAGACTTGCTCAGCAAGGTCAGTCTTTCTGATGTACAGCAACAGCCCAACCAGAATCTGAGCTTCGTGATGAAAACGCAGTTTCGCGCTGAAAGGCCACTGCCTGCGCCGGAAGTACCGCAATGACCGGTTTTCTATCAGAGCGTATTGAACCGCTGATGGAAAAACCCGGCTGGCAGCGGGTATTCATTCTGACCGCATGTTTAGTGATGATGGTTTTAACGCTGTATCAGTTCGGATTGCGCGGATTATGGCAGCAACAGGAAACCCTGAAACGGGAGATTGACATCGCACAACAGACCCTTTCCCTGGCTCAGGTGACGCTAATGCGCATGATTCCACTGGAAAGACTGGAGCAGGAACTGGCCGGTAATGCGACATCACTGCGCAAAAGCCTGCCTCTTGAGCAAGCGTTTTCCCGGCCACTGAAAGACTCTCAGGCGGTGCTGATTCGCTGGCAACCCGTTTCGCAACCGAAACAAGAACCGCAGGGTGAGTTGCAGTTGCAGGTGACTTTTACCGAACTGATGCATTTTCTTCATGCGCTGTTGCAACGTCCCGAACAGCCTGCGTTTAGCGAGCTGAATCTGCATACCACCGGTGGTGGTGGGATGAAAGCATCAGTGTTACTGACACAAACCGCGCCAGCGGCGGAGTTTGTTAGCAGTGTCGTCGCATCGAAAGCCGTGCGTGATCCGTTTAATACGCCACAGACACCCGACTGTGCTGGTGTTTCTCCGTTATCTGAATGGCTGTTAAGCGGGATTTCAGATGTCGGAGGGCAACGTTATGGCTGGCTGCTTTCTCCGCAGGGGCGCTGGAATAAAGTCGAAACAGGTTCACTCGTTGGGATGCCGCAATGGACGGTTGAAGTGCTCAGCAGTGTGCAGGTTGAACTTAGCCTCAGTGACGCACGTTGCGGCTTACAGCGTCAGATTATCAGGCTGGGTAAAGGTAATGATTCTCCAGGGAAAGGAAAATAATGAAATACGTAAATAAACGGATTGTGCTGTTTTTGCTGTGTTTATGTCTTAGCCCGGTGAAAGCCGGTACGCCACCGCTGATTTCGCTGGAGTTTCAGTCCTCGCCGGTCGGCTTGGTATTGCAGGCGCTGGCGGATGCCCGGCAACTGAATCTGGTCACCGCACCGGGTTTGGACGGGCAGATGAGTGTGAAACTCAAAGATGTGTCGTGGCAGCAGGCGCTCGACATCATTCTGCAAATGAACCATCTCACCAGTCAGTTGCAGGGCAACGTTTTATTGGTGTCGCCTGAAGAAGACCCGCAGGTTGTACAACAGCGGATAAAAGATGCCGCCGATCAGCAGGCGCTGCAAAGCCCGCTGATCAGCCTCACCGTCCCTTTGCAATATGCGGATGCGAAAGAGACGGCGCTTAGCCTGAACGCTCAGAAAGGATCGCTGTTGTCGCAAAAAGGCAATGCTTCTGCAGATACCCGCACCAATACGCTATTGTTACGTGACACGCAGGCGGCGCTGGATGTGGTGGCACCGTGGGTAAAGGAGATGGATTTACCCCTCCAGCAGGTCCAGCTGGCGGCGCATATCGTCACCATGAACAGCGAAAGCCTGCGCGAACTTGGAGTGCGCTGGGGATTTACCGGGGAGGAACCCATTACAAAAGCGGTGCGCATGAACAATTTCAGTATGGGAATGCCGGTCGAAAATCCGATATTTACTGCCGGCTTCAATCTTGCACACATCAGCGGGCGGATCCTTGATCTCGAACTGACGGCGCTTGAGCAGGAAGATAAGGTCGATATTATTGCCAGCCCGCGGCTGCTGACGGCGCATATGCAGACTGCCAGTATTAAACAGGGAACGGAAATCCCGTATCAGGTTTCCAGCGGGGCGAGTGGCAGCACGTCGATCGAATTCAAAGAAGCGGTGCTGGGAATGGAAGTCATGCCGAAAATTCAGCGTGACGGGCGTATTCAACTGGCGTTGCAGATTAGCCAGAACATGCCGGGGCGAAGTATCAAACAGTCCGAAGGCGAGGCGCTGGCGATCGATAAGCAGGAAATAAAAACCCAGGTGACGGTAAAAAACGGGGAAACGATCGTACTCGGCGGGATATTCCAGCGTAAAAACCAAAAAACGGATACGAAAGTCCCTGTCCTGGGTGACATTCCGGTGGTCGGTTCTTTGTTTAAACACCAATACACCAATGAACAGCGGCGTGAGTTGGTGATTTTCATCACTCCGACCTTAATCCTCACCCGTTAAATGGGTATTCTTAACCCTTGTAAATGACTTAATAACGTTGAGCGCATGCAACTTTTTGTGTTGCAAGAGGCTTCTGAGTTTGACGCTGCCGTCGATTTAGCTTACAAGGGTTACCGAATTGAGCACCGTGATCTTTTTATTACGACAGACACGCCGATAAAAACGTACGGTTTCCCTCCTGCGGCGTGCAAAGTGATTTATTCGGTTGCCAAACTACCAAGAGTGTTGAGATAATTTTTTTCTGATCTCGCACTATATCGCTCATGAGGTTTCAGTTTAGGTCCCGCCGCTAATTTGATTGGCGGGGCGGGTTATCATCAACGAATTGTCTTAGTAATACCGAAAAACATGGCAGAGAAACGCAATATCTTTCTGGTTGGGCCTATGGGTGCCGGCAAAAGCACTATTGGTCGACAGTTAGCTCAGCAACTCAATATGGAGTTTTTCGACTCCGATCACGAAATTGAGCGACGTACCGGAGCTGATGTGGGCTGGGTATTTGATTTGGAAGGCGAAGACGGATTCCGCGACCGCGAAGAAAAAGTGATCAACGAACTGACCGAAAAACAAGGCATTGTTCTGGCGACAGGTGGCGGTTCCGTGAAATCACGTGAAACCCGTAACCGTTTGTCAGCGCGTGGCGTTGTCGTCTATCTTGAAACTACCATCGAAAAACAACTGGCGCGTACACAACGCGACAAAAAACGTCCATTATTACAAGTGAGTGCTCCGCCGCGTGAAGTGCTTGAAGCACTGGCGAGAGAGCGCAATCCTTTGTATGAAGAGATTGCCGACGTCACTATTCGTACCGATGATCAAAGTGCCAAAGTCGTTGCTAACCAGATTATCAATATGCTGGAAAGTAACTGATTATTGGTGTCCATCATTGCCTGAGGGTGTCAGTTAAAGAAGGTCACAGAGCACGACATGGAGAGGATTACCGTAACGTTAGGGGAGCGTAGCTACCCCATTACGATTGCTGCCGGATTGTTCCACGATCCGGCTTCTTTTATGCCGGTAAAGGCAGGCGATCAGGTCATGATAGTGACCAATGAAACCCTTGCCCCTCTCTATCTGGATGCAATTCGTTCAGTGCTGGAGCAGGCAGGCGTTCGTGTTGATCAGGTCATTTTGCCTGATGGTGAACAATACAAATCCCTGACTGTTCTAAATGACGTGTTCTCCGCGCTACTCGAAAAGCCGCACGGACGTGATACGACTCTGATCGCTCTTGGTGGTGGCGTAGTCGGTGATTTAACCGGCTTCGCTGCAGCCAGTTATCAGCGCGGTGTACGCTTTGTTCAGGTGCCAACCACGCTGCTTTCTCAGGTTGATTCCTCCGTTGGCGGTAAAACAGCGGTAAACCATCCGCTCGGAAAAAACATGATCGGCGCTTTTTATCAGCCTGCGTCGGTGGTGGTTGATCTCGACTGTCTGCGAACTCTGCCTGCCCGTGAAATGTCATCGGGTCTTGCGGAAGTTATCAAATACGGCATTATTTTGGATGCTGATTTCTTTGTGTGGCTTGAAGACAACATGGATGCTTTACTGGCGCTGGATATGAATGCGCTGGCGTATTGCATCCGTCGTTGCTGCGAGCTGAAAGCCGAGGTTGTGGCTGCCGATGAACGTGAAAACGGACTGCGCGCCTTGCTGAATCTGGGCCATACTTACGGCCATGCTATTGAAGCAGAAATGGGTTACGGTAACTGGTTACATGGCGAAGCTGTGGCAGCTGGAATGGTGATGGCGTGTTATACAGCTCATCGCCTGGGGCAGTTCAGTCTGGGTGATATCGCCCGGGTGAAAGCCCTGCTGACCCGCGCAGGTTTGCCTGTGACGGGCCCCGAAGTTATGGACGCGCAGTCTTATCTGCCGCACATGATGCGTGATAAGAAAGTACTGGCTGGCGAGCTGCGTCTGGTTTTACCGAAAGCAATTGGTCAGTCTGAAGTACGCTCCGGCGTATCGCATGAAATGGTGCTGGCTTCGATTGAAGATTGCCGTTAAGACTGTGGCCATAATGATGGCCAGATAACGACCGATTTTACGTTTGCCAGCAAAGCTTTATATTTTTAGTCAGGATAGTTGCTCCGCGTAAAGCCTCTTGAGGCTTTTGCCGGGTTGGAGGTTTTAGATGGATGATTTAACACCGGAAGACGATCTCAAACCAGACACCAGCGATCGCCGCCCACCGCGCGCGCGCAAACCGTCTCCTTCCATTCCAAAAGTCGCTGTATCCCGTCAGTACGTGATGATCGGCATCGGGATTGTGGTGCTGGTATTGCTGATTGTCGGTATCGGCTCAGCCATGAAGTCACCTTCCTCCAGCCAGCCTGCTCAGCAGACCAATGGTCCGAAAGACATCAGTCTCTCAGGTAACGATGCTGCGGCACCTGCTCAACCTTCTGCTCAGGCTCAGGCTAATACGGCGCAAGCCGTAGACGGTCAACAGCCAGCTGATGGCCAGCAACCGAAGAGTATCGGTTTACCGCCAGTTTCCCCGACACCAACCGAAGCCGAGCCTGTTCCCAATAATGGTCAGGCGAAAGAACGTGTCGATTTGCCGGGTGATATGAGCGATGCGCTTTCTTCCCAGCAAAATCAGGTCGATGGCGTGGCACAAGGCAGTATGGCACCTGCGGCTCAGTCACTGACTTCTTTGCCGACCGCACCAGCGACCGTCAACGGTTCAGCTCATACTCAGGCGCCGGCAGGTTCTCAGCCGTCAGCCACCCATGTACGTCCGGCACAGTCTTCGCGTAATGCGCAGCCTGCTCATACCTCGAAACAGGCTGAGCATAAGACATCAGCAACGGCGTCGCATACCGCGAAAACGCCGGCAACCAAATCCTCCGCGTCACCTGCTCCGGTTGCCTCTGCACCGGCAACAGCTTCTGGCAGCACATCTGCCATTAAGTCTGCGCCAGGTACGCACTTTACCCTGCAACTGAGCGGCGCTTCTCAGTCCAATACACTGAATGCGTTTGCAAAACAGCAGGGCCTGAAAAATTATCTGGTTTATCAGACCGCCCGCGACGGGAAGCCGTGGTTTGTACTGGTGAGTGGTAACTACGCTTCTTCTGCAGAAGCCAAACGTGCTATTTCCAGCTTGCCTGCGGAAGTTCAGGCGAAAAAACCGTGGGTCAAGCCTGTACATCAGGTACAGCAAGACCTGAAAAAATGAAACTGATCTCAACGCGATTTGCTGTCTAAAAACAGGATACAATCCGCGGCTGTGAATTGTATATAAGTAGCTAACTGACGGCATGAAGAAGAACCGCGCGTTTTTGAAGTGGGCTGGCGGCAAATACCCGCTGATTGATGACATCAAACGTCATCTTCCGGTGGGAGATTGTCTGATTGAGCCTTTTGTTGGCGCGGGCTCCGTATTTTTGAATACCGAGTATGACGCTTATATTCTGGCGGACATCAATAGCGACCTGATCAATCTCTACAACATTGTGAAGACACGCACTGAAGAATTTGTGCGTGATGCTCACGTGCTTTTTACGCCAGAGTTTAACGAATCAGATCGTTTTTACGGCCTGAGGGCTGAGTTTAATGCCAGCAGCGATACTTATCGTCGCTCGGTACTTTTCCTCTATCTTAACCGCCATTGTTACAACGGCCTGTGTCGTTATAATCTCAGTGGCGCGTTTAATGTGCCTTTCGGGCGTTATAAAAAGCCTTATTTTCCTGAAGAAGAACTCTACTGGTTTGCTGAAAAAGCGAAGAATGCAGTATTCGTGTGTGAGCATTATCAGGACACGTTGCTGAAAGCGCAGTCTGGCTCGGTGGTTTATTGTGATCCGCCTTATGCCCCGCTTTCTGCGACAGCAAATTTTACGGCGTACCACACCAACAGTTTTAGCATGGATGATCAGCGTAATCTGGCTCGTCTGGCGTATCAGCTTTCCAATGAGAACGATGTGCCGGTGCTGATTTCCAACCACGAAACACCACTTACGCTGGAATGGTATGCACAGGCGAAACAGCTGCACCGCGTGTCAGCGCGTCGCACTATCAGCAGTAAAGTTGCCCAGCGCAGCATGGTGAATGAACTTTTAGCGCTATATCGCTGATTACCGGCCAAGCGGTGATCATCGGATAAACCTATCGTTTGGAGAAGCGGATGAAACAGTTTTTGATTGCACCGTCCATTCTGTCTGCTGACTTTGCCCGTTTGGGCGAAGACACAGCGAAAGCTCTGGAAGCGGGCGGAGATGTGGTCCATTTTGATGTGATGGACAACCACTACGTCCCCAATCTGACGATGGGGCCAGCCATTCTTAAATCACTGCGTAACTACGGCATTACCGCGCCGATCGATGTTCACCTGATGGTCAAACCGGTTGATCGTCTGATCCCGGATTTTGCCGAAGCCGGTGCCTCTTACATTACTTTCCATCCCGAAGCGTCCGAGCATGTTGACCGCTCCCTGCAGCTGATTAAAAGCCATGGCTGTAAAGCCGGTCTGGTGTTTAACCCGGCAACCTCCCTGAGCTATCTCGAATACGTGATGGATAAACTCGACGTGATCCTGCTGATGTCGGTGAATCCTGGCTTCGGCGGGCAGTCGTTTATTCCGGGCACACTGGATAAACTGCGTCAGGTTCGCAAGATTATTGATGCCAGCGGTTATGACATTCGTCTGGAAGTAGACGGTGGTGTGAAAGCCGACAATATCGGCGAAATCGCCGCTGCCGGTGCAGATATGTTTGTCGCCGGTTCCGCTATCTTCAATCAGCCGGATTACCGCACGGTGATTGACCATATGCGCAGTGAACTGGCTAAGGTCTCACATGACTGAAATTCTCGCCGCCCGCGGTTTAGGTTTTGACCTCGACGGTACGCTGGTCGACAGCGCGCCGGGTCTCTCTGAAGCCATGGATATGGCGCTGCGTGATTTCAATTTACCTGTCGCAGGCGTTGAGCGTCTCAGTACCTGGATTGGCAATGGTGCTGACGTGATGGTTGAACGTGCCGTTCGCTGGGCCGAAGGTGATTTGTCGCCAGAGTTTCTGCAGAAAGTGCGCGATAAATTCGATCACTATTATGCCGATACTGCCGCAGGTGGCAGCCGTTTATACCCGCAAGTCAAAGAGACGCTGGCTGCACTGGCCGCAGCCGGGCTGCCAATGGGGCTGGTGACCAACAAACCCACGCCTTTCATCGCGCCTTTGTTGCAATCGTTGGGTATCGACAGCTATTTCACGGTCGTGATTGGCGGCGACGATGTCGTGGCGAAAAAACCGCATCCGGCACCGGTCTACATGACCCTGGCACTGCTCGGATTGCGCGCCAGTGAAATGGTTTTTGTCGGTGATTCTCGCAATGATATTCATGCTGCGCAGGCCGCTGGTTGTCCGTGTGTGGGCATGACTTACGGCTATAACTACGGTGAAACTATCGCGCTGACCAAACCCGATCGCGTACTGGATAATTTCGCCGACCTTTTGCCCACTTTAGGGCTGTTATCTTTAAAAGATCAGGAAGCATAAAATGAGTAAACCCATCGTATTTAGTGGCGCACAGCCCTCAGGCGAATTGACCATTGGCAACTACATGGGTGCGCTGCGTCAATGGGTCAAAATGCAGGACGATTACGAATGCATTTACTGCATCGTCGATTTGCACGCGATCACCGTGCGTCAGGATGCGGAAAAGCTGCGCAAAGCGACGCTGGACACGCTGGCGCTGTATCTGGCGGTCGGCATTGATCCGAAGAAAAGTACCATCTTCGTGCAGTCTCATGTTCCTGAACATAGTCAGCTAAGCTGGGCGCTGAATTGCTACACCTATTTCGGTGAGCTGGGTCGTATGACGCAGTTTAAAGACAAATCAGCGCGCTATGAAACCTCCAACAGCGAAAGCATCACTGCTGGCCTGTTTGATTATCCGGTGCTGATGGCGGCGGATATTCTGCTGTACCAGACCAATCAGGTGCCGGTTGGTGAAGACCAGAAACAACATCTGGAACTGAGCCGCGATATCGCCGCACGTTTCAACGCGCTTTATGGCGATGTGTTTACCGTGCCGGAGCCGTTCATTCCGAAATCCGGTGCACGCGTGATGTCATTGCAGGAACCGACCAAGAAGATGTCAAAGTCGGATGACAACCGTAAAAACGTGATTGGCCTGCTGGAAGATCCGAAAGCGGTGACCAAAAAAATTAAAAGCGCGATGACGGATTCTGAAGAGCCGCCTGTCATCCGTTACGATATTAAAAACAAACCAGGCGTTTCTAACCTGCTGGATATCCTTTCTGGTGTGACGGGCAAAGCCATTCCTGAGCTGGAAGCTGAATTTGAAGGCCAGATGTATGGTCATCTGAAAGGTGCCGTTGCTGAAGCGGTTTCAGGCATGCTCACTGAAGTGCAGGAACGTTTTAACCGCTTCCGCAGTGACGAAGCTTATCTGCAACAGGTCATGAAAGAAGGGGCTGAGAAAGCCCGTGCCCGTGCCAGCGTGACGCTGAAGAAGGCCTACGAAGCTATTGGCTTCGTTACTCTTCCCTAATTTCTGCTTTGGCCGTTAAATCAAAACCACGTCTTTGGACGTGGTTTTTTGCTTTCAGATCCTCAGTAAACCGCTGTGCTCAATCCGATGGCATCGCTACGGTTTCGCTGGCAAACCAGTTGAGTTTCTGACGTAAGCTCACCACGCTGCCGACAATAATCAGACTGGGGCTTTGCACCTTTTTCGCCAGATTTTCGAGCTCTGTGAGCTTCCCTGTCACCACTCGTTGTTGCTGGCTGGTGCCGTTTTCTACCAGTGCGACAGGCGTTTCTGCTGCCAGGCCATTCTCCAGCAACCGGCGCTGGATCTCTCCGGCCTGCGTAAGCCCCATATAAAACACCAGTGTTTGCTGAGTTTGCGCCATGCAGGCCCAGTCTAAAACTCCATCCTGCTTCGCATGGCCGGTGATCAGCCGCACGCTTTGCGCGTGGTCGCGGTGGGTCAGCGGAATACCGCTGTAAGCGGAACAACCGGAGGCCGCCGTGATGCCCGGCACCACGGAGAACGCGATGCCTGCGGCTTTCAGTGCTTCCAGTTCTTCGCCGCCACGACCAAAGATAAACGGATCGCCCCCTTTGAGACGGACAACGCGTTTGCCCATCTGCGCCTGTTCCAGCAGGATTTCATTGATGCGCTCCTGCGGCACACAATGGTGTCCGGCACGTTTGCCCACGAAAATCCGCTCCGCGTCGCGACGTGCCAGATTAAGCACGCTGTCAGAAACCAGCCGGTCGTAAACCACCACGTCGGCCAGTTGCATCTGTTGCAAGCCTTTGAGCGTCAGTAATCCGGCAT
This sequence comes from Rahnella sp. CG8, assembly GCF_023701875.1. Classification (NCBI taxonomy): domain Bacteria; kingdom Pseudomonadati; phylum Pseudomonadota; class Gammaproteobacteria; order Enterobacterales; family Yersiniaceae; genus Rahnella; species Rahnella sp. CG8. The sequence continues at coordinate 167,894 of NZ_JABAED010000008.1, forward strand.
CGCCCGGTCCGGCGCCGACCAGAATCACTTCGCCATGTTTATCCACGGGCTCGCGGAATAACCCTTCAAGATATTCGTGGCTTTGCGCGTTGTCATTGTTCGCCAGCGACTGCGCCAGGCGATGATGATTAAACAGTTTTTCCCACCAGCGACGGCGCTCAGAAGCATCAGGAAAATGTGTTTTTACCCGCGCCCGCAATCCGCCCGCGACCTGTGCCAGTTTGCCCAGATGCTGCGGCAGAATGGATTCCAGACGTTCGCGCAGCAAACGCGCGAGTACCGGCGCATTACCGCCGGAAGACACCGCGATCATCAGCGGAGAACGGTCAATGATCGACGGCATGATCACGCTGGCACTTTCCGGCGCATCGACCACGTTGCAGAACACGCGGCGGTGATCTGCGGCTTCGCTGACTTCCTGATTCACCAGATCGGAATCGGTCGCAGCGATCACCAGCCATTTTTCATCCACCAGCAGCGGTGAAAATTCACCGCGTAACAGGCGGACTTTGCCTTCATCTGCCCAGATCTGAAATTGCGGCGTAAAGGTGAGGGCGTTCACCGTTAGTTTTGCGCCAGCTTCCAGCAGCAAACGCGCTTTACGCTCTGCAACATCACCGGCACCGACCAGTAAGCAGGCTCTGTTTTTTAACTGACAAAAAAGGGGCAGGTAATCCATAGATAATATTCTCTGAGGCGGCGTTCTTTGAAATAGCGTTCTTTGGAATGAATAATAACGCCGCCCGGAGGCGGCGTGGAAGGCGCGGCGTTTAGCCGATTTCAGCCCGAAGCCTGGCGGTGTTGATTTCCACATTTCCGTCCTGTACGCGGACCTCGTAAGCCGGAATCGAATACTGCTCGTCTTCCATGCAGACACCGTCGGTCAGGCGGAAATGCTGTTTTTTCAGCGGACTGGCTACCCAAAGCTCGCCCTGATGTTCAGCGATAATCCCGCGTGACAGCACGCTGGCCTGTGCGAAAGGGTCGATGTTCGACAGCGCAAAAATCTGCTCATCAGCATAAGGACGAAACAGCGCGACCTGCTGATCGCCTGCCAGTGCGCAAACACCGCATGCAGGCAGGATCTGGTCGACAGAACAAAGCGTTAACCATTGGCTCATAATACTTCCTCCCCGTCGGCGATTTGTCTTACCGGGATACGTTCGTCAGGACGCGCCGGACGATGTTGCTGACGCTCACCGACGAACTGCACGTTCGGGTCACGCTGGCTGCTGTTGATAAAGTGACTGAAGCGGGTTTGCGCCGCCGGATCGTTCAGCGTTTCCTGCCATTCACAAACCGCTGAGTCGCGCAGGCGTGTCAGTTCGGCTTCAAGCTGGTCGTTAAGTCCCAGTTTGTTATCGATGATGACTTTACGCAGGTAGTCGATACCGCCTTCGAGATTGTCCATCCAGACCGAGGTACGTTGCAGTTTATCGGCAGTGCGGATGTAGAACATCATGAAACGGTCGAGATAACGCAGCAGGGTGTCGTTATCCAGATCGGCGGCCAGTAAATCACCGTGCCGTGGTTTCATGCCGCCGTTGCCGCAGACATACAGGTTCCAGCCGTTTTCCGTGGCGATAATCCCCACGTCTTTGCCCTGTGCTTCCGAGCATTCACGGGTACAACCGGACACGCCAAATTTCATTTTGTGGGGCGTGCGGATGCCTTTGTAGCGGTTTTCCAGGCTGATGCCGAAACCGAGGCTGTCGCCCACGCCGTAACGGCACCAGGTGCTGCCGACGCAGGTTTTTGCCATACGCAGGGCTTTGGCATAGGCCTGACCGGTTTCGAAGCCGGCGTTAATCAGTTTCTGCCAGATGGCGGGTAAATCGTCCTTTTGCGCGCCGAACATGCCGATACGCTGCGAGCCGGTAATTTTGGTGTAGAGATTGTATTCAGCTGCGATTTCACCAATTGCCTGCAAGCCTTGCGGTGTGATTTCACCGCCCGGCGAGCGCGGTATAACGGAATAGGTACCGTCTTTTTGCATGTTAGCAAGGAACACATCGTTGGTATCCTGCAATGGCGTGTGCTGCGGTTTCAGCACGTAATCGTTCCAGCAGGAAGCCAGCAGCGATCCGACGGTCGGTTTACAGACTTCACAACCGTAGCCTTTGCCGTATTTATTCAGCAAGTCGTCGAATGAGCGGATACCTTCCACGCGGATCAGGTGATAAAGCTCCTGGCGCGAATAGGCGAAGTGTTCGCACAGATGATGGTTAACTTCGATGCCTTGTTTGCTGAGTTCAGCATTTAGCACCTGCGTTACCAGCGGGATACAGCCGCCGCAACCGGTACCGGCTTTGGTCGCCGATTTCAGTGCCGCCACGGTGTGACAACCGCCCTGAACCGCTTTGATGATATCGCCTTTGGTGACGTCAAAACACGAACAGATTTGCGCGCTTTCCGGCAGGGCATCGGTGCCAATCACCGCGCCACCGCTGCCTGCGTGAGCGGGCAGGATCAGCGCATCGGGATTTTCCGGCAGTGGAATACTGTTCAGCACCAGTTGCAGCAGATTGCCGTAATCGCTGGTATCACCGACCAGCACGGCACCGAGCAGCGTTTTATTGTCTTCGCTGACCACCAGGCGTTTGTACAACGCTTTGGTTTCATCCAGATAAACGTAGCTGCGTGCGCCCGGCGTGCGGGCATGCGCGTCGCCGATACCGGCCACATCCACGCCTAACAGTTTCAGTTTGGCGCTCATGTCTGCGCCGGTGAAGGCGTTATCGCGACCGAGTAAATGATCAGCGGTGACCTGCGCCATTTTGTAGCCCGGTGCCACCAGACCGAAAGTACGCTGATTCCACGAAGCACATTCGCCGATGGCGTACACATCCGGGTCACTGGTCTGGCACTGGTCGTTAATCACAATGCCACCGCGCGGAGCGATCTCTAAATCACACTGGCGCGCCAGTTTGTCCTGCGGACGGATACCGGTGGAGAATACGATGAAATCGACTTCAAGGAAGGTGCCATCGGCGAACTCCATCGTTTTACGGGCAGACGTGCCGCCCTGAACAATCTGTTGAGTATTTTTGGCGGTGTGGACGCGTACGCCCATGCTTTCGATTTTCTGGCGTAGCTGGCTGCCGCCCTGCGTATCGAGTTGTTCCGCCATCAGGCCGGGGGCGAATTCTACCACGTGGGTTTCAACCCCGAGGTTTTTCAATGCACCGGCGGCTTCAAGGCCGAGTAAACCGCCGCCGACCACGGCACCGCGTTTGCTACGACGGGCGCAGGATTCGATGGCATGTAAGTCTTCAATGGTGCGGTAAACGAAGCAATCCTGACTGTCAGAACCCGCGATCGGCGGCACCCACGGGTAGGAGCCGGTGGCGATAATCAGTTTGTCGTAATACACCGTGCGGCCGCTGCTGGAATGAATGACTTTTTCACTGCGGTTGAGCGTAATCGCCCGTTCGCCAATCAGCACATTGACGTTATGTTTTTCGTAGAATCCTTCGCGAACCAGCGACAGTTCTTCGGCAGTATGATGTGAAAAATAAGAGGAAAGATGGACGCGGTCATAGGCCACGCGCGGCTCTTCACAAAATACCGTGATATCGAACTGGCCCGGTTCTGCTTTATCCAGTAAATCTTCGATAAAGCGATGGCCGACCATGCCGTTGCCAATAATCGCGATTCTGACTTTGCTCATAATTGCCTCAATATTGATTTTCTGAGGCTAAACATAACCCGCGCGTAACAGGGGGTATTGATGCAAATCAAGCCAGTTCCAATATACTCCTTAGGGGGTATTTGACTGATTTTATTGGGTTTTTGCGTAACCTTTCGATTTATAAACACTTTCAGGCTATTGTTCTAAGATTGGCTTTAACATCACCGACAACGCAGTCTTACTAAAAATGATGAGGTAACGCGTGACGAAAACTCTTTTGCGTACCGTGAAAAATGTACGGTTGCCTGACCGGGAAGGGTTGTGGCAGATAGATATCGAAGGCGGCGTGATACGCCAGATTGTCCCTCAATGGGATAATGCCGACTATGGCGAGCATATCCTGGATGCTGAAGGGGGGTTGGCAATCCCTCCTTTTATCGAGCCGCACATTCATCTCGATACCACTCAAACCGCCGGTCAGCCAGCCTGGAATCAGTCCGGTACGTTATTTGAAGGCATTGAACGCTGGGCAGAACGCAAGGCGCTGTTGTCGCATGAAGACGTCAAACAGCGCGCCTGGCAGACGCTAAAGTGGCAGATAGCCAACGGCATCCAGCATGTGCGCACCCATGTGGATGTGTCTGATCCGACGCTGACGGCACTCAAAGCCATGCTGGAAGTGAAAGCTGAAGTCGCGCCGTGGGTCACGCTGCAAATTGTGGCGTTTCCGCAGGAAGGCATCATGTCGTACCCGAACGGCGAAGCCTTGCTGGAAGAGGCGCTGAAGCTGGGCGCTGACGTCGTCGGTGCGATTCCCCATTTCGAGTTCACCCGCGAATACGGTGTGGAATCGCTGCATAAAACCTTCGAACTGGCGAAAAAATACGACAAGCTGATCGACGTCCATTGCGATGAAATTGACGATGAGCAGTCGCGTTTTGTCGAAACTGTGGCCGCGCTGGCCCTGCGTGAAAACATGGGCGCTCGCGTTACCGCCAGCCATACCACCGCGATGCATTCCTATAACGGCGCGTACACTTCGCGTTTATTCCGCTTGCTGAAAATGTCAGGTATCAACTTTGTCGCCAATCCGCTGGTCAATATCCACCTGCAGGGACGGTTTGACACCTATCCGAAACGCCGCGGTATTACGCGTGTGAAAGAAATGCTGGAGGCGGGGATCAACGTCTGTTTCGGCCATGATGATGTGTTTGACCCGTGGTATCCGCTCGGCACCGCCAATATGTTGCAGGTACTGCACATGGGGCTGCATGTCTGTCAGCTGATGGGATATCAGCAAATTAATGACGGGCTGAAGCTCATCACCACCTACAGCGCCCGCACTATGAATCTGCAAGGTTACGGTCTGGAAAGTGGCTATGCTGCCAGCCTGGTGATCCTGCCAGCACAAAGTGGTTTCGACGCGGTGCGCCGCCAGACACCGGTACAATATTCTCTGCGCGAGGGCGTACTGATCGCGCAAACACAGCTGGCAAAAACCCTCATCCATCTTGATGAAGATCACGCTGTGGATTTCAACAGCTAAGGCAGTGAAAAATATGATGTAATATTCTGAAATAATTGGAATATTTATTCCCAAGCGTAAATAAAGGTAAAGGTCTGGCGCTAAGCGTAAAGCCTCTTTAGAATCAGTGGGATCTGTTGTTTGTATTCTGAAGAAAGGAACCGTCATGTTTAAACGTACTTTAGTGGCCCTGACTGCGCTGCTATCCCTGACTGCAATGGAGCCTGTTCTTGCGGCCGCCCAAACCCATGTCATGCTGACCACTTCAGCGGGGAATATCGAATTGGAACTCGACAGTGCGAAGGCACCGGTTTCTGTGAAGAATTTCGTTGATTACGCTCAGAGCGGCTATTACAACAACACCATTTTCCACCGCGTGATCCCGGGCTTCATGGTGCAGGGTGGCGGTTTTACGGCTGACATGCAGCAAAAAGCGCCCAAAGAGCCGATCAAGAACGAAGCGGACAATGGCCTGCGTAACCTGCGCGGCACCATCGCCATGGCGCGTACTGCCGATAAAGACAGCGCGACCAGCCAGTTCTTCATCAACGTGGCAGATAACGCCTTCCTCGATCACGGTCAGCGTGATTTCGGCTATGCCGTATTCGGTAAAGTCATTAAAGGGATGGATGTGGTAGACAAAATGTCTCAGGTCAAAACGGATAATGTCGGGCCTTACCAGAACGTGCCGACGACGCCGATTGTGATCCTGTCTGCGAAAGTGCTGCCTTAATTTTTCAGCCCTTCCTCCAGAATACTGTTTTTCTAAGCCTCCGGTTCCGGGGGCTTTTTATTGCCTATTTATTGACGCCCCTTTGATGAGACTTATAGTTTTATAGAAAGCTCCCCGCCTGCCACTTTCAAGGACAATGAAATGAGTGAAGCCCGTCTGATTGCCAAAGCCATGAATGAAGGTAAACCGGTACAGGATCTGGTGATCCTTCCTGCGCTGGCGAACCGACATGGACTGATTACCGGCGCGACCGGTACCGGTAAAACCGTCACGCTGCAACGAATGGCCGAGCAGTTTTCCCGTATCGGTATTCCGGTTTTTCTGGCCGATGTGAAAGGGGATTTATCCGGTATTGGTGCTGAAGGTGTGGCGTCGGAAAAACTCGCCGCGCGGTTGAATGATATTGGCGTGACGGACTGGCAGCCGCAGGCATGCAGCATTATCCCGTGGGATATCTTTGGTGAAAAAGGCCATCCGATCCGCGCGACGATTTCTGACCTCGGGCCGCTGCTGCTGGCGCGATTGCTCGATCTTAATGACGTGCAAAGCGGCGTGCTGCAACTGGTGTTTAAGATTGCCGACGACAACGGCTTGTTGCTGCTCGATATGAAAGATTTGCGTGCCATGGTGCAGTTTACCGGTGATAACGCTAAACAGTTCCAGACGCAGTACGGCAATATTTCTTCCGCTTCCATCGGCGCCATTCAGCGAGGCTTGCTGACGCTGGAAGGTCAGGGCGCAAATCAGTTCTTCGGTGAGCCGATGCTGGATATTAATGACCTGATGAAAACCGACAAGAAAGGCCACGGTATTATCAACCTGCTGGCCGCGGATAAGCTGATTAATCAGCCTAAACTCTACTCCGTTTTCCTGCTGTGGCTGCTGGCTGAACTTTTTGAGCATCTGCCGGAAGTCGGTGACCCTGAGCAGCCCAAACTGGTGTTCTTCTTTGACGAAGCTCATCTGCTGTTCAATGACGCCCCGCAGGCGCTGCTGACAAAAATTGAACAGGTCGTGCGGCTGATCCGCTCCAAAGGCGTGGGTATTTACTTCGTGACGCAAAACCCGCTGGATATTCCTGACAGCGTGCTCGGGCAGCTCGGTAACCGCGTACAGCATGCCTTACGCGCCTTTACGCTGCGTGACCAGAAAGCGGTCAAAGCGGCGGCGCAAACACTGCGCGCGAATCCGGCTTTCGACGCTGAAACGGCGATCACTGAACTGGGCGTTGGCGAGGCGCTGGTGTCATTTCTGGATGAAAAGGGGCGTCCTGAAATCGTTGAGCGGGCGATGGTGATAGCGCCGGAATCGAAAATGGGCATGACTGGCGACGACGAACGTAACAAAGCGATCAACCAGTCGCCTCTGTATGGTCGCTATGAAGACAGCATAGACCGTGAATCGGCCTACGAAAAAATCACCGCACAAGGTTTCGGCACGATCAACACGCCGCAATCCACAGGCCCGGCCAAACCGGCGGCGCAAACCCCTTCCGGCGGTGGGCTGATGGGGGGACTGAATGAAATATTGTTCGGCAGCACCGGACCACGGGGGGGGAAACGTGACGGTGTGGTACAGGTTGCGGCAAAAAGCATGGCGCGTGATTTAGGTCGTCAGATCCTGCGTGGGGTTCTCGGTTCCATTATGGGAGGCCGTAAAAAGTAACATCCTTCTGCTAACGCGTATAAGCTGAAACGCATCAGCTTATGCGCGTCTCTTCCTGCCTGAGATCTCAGTTTCATTTGCAATTTCTCTCTGAAATTACGATTTTTTGCGAGGTCTGGCACGTTACTGCCTGTCATTTAGCATAAAAACCGCTCAACTTGAAGGCTGTCACGTTTTTCGCCTGCCGGACTTTGTAGGCTGAATTGCTTTTGGGCTAAATCAATTCAGCAAAAAGGGGTTATTGTGAAAAAATTACTCGTTACCGGGATCGTTCTGGGGCTTTTTTCGTGGCAGGCCACTGCACAAACCATCGTGCTGACGGATGCTGAAGCCGGTACAGAACTGGGAAACTGGAAGACCGACAACAAAAAGCTGAACATCGCGGGCGCGGATTTCAGCATCGAACAAAAAGTGCTTCACGGTGGCAAACAGGAAGGGTCAAAAGTCATCACTATTACCAGCAAAGGGCTGACGATTGCGCTGAGCCCGACGCGCGGGATGGATTTACTGCACGTGACCGGCGATAACATCCGCTTAGGTTGGGATTCTCCGGTTCAGGAGGTGGTGAATCCGGCCTATATCAACCTTGAAAGCCGTAACGGTGTGGGCTGGCTGGAAGGTTTCAACGAAATGATGGTGCGTTGCGGCTTTGAATGGACCGGACATCCTGTTACTGCTGACGGCATGATTTACACGCTGCACGGTCGGGCGGGCAATACACCAGCCTCGAAAGTGGTGGTTGATATTGCCGATAAAGCCCCTTATGAAATCACGGTGCGCGGCTTGCTGAAAGAAGACACCTTTAAGAAAGCCAAGCTGGAAACCTGGACTGAGCTGCGTTACGTGCCGGGTAGTCATTCGTGGACCATCCACGACACCCTGACTAACCAGTCGGATTATCCGCACGACTACCAGATTATTTATCACAGTAATTTCGGTCAGCCGATCCTTGAGCAGGGCGCCCGTTTCATTGCGCCGCTGAAATCAATTTCTCCGTTCAATGATTACGCCAAAAAAGGTTTAGCAGACTGGCAGACTTACGCCGGGCCAACCAAAGGCTTCGACGAGATGGTCTTTAACATGGTTCCGCTGGCGGATGCACAGGGTAAAACCATTGCTGGCGTAGTGAACAAAGCGGGCAACAAAGGAGCATCGATTGAATTCGATACCCATCAGTTGCCGCTGCTGACGCTGTGGAAAAACACCGACACTCTGAAGCAGGGTTACGTTACGGGTATTGAACCGGGCACCAACTATGCGTATCCGGTCACTATCGAACGTAAACAAGGCCGCGTGAAACAACTGCAACCCGGCCAGAGCACGGTGTTTGAACTGAAATATTCACTTCTGCCGGATGCGCAGGCGGTGAAACAGCTTGAGGATCGCGTGAAAACGCTTCAGGCAGATCATAAAACAGACGTGAACGAGACCCCTATCGCTGTTGAATAATCCGAGTTTAGGGCGCTGAAGCTGGCGCCCTTTTTTCTCTGTCTATACTTAACTCCACAAGGTATGTGCCCGAATGGCTGTACCCAGGGAGGAAATAATGGCGAAGAAACTGACACTCAGGCAGCAGGAAAAACTTTTTCGCGAACGTCAGCGGCAGAACTTTCAGGCCAGTAGCGCGCTGGATGGTTTGCAGGTTGAGGTTATCACGTTAGACAACGAACAAATTTCACAACGCCTCACCGAACTGAGGAAGCACTATGAACGATAAACTCGTGCCCGGTGCCGACCCTTACTATTATACCGGCATCAATGTGCTGAAAAACCGGCTGGAAATCCGTGAAGAACATCGTCTGTTGCAGGCCGAACTCGCATTTACTGCCCTGCGCGCGTCAGCGATGCCGCTTGGGCCTGCGGTGATGGGACTGCCGCATCTGTGTGCGGTGCATCTGTCTTTGTTCCAGGATATTTACGCCTGGGCAGGCGAGTTCCGTGAAATCGATATCTACAAGGATGACACTCAGTTTTGCCATTTCGAATACATCGAAAAAGAGGGCAACGCGCTGATGCAGGAGCTTGAAGAAGAAGCGTTTCTGGTCGGGTTACCCCTGGATAATCTCGCTGAGCGTCTGGCTCACTATTACACCGGCCTGAATCTGCTGCATCCGTTCCGCGAAGGTAACGGACGTGCGCTGCGGATCTTCATCGAGCAACTGGTCATTCATGCTGGCTACGATATTGACTGGTCCAAAGTGGATCGTGAGCGCTGGCTGGCGGCCAATAAAACGGCGGTGTTTGGTGATGAATCCGAGCTGGTGGCAATTTTTAATACTGTTGTCAGTGAAATCCCGGAAGAACATTGATCGACAAAATACTGAGCCTGAGCTGAAAAATGCGTAGAATTGCCCGGTAAATTTTCCGACTTTTACCGGGTACACTATGCTGCTGCTGATCGACAACTACGATTCCTTCACCTACAACCTCTATCAATATTTTTGCGAGCTAGGTGCAGAGGTGAAAGTGATGCGTAATGATCAGCTGACGCTCACCGACATTGAACAGCTTTCCCCCTCACATCTGGTGATTTCTCCCGGTCCGTGTACGCCTGATCAGGCTGGCATTTCCCTGCAAGCGATTGCCCATTTCTCCGACCGTTTACCGATACTTGGCGTGTGCCTCGGGCATCAGGCGATGGCGCAGGCGTTCGGCGCGAGCATCGTCCGCGCCCGGCAGGCCATTCACGGTAAAACATCCCCTGTCCGCCATACCGGCAGGAGTGTCTTTACCGGGCTGAATAATCCGCTGACCGTGACGCGCTACCATTCGCTGGTGGTCGCGCCACAGACGCTGCCCGATTGTTTCGAGGTTACTGCATGGACAGAACGGGATGGTGGTCGTGACGACATTATGGGCATCATGCACAAAACCTTGCCGCTGCATGGCGTTCAGTTCCATCCTGAAAGCATTTTGAGCGAGCAGGGGCATCAGCTTTTGGATAATTTCCTTAAAATCTAATCAGTTAATATTGCTGAAAAAATTACTTGCCCATCAGATGCGATTTCTGTTTGCCTGTATGTGATTTTTTATGCATATTTTGTGATTATATTTTCATATCAATGGTCGTGAGGGAGAAGGGTAATGGCGGAAAAATCATCGGTAGATCGGGGCACATTCGATAAAGTTATTTTGCCGGTTTATTCACCTGCGAAATTCATTCCCGTGAAAGGTAAAGGCAGTCGCGTGTGGGATCAGCAAGGGAACGAGTATGTTGATTTCGCCGGGGGTATCGCTGTGACGGCGCTTGGACATTGCCATCCGGCACTGGTGAAAGCGTTGCACGAGCAGGGCGAAACCCTGTGGCATGTCAGTAACGTATTTACCAATGAACCCGCCCTTCGACTGGCGCAGAAGCTGATCGACGCCACCTTTGCCGACCGCGTATTCTTCGCCAACTCCGGCGCTGAAGCCAACGAAGCGGCCTTTAAACTGGCGCGCTATTACGCCTCGCACCGTCACAGCCCGTACAAAAGTAAGATCATCGCTTTCCATAATGCCTTCCACGGTCGCACGCTGTTCACGGTTTCCGTGGGTGGCCAGCCGAAATACTCCGACGGCTTCGGCCCGAAACCCGCTGATATTGTGCACGTGCCGTTCAACGATCTGGATGCCGTAAAAGCGGTGATCGACGACCACACCTGCGCCATTGTTGTCGAGCCTGTGCAAGGAGAGGGCGGTGTCACGCCTGCGACCAAAGCGTTTCTGCAAGGTCTGCGCGAGCTTTGTGACAAACATCAGGCGCTGCTGGTGCTGGATGAAGTTCAAAGCGGCATGGGGCGCAGCGGCAAGTTATTCAGCTACATGCATTACGGCGTGACGCCGGACATCCTGACCACTGCCAAAGCGCTCGGCGGCGGTTTCCCGGTTTCCGCCATGCTGGCAACCGAAGACGTGGCCTCGGTGATGGAACCGGGCAAACATGGCACCACCTACGGCGGTAACCCGCTGGCCTGCGCCGTCGCTGAAGCCGCGCTGGATATCATCAATACGCCAGACGTGCTGGCCGGGATCAACGAGCGCCGCGAGAAATTCATCAGCGCGCTGGAGGCCATCAACCAGAAATATCACATCTTCAGCGAGTTCCGCGGTCAGGGGTTGCTGATCGGCGCCGAGCTTTCTGATGCGTATAAAAACCGCGCCGGAGAATTCCATGCCGTTGCAGCAGAATTCGGGTTGATGATGCTGGTCGCCGGACCAAACGTGATGCGGTTTGCGCCATCGCTTGTTATCGACTTCGCGGATATTGAAGAGGGGATGGAAAGGTTTGAGAAAGCAGTGGGGAAAGTTTGTGGGGGGTGAGCCCCACGCCTCCGTCTTTAAACGCTTGATCGAGACAATTTCGGTTTCTCACTAACATTTATCACATGGCCTCTCGCGCCGAAACCGACCAAGAGGGAAAAGTGCTTTTTCCCTCTTGGATCTCCCTTCGCTTTTTCACTGCGCGCTGTCGCGGGCACGGCGGACATGTTCTGGCGCATTAGTGTGTGGCGCAAAATGTCATCGCTGCGCGATTCCCGAATTTCAGGCTTCGAGCCATAGGTCTCGAACCGTTCATTCGGTGCCATTTTTGAGCACGCCAATCGACATTTCTAAAAGATAAAACCCTTCTGCTTTTGAATTTAGAATCCTGCGGGCGAATCAGAAATCTTGCTGAACGGAGCGGCTTCGAGACCAGTGGCTCGAAGACCGGGAGAAGGAACCGCAACGCGGCAAGATTTCAAGCCTGTCACCGCGGTTGCTGAAACATAGCCAGCAAGCGGAGCGCGTGTTGAAAAAGCGAGGAGGAATCCAAAGGAGGAAAAGCACTTTCCTCCTTTGGTCGGTTTCGGCGCGGTGAGTTAAGCGAGCTCGGCAATTGAGAAACCGAAACTTTCTCAATCCATTTTAAGCCGTCAGTGCGCGGTCCCCGCACTTGAGAAACCGAAATATTCTCCGATTAGCTTTAAAAAGCAGTCTGGCTGCAAGCCAGTAAAAAGGGGATTTGAAAGGGGTCTCCCCCTTCACGCCCGCCGCGTCAGCCAGATCCCATGATGCGGCCTCTGCTTCCACGCCAGTGACGAGATGGTATGCATCACGCTGAGATGTGAAATTACGCGCCGCAGATGGCGTTCCATTTCGGTCAGTGGCATATCCGGGTGAAGTTCCGGCGCATTAAACAGGTTGTTCTCGCTGCCCGGCCCGTCGTAGAGCAGTCGTTGCTGACAGCTTTGCAGCGCGATTTCGCAGGTCTGTAAATACTCCGTCGCCAGTTTTTCCGGCAGCATGTAATGCTCGCGGGCGAGGATCGTCATCGCGTTGATATGCTCAACCACAAACTGACTGTGCGTCACCCACAAACGCATATCCGCCAGATAATGTGAGTTAAAACCCGGCTCCTGCATCGCCTGATTTAGCGAAGTGAACAGCTTATTGTGCGCCTGATTGACCTGCATACGGGTGTACGCCAGTTTGGCGGTGTCGGGGCTTTCCTCGAGCAGCAGGCGGATAGCGTCCTGATAGATTTCCAGCGCCTGGTGTGCATTCTGGCGCAGCAAACCGCTTTGCCATTGTGGCCACAGCCAGATAGTGCCACCAAAGGCCAGCGCGCAGCCGATCAGGGTATCGACCAGTCGTGGTACCAGAAAATGCACGCCGTTCATCGCCAGCAATTGCAGGGTATACACTGCAGTCACCGTCATGCCGACCATCGCCAGTCCGTAGTTTTTGCGCAGAACGGTATAGGACAACAGGGTGATCAGCAGCATGCACAGCAGCGTGGTGCCTTCCGGCAGTTCCAGTTTGAGCAAGCCTGAGGCAATCAGCAATCCGGCCAGCGTACCGAGTGCACGGTGCTGGATCCTCACCCGCGTGGCGTTATAACCGTTCTGGCTGACCAACATGATAGTCAGCAAGATCCAGTAGGGTTTGGGCAAATTGAAGAACAGACCCAGACTGCTGCCAATCGCCAGAATAATGCCCAAACGTGCGGCATTACGCAGTGCCACGGATTTGAAGGAAAGATAGCTTTTCAGCGCGGGCCAGAAGGGCAAACGCGGCTGGGTGTTCATCAGGTCACGTTTGTACAACGGCCGCTGTGTGCGTAACAGACGGGCAATGCGGCTGAAATGGTAATAACAAAACTGACCTACCGGATTGTCCGGGTTGCGCGCGGCGATTTTCTCCAGCGCGGTCAGCTCATTGGCCATCGTAAAGCGCCCGGATAAACGGTGATAAAGAATATCGTCGGCAATCACCCGAAGACGGGTGGAAATCACCTGTGCATTTCGGCGGATAACCGCTTCGGCATGGCTTTCCTCCACCAGTTTCTGCACTTCTTCCGGCTGATGCAGGCTCACTGTAATGTGCTCCTGCAAATCGAGCGCTACCTGAAAACGCTGAAACAGCCGTTTATGGTGATGATGATGTCCGTGCTGGGGCAACATGTGTAATTGCTGATAAAGCAGGGCAATCAGGTCGATAACCTGCTGCTGGCGGGTTAGCAGTGGGGGTAACGCGGTTTCGGGATCGGTGTGTTGCGTCAGCAGGCTGTACTTGGCTTCGAAATAATCCGCGAGTTGAAGATAGAGCTGGCTGAGCGTTTCGCGCATCGGTTGTTCTTCCGAAATACGAAACCACGCCCAGTTAAACAATCCGTACCAGGCTGTGCCAGCGGCGAACAACACCGGGGCCTGCCACATCGGGCGCACGCCCACCATACTCAGCGTGAAGATAGTCGCCACCAGCGCACCGGGCAACAGGCGCGCATGCAGCGGGCTGATTTCACCGGTGACGCCGAGCAGTAACGCCAGCGACAGCATGATCAGCGGCAGCGGTATATGCCAGCTTTCGAGCATCAGTTGCAGCAGAAGGCTGCTCACGGCAAAGAGTGAACCGCCAACGAGCAGGCGTTTGAAAAAGCGTTTATGCGGGGTATCCAGACCGGCGATGTTACAACAGGCCGGGCAGAGGGAAAACAGCAGGCCCATTTGCAAATTGCCAAACAGCCAGCAAATGCCAACAGGTAAGCACAACACCAGCGTCTGGCGCAGCGCGTAGTTCACTTCAGGATGGTAAAACAGTCTTCGCCATAGCGTCATGGGTAAAGCTTAGCCCATAAAAAAGGCGCGACAGTGTTTTGCCGCGCCAATTTTTGAGGGATTAACGTGTGCCGTAAACGACAATCGTTTTACCGTGTGCGGAGATCAGGCTTTGATCTTCCAGCATTTTGAGAATGCGTCCGACTGTTTCACGTGAACAACCGACGATTTGGCCAATTTCCTGGCGGGTAATCTTGATTTGCATCCCGTCCGGATGGGTCATTGCATCAGGCTGTTTAGCCAGATTGAGCAAGGTTTGAGCGATACGACCGGTAACGTCAAGGAAGGCAAGGTTGCCGACTTTCTCTGACGTCACTTGCAGACGGTTGGCCATCTGCGCGGAGAGACGCATCAGAATATCCGGGTTAACCTGAATCAGCTGGCGGAATTTTTTATATGAAATTTCAGCCACTTCACAGGCAGTTTTAGCACGTACCCAGGCACTGCGTTCCTGACCTTCTTCGAAGAGTCCCAGCTCACCGATGAAGTCACCTTGGTTAAGGTAGGACAGTATCATTTCCTTGCCTTCTTCATCTTTAATCAGGACAGCAACTGACCCTTTCACGATGTAGTAAAGCGTTTCGGCTTTTTCACCCTGGTGAATCAGCGTACTTTTAGAAGGATACTTATGTATATGACAGTGAGACAGGAACCATTCAAGAGTCGGGTCTGTTTGTGGCTTGCCGAGAACCATTTGCTATTATCCTCTGTTGTTATCGCTGCCCAAAATCACAGGGCTCAGAGTTCCCTGTACGGCACTTCAAATCCAAAGCGCCCTTTCAGCATATAACTCTCCAGAAATGCTGCAAGCGGATGTCGGAGTGCAACAGCCTGTTTATTGCTGTCATCACCGTGGGTTCTGTACTTAAACCGCAAAAACCGTCACCGCAATTTACTGGAAAGTATGTTTCGGCTTTGTTTGTAGCACAGGTTTGAGATGCTGTCTTCTGTTGTCTCGCTTCAGCATGATGGCGATCGGGTTACGTTGCCAGATTTTAGGTGAAAGGGTACTCTGAGAGCAGATTTCGACAAGTTTATTCACCGGGAGAATAGTTCATGCATGCACGTGTCAAATGGGTTGAAGGACTGACATTTTTAGGTGAGTCTGCATCGGGTCATCAGATTTCAATGGATGGAAACGCGGGTGATAAAGCCCCAAGCCCGATGGAAATGTTACTGATGTCCGCAGGGGGGTGTAGTGCAATCGACGTGGTGTCAATTTTGCAAAAAGGTCGTAATGACGTGCGTGATTGTGAAGTGAAGCTGACCTCACAACGCCGCGAAGAAGCGCCGCGTCTGTTCACTCACATCAATCTGCATTTTATCGTCACCGGTAAGGATCTGACCGATAAGATTGTTGAACGCGCAGTCAGCCTGTCTGCCGAAAAATACTGTTCTGTGTCTCTGATGCTGGGGAAAGCGGCCACAATCACCCACAGCTTTGAAGTGATTGCAGCCGAATAAAGTTTACTCGATCTTCTTGCCTTCCATCAGGCGCTGCACCAGCGGCGCCATGATCAGCTCCATCGCCAGCCCCATTTTGCCGCCCGGCACCACCAGTGTTTTGATGTGCGAGATAAACGACCCTTGCAGCATGGCCAGCAGATACGGGAAATCGATGTCATCCAGTCCCTGAAAATGAATCACCACAAAGCTTTCATCCAGTGACGGAATGGCTTTGGCGGCAAACGGGTTCGAGGTGTCGATGGTGGGTACCCGCTGGAAATTGATGTGCGTGCGGGAAAACTGCGGGGTAATGTAATTGATATAGTCATCCATCGAACGCACGACGGAATCCATCACCGCTTCACGGGAATGCCCGCGCTCGCCGGTATCGCGCACCAGTTTCTGGATCCATTCGAGGTTGACGATAGGCACTACGCCGACCAGCAGGTCGACCTGCGCGGCAACGTCAATTTTGTCCGCCACCACACCACCGTGTAACCCTTCGTAAAACAAAATATCCGTCGGTTCCGGCAACGCCTGCCACGGCGTAAAGGTACCCGGCACCTGATTGTAGGGAACGGCTTCGTCATAAGTATGCAGATACTTACGTGAACGGCCAGTGCCTGTTTTACCGTATTCGATAAAGCTTTTTTCCAGCAAACCAAAGTCATTGGCTTCCGGCCCGAAGTAGCTGATATGACGTCCCAGATCGCGCGCCTTGCGTATTGCCGCATCCATTTCAGGACGGGTGAAATGATGAAAACTGTCGCCTTCCAGTTCCGCCGCACGCAAACCAAGCTGCTGAAATATTTTACGAAATGCCACGCTGGTGGTCGTGGTGCCTGCACCGCTCGAACCGGTCACGGCAATAACAGGATGTTTGGCTGACATAATGCGCTGTTCTCCATAAAGGTGATGCAGGCAGGCGAGACGCGGTCTTTTCTGTGGTCGAAGATCTGGCGTCAAGGCTGCGCATAATTAAGCCTATTGTTACCATATTTATTCGCGAAGCCAAAGAGGGCATCACTATTCTAAACCCGCCAGCAACGGTTGGATCAGCGGGTCTTTCTGGTGGAACAGAGAAACAATGTCATGCAGCGCCTTGCCTGTGTACTCCTTTTTCCACGCCAGACTGAGCGGGGAAGGGGCGCGCGGATAGCGGATTTGCCGGGCGATCAGCTCGCCGCTGTCGAGATATGGCTGGCACAGATGGCGCGGCAGAAAACCGATACCCATTCCCTTCAGGTGACAGGCCAGTTTAGTCGCCACATCTGCCACGATGATCTGCCGTTGCCCGGTCAGCAACCAGGCTACCCGCTTGTTCAGATGGCGCGAGGTGTCTTCCACATTGATGGCAATGTACTGACGCAACACCGCTTCTTCCAGCATGCCAGTGATGTGCTGCAGCGGATGAAAGGGTGCATGAACAAAAACCCAGTCCACCTCACCCAGCGGCAGCAGATTCACGGCGTTAGAAAGGGATTCGGTGCCGGTGACGCCAATCGCCAGCTGAAAATCTTCGTACAGCAGCGTATCCCATACCCCCATGTAAATCTGTCGTGTGAAAGTGAACTGCGTGAACGGGTAGCGCTGCGTCAGACAGCTTAATAACGCCGCCAGAGTTTCAGGGCAGTACATCAGATTGTTCACCACCACATTCAGCTGGCGCTCAATGCCGTCGTTAATCTGCTGCAGTTCTGCCGGTACACCCTCCAGCCAGGTTAGCCACTGGCGACATCGTTCAAGCAGATGCTGTCCGGCGGGCGTCAGCGACACCGTACGGGTCGTGCGGTTGAGCAATAACGTCCCGGCACTGTCTTCCAGCATCTTAATTCGATAGCTGATGGTCGCGGGCGTTTTATGCAGCATCTCTGCCGCGCGGGAAAAGCTGCCTGTTTGTGCGACGTGCATAAAGGTTTTAATCGACTCCTCATCCAGCATAGGTCACCCGAAGTAATGTTAATGCATTGAATGAAAAAGATTTTATAGATTTAACCGGATGAGAATTGTGGACTTCATCAATTTTATGGAATCTTTTTCCATATTTCGATTGAGCAAGTTGGAAAAAGTTTCTACAGTAATTGCATTGAGGATAAATCCGCCAATCTGGCGGGCTTATCTCACCGGTTTTATTTTAAATGCAGGGATGAATGCCATGGAACTTCCGGTTTACCCGCTGACCCAGGCGGCCTTCGCGGCTTACGGCGATGTGATTGAGACGACAGGTCGCGATTTTTTTCATATCAACGACGGCAAGGTTGAGCGGTACCACGATCTGACCAACGTGGAAATCCTCGGGCAGGATCGCCCGCTGGTCAGCATCAACCGCGCCCAGCCAGCACCGTTGCCCATTGTGGTGACGCAACTCGAAAAACACCCGCTCGGTTCACAGGCGTTTGTGCCGATGCAGGGCGAGCGCTTTATCGTGATTGTTGCGGCAGGGGGCGAGACGCCGGACATCTCCACGCTGAAAGCCTTTATCACCAACGGCCTGCAGGGCGTGAATTATCACCGGAATGTCTGGCACCATCCGCTGTTTGCGTTTGAGACGGTGACGAATTTTCTCACCGTCGATCGTGGCGGCGCAGACAACTGTGATATCAGTCAGTTACCTCAGGGCTATCAGCTTATTTTACCCGTTGCGGCGGGATTAAAGTCGTGACGCTATAAAGCATCTTGCATAAGATACAAGCATCTGAAAACAAGCGAAACGCGGGCGCTCAGCGCCTGATGCTGGAGAAATGTGAGATGGCCGAAGTAAAAAAACGGGGGCGTCCTAGCCAGCCTGGTTCTGGTTCGCAAAAGGGCGCTCAGGCCTTAGAACGCGGCATTGCGGTGTTGAATTATCTGGCGCAGTCCGGCGGCAGTTCTTCTGTCAGCAACATTGCAGAGAATTTGTCGCTGCCCCTTTCCACCACCTTTCGACTGCTGAAAGTGCTGGAAGAGGCCGATTTTGTTTATCAGGATGCGCAACTGAGCTGGTGGCACATCGGCTTACAGGCGTTTACGGTCGGATCGTCTTATATCCATAACCGGGATGTATTGTCAGTCGCCGCGCCTTATATGCAGCGCCTGATGTTGTTGTCGGGCGAAACGGCCAATCTGGCGATCCGCAACGGTTTCGAAGCGGTACTGATCGGCCAGCGGGAATGCCAGTCGATGGTGCGGATGTGCGCGCCGCTTGGCAGCCGTCTGCCACTGCATGCCTCCGGTGCCGGGAAAGCGTTGCTGTATTCGCTGGATGACGAGGCGCTGATGAGCCTGATGATGCAGGCGGGGTTGAAGAACTTTACGACGCACACGCTGGATAATCTGAATGCGTTGAAAAAGGATCTGCAACACGCGCGTCAGCAGGGTTTTGCACAGGACAGCGAAGAGCATGTGACAGGGCTGAACTGTCTGGCCTCGGCGATTTTTGACAGCAATAACAATGCGGTGGCGGCGATTTCGATCTCCGGCCCCAGCTCCCGCTTAACGACGGAGCGTTTTACCGATTTAGGCGAACTGGTGCGGGATACCGCGCGTGACATCAGTCTGGCCCTGGGCCAGCGGCACTAACCGGTTCGTCCTGCGATCCCCGCTCTGTCGTGAGCGGGATTTTTTTCAGTCAAATTAAAGTTGGAAACTTTTTCCGTTATTTTATGCAAAGCGGAATTACCTGAGGATTTAGCTATGGCTCGTATGACAGCTGCACAGGCAGCAATGTATGTGTTGGAAAAAGAAGGGATCACCACCGCGTTTGGTGTACCGGGCGCAGCGATTAACCCGTTTTATAACGCCATGCGCCTGCATGGAAAAATCCGTCATGTGTTAGCCCGTCATGTGGAAGGTGCATCGCATATGGCCGAAGGCTATACCCGGGCGAAAGCCGGGAACATCGGCGTGTGCCTGGGGACGTCTGGCCCGGCGGGTACCGACATGATCACCGCGCTGTATTCCGCCTCGGCGGATTCCATTCCGATCCTGTGCATTACCGGTCAGGCACCGCGCGCGCGTCTGCATAAAGAGGATTTTCAGGCGGTGGATATTCAGGCGATTGCCGGTCCGGTGAGCAAAATGGCGGTGACCGTGCTGGAACCTGCGCTGGTGCCGCGTGTCCTGCAACAGGCGTTCCATCTGATGCGCTCCGGTCGCCCCGGTCCGGTACTGGTCGATCTGCCGTATGACGTGCAGACCGCCGAAATCGAATTCGATCCGGAAACTTATGAATCGCTGCCCGCTTACAAGCCTGCCGCCACCGTCGCTCAGGCCGTCAAAGCGATGGAAATGCTCAACGCCTGTGAGCGTCCGCTGATTGTGGCCGGTGGCGGTGTGATTAACGCTGATGCCGCCGCGCTGTTGCAGCGCTTTGCTGAAATAACCCAAGTGCCGGTGATCCCGACGCTGATGGGCTGGGGCGTGATCCCGGACGATCACCGCCTGATGGCTGGCATGGTCGGATTGCAGACCGCGCACCGCTACGGTAACGCCTCACTGCTGGCGTCGGATCTGGTATTTGGCATCGGTAACCGTTTTGCCAACCGTCATACCGGCTCGGTAGAGAAATACACCGCAGGCCGCAAAATCATCCACGTTGATATCGAACCGACACAAATCGGCCGCGTACTTTGTCCTGATTTAGGCATTGTGTCTGACGCCGGTGAAGCCCTGAAACTGCTGATTGAAGTGGCAGAAGAACAGAAAAAAGCCGGCAAACTGCCATGTCGCGAAAGCTGGATCCAGGAATGTGAAGAACGCAAACGCACCATGCTGCGCAAAACCCACTTCAACGATGTGCCGGTCAAACCGCAGCGCGTCTATGAAGAAATGAGCAAAGCCTTTGGCCGCAACGTGAATTACGTGACCACCATCGGACTGTCGCAGATCGCGGCGGCGCAGATGCTGCACGTATTTGAACCGCGCCACTGGATCAACTGCGGTCAGGCGGGCCCGCTGGGCTGGACCATTCCTGCGGCACTCGGCGTTTGCATCGCGGCACCGGAACGTCAGGTGGTCGGGATTTCAGGCGATTACGATTTCCAGTTCATGATCGAAGAGCTGGCGGTCGGTGCGCAGTTCAACATTCCTTACATCCACGTCCTGGTGAACAACGCTTATCTCGGCCTGATCCGCCAGTCGCAGCGCGCCTTTGATATGGATTACTGCGTCCAACTGGCGTTCGAAAATATCAACTCTGAAGACGTGAAAGGTTACGGCGTCGATCACGTGAAAGTGGTGGAAGGGTTGGGATGTAAAGCGATACGCGTCTTCAAGCCGGAAGATATCGCCCCGGCGTTTACAGAAGCTAAACGTCTGATGAAAAAACATCAGGTGCCGGTGGTGGTGGAAATCATGCTGGAACGCGTCACCAATATTTCCATGGGCGGCGAAATTGACAGCGTGAATGAGTTTGAGCCGGTTGCCGATAATGCGGATGACGCACCGACGCACGTCAGCTTCATGAAATATGAATAAGCCAGGAGGCTGAAAATGCTCAAGTTCTCTGCGAATTTATCCATGCTGTTTCTGGAGGTAGATTTCCTTCAGCGCTTTAAAGCGGCGGCTGACAGCGGGTTTACGGCGGTGGAGTTTATGTTCCCTTACGACTATCCGGCTGACACCCTGAAGGCGTTGCTGGCGCAAAATAAGCTGCAACATACGCTGCACAATCTGCCCGCGGGCGACTGGGCGGCGGGCGAGCGCGGTATTGCCTGCCTGCCGGGGCGTGAAGCGGAGTTTCGCGAAGGCGTGGCACAGGCCATCGCTTACGCCAAAGCACTCGGCAACCGCAAAATTAACTGTCTGATTGGCAAAACTCCGGCGGGTTCTGATGCCGTCAGCGTGACGCCTTTGGTGGTGGAAAATCTGCGCTATGCCGCACAGGCGCTGGCGAAAGAGGGGCTGATGCTGCTGATTGAGCCGATCAATCACTTTGATATGCCGGGATTTTATCTGACCGGTACGCAACAGGCGCTGGATCTCATTGAACGCGTCGGCTGTGACAACCTGTTTATCCAGTACGACATTTACCATATGCAGCGGATGGAAGGGGAACTGGCGAATACCCTGATCCGCCATGCGGACAAAATCGGTCATTTGCAGGTGGCGGATAACCCGAACCGTAATGAACCGGGTACCGGTGAAATTAATTACGACTTTATTTTCGACCTGATTAAAAACTCGGATTACGACGGCTGGGTCGGTTGTGAATATAAGCCGCGGGCGCGCACGGAAGAAGGATTAGGCTGGCTTAACGCCTACCGCTAATCGTTATAAAACGCGAGAAACAGACATTATTCACCCTCGCGGTGAGGGATTTCTGTACGCCAAATTTCAGTCACATTGAAAGGGAATTAGCATGAAAATTGGATTTATCGGCTTAGGAATTATGGGCGCACCGATGGCGCAACATCTGGTGGATGCCGGGCACAGTCTGCATTTCTCCACACTCGGCAACGTGCCTGCTTCACTGACCGATGCCGGTGCCAAAGCCTGTGCGACACCGGCAGAAGTCACCGTTCACGCCGACGTCATTATTATCATGGTGCCGGATACGCCAGACGTGGCAACGGTGCTGTTTGGTGACAATGGCTGCGCCAGCGTGCCGCTGAAAGGCAAAACCATTGTCGATATGAGTTCCATCTCACCGATTGAAACCAAAACGTTTGCGCAGCGTGTGCAGCAACTGGGGGGTGAATATCTGGATGCGCCGGTTTCCGGCGGTGAAATTGGCGCGCAGCAGGGCACGCTGACCATCATGGTGGGCGGTAAGGAATCAGTCTTCAACGATATCAAACCGCTGTTTGAGCTGATGGGTAAGAACATCACGCTGGTGGGCGATTGCGGAGCCGGGCAAACCTGCAAAGTGGCGAACCAGATCATTGTGGCGCTGAATATTGAAGCTGTCTCGGAAGCGCTGCTGTTTGCTTCCCGCGCCGGTGCCGATCCTGCCCGTGTTCGTCAGGCTTTGATGGGCGGATTCGCCTCCTCGCGCATTCTGGAAGTGCACGGTGAGCGCATGATCAAGCGCACTTTTGCGCCGGGCTTTAAAGTCGCGCTGCACCAGAAAGATCTCAACCTGGCGCTGCAAAGTGCCAAAGCCTTATCAATCAGCCTGCCTAATACGGCGACCTGTCAGGAGTTATTCAATGTCTGTGCAGCAAACGGCGGATCGCAGTTAGATCATTCGTCATTAATTCAGTCGCTGGAAATGATGTCGAATCACAAAATCGGTTAATTAAGTAAGGCTGGCATCAATGTCAGCCTTTTTTAATCCACAAGCACGTCCCTAACGTATTATGAGGAATTAAGGATGAATGAATCAGAATGCACTCAGCAAGAACGTTATCGTGAAAGAGGATACAGCAACGATCTTCTGCCAAAATTAAAAGAAAAAAGAAACTGGAAAGGATTTAATTATTTTACGCTGTGGATGGGTTCGGTACACAACGTGCCGAATTATATTGCAGTCGGCGGATTTCTTATTCTCGGGTTGTCTACGTTTAGCGTGATGATGGCGATTATTATCAGCGCGCTGTTTATTGCGGCGGTGATGGTATTAAACGGGGCGGCAGGTTCGAAATACGGCGTACCTTTTGCGATGATCCTGCGCGGTTCTTACGGTATCCGCGGCGCATTATTTCCCGGCATTCTCAGAGGCTGTATCGCGGCGATTATGTGGTTCGGTTTGCAATGCTATGCCGGTTCACTGGCCTTCCTGATCCTGATTGGCAAAATCTGGCCGGAGTTCCTGACCCTCGGCGGTGATTTCAATCTGCTGAGTATTTCCATGCCGGGGCTGATCGCCTTTATGATTTTCTGGGCAATCAACGTGATGATCGGTTTTGGCGGCGGCGGGGTGCTGAATAAATTCACCGCCATCCTTAATCCGTGCATTTATGTTGTTTTCGGCGGCATGGCGGTCTGGGCTATCTCGCTGGCCGGGCTGGAAAATATCCTTAACTATGTGCCCGCCAATGCCGAGCAATCGGGTAATCCGCTGTTCCTGTTTCTGGTGGTGATCAATGCCGTGGTCGCGGTGTGGGCGGCACCGGCGGTGAGTGCTTCGGATTTCACTCAGAATGCCAGCAGCTTTAAACAGCAGGCGTGGGGACAAACGCTGGGTCTTATCGTGGCGTACGTGCTGTTTGCCGTTGCCAGCGTCTGTATTCTGGCTGGGGCAAGCATTCACTACGGCGTTGATACCTGGAACGTGCTGGATATCGTACAGAAATGGGACAGCCTGTTCGCCTCGGTGTTTGCTGTGTTAGTGATCCTGATGACCACAATTTCGACCAACGCCACCGGTAACATTATCCCGGCCGGTTTCCAGATTGCCGCTATCGCACCGAAAAAGCTGACCTATAAAAAAGGTGTGCTGATTGCCAGCCTGATAAGCGTGGTGATTTGCCCGTGGAAACTGATGGAGAATCAGGAAAGTATTTATCTGTTCCTCGATATTATCGGCGGGATGTTAGGGCCGGTCATTGGCGTGATGATGGCGCACTATTTTATTGTGGTACGCAGTGAGCTGGATCTGGATACGCTGTATACCGCACCGGGGAATTATAACTATTACGATCGCGGATTTAATACCGTGGCATTCGCAGTGACATTAATTGCCGTCGCCCTTTCACTGGGCGGAAAGTTTATTCCTGTACTGGAACCTTTATCGCGGGTTTCCTGGTTTGTGGGTGTCATTGTGGCTTTCGTTTTGTATTCCGTTTTTATGAAAAGGGAACCGTCACTTCAGCCGCAAAATGTGTGAGCCGGTAAACCGGCATGAAATAAACGAATAATAAATCCAATAATAAAATCTTATCTCTGTACTTTCATAAGGAAATATAACCATGTCATATGATCTGATCATTAAAAAAGGCACTGTTGTTCTGGAAAGTGAAGCCGTGATTACGGATATCGCGGTGAAGAATGGCAAAATTGTCGCCATCGGCGATGACCTGACTGGCGCAGAAAAAATCCTCAGTGCCGAAGGGTTGATCGTTGCGCCGGGAATGGTGGATGCCCATACGCACATCTCCGAACCGGGTCGCAGCCACTGGGAAGGCTACGCCACCGGTACCCGGGCGGCGGCCAAAGGCGGGATCACCACCATGATCGAAATGCCGCTTAACCAGTTACCGGCCACGGTAGATCGCGCGTCCCTGCACATGAAATTCGATGCTGCCGAAGGCAAGCTGACCATCGATGCCGCGCAGTTTGGCGGGCTGGTGTCTTACAACCTTGACCGTTTGCATGAGCTGGATGAAGAAGGCGTGGTGGCCTACAAATGTTTCGTCGCTACCTGCGGCGACCGCAGCGTCAGTAACGATTTCCGTGACGTGAATGACTGGGAATATTTCAAAGGCCTGCAAATTCTGGCAAAACGCGATCAGTTAGTGGCGGTTCATGCGGAAAACGCGCTGATCTGCGACGAACTGGGCCGAGAAGCCAAAGACGCCGGACGGGTGACGGCACATGATTATGTTGCCTCACGCCCGGTCTTCACTGAAGTGGAAGCCATTCGCCGCGTGTTGTATCTGGCGAAAGTAGCGGACTGCCGTTTGCACGTCTGCCATATCTCCAGCCCGGAAGGTCTGGCGGAAGTGCTGCGCGCACGTCACGAAGGCCAGCGCGTGACCTGTGAATCCTGCCCGCATTACTTCGTACTGGATACCGCACAGTTTGAAGAGATCGGCACGCTGGCAAAATGTTCGCCACCTATCCGCGACAAGAAAAATCAGGACGGCATGTGGGAACACCTGCTGAAAGGTGACTTTGACTGCCTGGTCTCCGACCATTCACCGTGCCCGCCGGATATGAAAGCCGGCAACGTCATGCAGGCGTGGGGCGGTATCGCCGGACTGCAAAACTGCGTCGATGTGATATTCGACGAAGCCGTGCAGAAACGCGGTATGTCGTTGCCGATGTTCTCAAAGCTGATGTCTTCCAACGCGGCGGATATCTTCGGGCTGAAGCATAAAGGCCGTATCTCTATCGGCAAAGATGCCGACTTCGTGTTCATTAAACCGAACAGCAGCTATGTGCTGAAAGCGTCAGATCTGGAATATCGCCATAAAGTCAGTCCGTATGTTGGCCGCACCATCAATGCGCAGGTTGTGAAAACTATTCTGCGCGGCGAAACCATCTATGACATCAAAGACGGTTTCCAGGATAAGTGCATTGGTAAATTCGTACTGAAACACCAGCAGTAATCTCTGCATCTGCCCGCTGTGTAAACGGCGGGCTTTTTCTTTTTGAGGTCAGCCAGATTGTCATGATGTTATTTCCCAGAGCGCAAATCCTGCCGGGTATCCAGTGGTTCTTCTTCATTTTCTGCAACACGGTGGTTATCCCGCCGACGTTACAGTCTGCGTTTCAGCTTTCCGATGCGGCCACGCTGTGCCTGATGCAATACTCTTTTATCGCCACCGGGCTGGCGTGCGTGGCGCAGGCGGCGCTCGGCCACGGCCGTGCCATTATGGAAGGGCCGACCGGATTGTGGTGGGGCGTGATCCTCACCGTGACGCTGGCGGAAGCCGCGCAAGGGACGCCGCTGCCGGTGATCGGCGGCAGTCTGGCTGTGGGTATCGCACTTTCCGGTGTGATCACCGTGCTGATTGGCCTGAGCGGGCTTGGTCATCGTATCGCCGTGTTGTTTCGTCCGGCGGTGATGATGGTGTTTATGTTTTTACTCGGTGCCCAACTGCTGTCGCTGTTTATTAAAGGCATGCTGGGGCTCCCTTTTGGCGTGCCGCAGGGGCCGGTGGCTATTGATTTTCCGGCGTTCCTGCTGGCGCTCACCGTGGCGGCGCTGGTGGTCGGTATTGTGGTCTGGCTGCCGTCACCGTGGAATAAATATGGCCTGCTGGCTGGTACGTTGCTCGGTTGGGCGGCATATCGGATCATTTTCCCGCAGGCCGTCAGCCCGGGCACCGGCACAGACTGGCAGTGGTTTCCGCTGGGCGCGCCGCAGGAATTACGCGGTGGTATTATCCTGACCGCCACGATGACCGGGCTGCTGAATATTTCGAATACTTTTGGCGCGCTGCGCGGCACCCAGATTTTTTACCCGCAGCAGACCCCGCAATATCGCCGCAGTTTTGTGGTTTCCGGCCTGTTTACCCTGGGATCGGCTGTTCTGGGCATCGTGCCTTTTTCGCCGTTTGTCTCATCGATTGGCCTGCTGACGCAAACCAATGACAACCGCAAAGCACCGTTTATTCTCGGCGCGCTGGTGGTGGTTGCCATTGGTCTGTTTACGCCGCTGACGGCGTTTTTCGCCCGCATCCCGTTGAGCATCAGCAGCGCCGTGTTGCTGGTGTCTTATCTGCCTCTGCTCAGTTCGTCGCTGTCATTTCTGCCCCACATCAGGCTCAGCAGCCGCAATGTTTACCGTCTGGCGATCCCGCTGTTTGCCGGGATTTTCCTGATGGGGCTGCCTGCCGGATATGTGCAGCAGGTGCCGCTGTGGCTGCGTCCGCTGCTGAGTAATGGTTTGCTGACCGGCGTGATGCTGGCGATTGAGCTGGAAAATTTATTGCCCTGGGACCGGGTTCACTGAGTCCCCATTACCGAAGGATTGAAGATGAAAATTATTATTGCGCCCGATTCATTCAAGGAAAGTTTAAGTGCGGAATGTGCGGCGATGGCGATTGAAGACGGGTTTCGCGCTGTGTTCCCGGAACTCGAGGCTGTCCGTCTGCCGGTTGCTGACGGCGGCGAAGGCACGGTGGATGCGCTGATTGCCGCGACCGGCGGGCATCGCATTGATATTGAAGTGACAGACCCGCAGGGACATCGCGTGCGTGGTTTTTACGGCGTGAACGGCAAAGGTGATTGTGCGGTGATTGAAATGGCCGCCGCCAGCGGTCTGATGCTGGTGCCCGCCGGACAGCGTGACCCGCTCGCGGCCACCAGTTTCGGCACCGGTGAGTTAATCCGTCATGCACTGGACGGCGGTATCCGCCATATCATTTTAGGCATTGGTGGCAGCGCGACCGTTGATGGCGGCATTGGCATGGTACAGGCGCTCGGCGGTCGTTTTACCGATGCGCAGGGCATTGATCTGCCGTGGGGCGGCGCCGCGCTGGCGCAACTGGCGGCTATTGATCTGAGCGCACTGGATCCGCGTTTAGCGCAGTGCCGGATTGAAGTGGCGTGCGATGTGGAAAATCCGCTGACCGGCCCGTGCGGTGCGGCGGCAGTATTCGGCCCGCAAAAAGGCGCGTCGGCGCAAGATGTTCAGGTTCTGGACGCGGCGCTGGCCCATCTGGCGGCGGTTATTTTCCGCCATCTCGGGGTTAACGTGCTTGAGTGGCCAGGCGGCGGCGCGGCGGGCGGAATGGGTGTGGCGGCTCGGTTGTTCCTGCGTGGCAACATGCGTTCCGGTATCGACATTATTATGGATGCCATCGGGCTGGAAGAGGCGATGCAAGGTGCTACGCTGGTGATCACCGGCGAAGGGCGGCTGGATCAGCAGACCATTAACGGCAAAGCACCGGTCGGTGTGGCGCGGCTGGCACAACGCTACCATGTGCCGGTGATCGGGCTGGCGGGCATTCTGGGCGAAGGAGTGGAAGTCGTGCATCAGCACGGGCTGGATGCCGTATTCAGTATTCTCCCACGCCTCGCGCCACTGGAAACGGTGCTGGAGCAGGGGGAGGAAAACCTGCGCTACGCTGCGCAAAATCTTGCCCGAGTTTACCGGCTTGGCATGAAGGTCTCTTCCTGACGTTATCGGTTTCTCAAAACACAAAAACCGCCAGCGATGGCGGTTTTCTTATTACATTCACGAACCGTTAAAGTTCGACGTCGCGGTTACAGTCTTTCGAATAGATATAGCTCAGCGGCTCATCGCGCCCCACGGCATAACAGGCCTGCGGGCAGTACGCACCCATAAAGATATAGTCGTTTTTCTTCACCGGGATCCAGTGGTTATCCAGGTTATACATGCCTTCACCGCTAAGGATCAGCGCACCATGCTCCTGCACGTGCGTCTCCACATAGCCGTGGCAGGCACCTGGCGCAAACGTCAGAATATGAATGTTCATATCGAACCCCAGATCCGCAGGGAGTAAATCCTGCACAATCACATCCGACATGCCTTCGTAGTGGATTTTTTCCAGCTGATGCACGTTGTTGCTCACCACATGCGGCTGGAAACCACTGACTGGCGTATAGCGTTTTTTATAGAGGAATAAGCGGCTGTTCTGGCCGCCGTTGGCATTCACCAGCGTCATGCTCACGCCCGGCGGGCAGTAAAGATATCCGCCGCTTTCCAGCCGGTAATCCTGACCTTCGGCATTCGCAGTGATGTTACCGTCGATCACGTAGACGAAGGTTTCGATATGCGCGTCGCCGCCGAAGCCCGCCAGGTTTTTCCCCCCTTCCAGCATGTTGACCAGATAATCCACAAAGGTCGCGCCCAGTTTCGGCGTCGCCAGAATGGTGATTTCACAGCGCTCAAAACCGGGCAGGGTATTTTTGACCAGACCGTCGGGTTCAATCAGCGCATAATTCCCGCGTTTGATGATGGAACGGTTAGAAAGTAAATCATTGATATAGCCTGTGTTTTGGTTGATATAACCCATTGTAAACTCCCTTTAAGACAGATTAATAAGCCAGTTGATGCAGCATTTTCGCCAGCATTTCCACGCCCGCGGCCAG
Organism: Rahnella sp. CG8; assembly: GCF_023701875.1. Taxonomy (NCBI): domain Bacteria; kingdom Pseudomonadati; phylum Pseudomonadota; class Gammaproteobacteria; order Enterobacterales; family Yersiniaceae; genus Rahnella; species Rahnella sp. CG8. The sequence continues at coordinate 197,617 of NZ_JABAED010000008.1, forward strand.
ATCGGCAACAGCGGTGTTTTCTGCCGGGTTGTGGCTGATACCCGCAATGCTGGGAACGAACAGCAGGCAGGTCGGTACGCAGGCGGCGAAAATCTGCGCGTCGTGCCCGGCGCCGCTGTGCATCACGCGGTAACGGCTGTTTTGTTCACGGCACAGGGCGTCGAGTTGCGCCACCAGTTGTTTGTCCATGGGCACCGGCGCTTCATCCATCCATAAATCAATGTCGATGCCGATGCCGCGTTCCTGGCAAATCCGCCGCATGGTGGCTTCCAGTTCTGTGGTAAACGCCAGCAGCGCCTGCTGATCGGTGTGGCGGCAATCAATGCTGAACACGGTTTTACCCGGCACGACATTAACGGTACCCGGCACCGGCACCACTTTGCCGAAGGTCAGCACCAGCGGGTCGCCGTGTGCTTCGGCGCTTTCGGTGGCCGTCACGCAAATCTGACTGAATGCCTGAAGGGTATCTTTGCGGTAACTCATCGGCGTAGTGCCCGCGTGATTGGCGGTGCCGGTCAGGGTCACGGTATAGCGGCGCTGACCGACAATCGCATGCACCACGCCAAGTTGCTGCTGATTGCGTTCGAGCACGCTGCCCTGCTCGATATGCAGTTCGACAAAGGCTTTGATGTCGCGGCGGGCGGGCAACGGAGAACCGGGCAGCGTGAAACCGCATTGCTGCATCGCAGCGGTAAATTTCACGCCCTGCGCATCGGTGATGTTGCGCACATCGGCAGGATCGGCCTGTCCGACGATGTTTTTACTGCCCCAGAAAACATAGGGAAAACGGCTGCCTTCTTCTTCGGCCAGCGACACCACTTCCAGCGTGCGGCGCGGCGTGCCAAAGGTGTCTTTCAGATAGCGCATGGCGATAAAGGCGGCGAGCACACCGAACTGTCCGTCGAGATGGCCACCGCTGACCACCGTATCGATATGCGAGCCGGAGAGAATGACCTCGTCTTTGCGGTCACTGCCTTCGATGCGGCCATATAAATTGCCGACGGCGTCGAAACGGGTGGCAAACCCATTCTGCGTCATCCGCTGTTTTAACTGATTTTGCGTTTCCAGCCATTCGGGGGAATAAAGCAGGCGGGAAATACCGCCAGCCGGATCTGCGCCAAATACCGATAACCAGTCGAGCTGACTTTCTACGTGCTGATAAAAGGGCGACATAGCATATTCACCTTTAAATAAATAATTAATGTGCGAAAGGAGATTGTGTTTGATAAGTGTGGGTATAAAGCTCATCGGAAATTAAATAACGATAAATATCATCTATCAGTTCTATTCCATTGGCTTTCGTATGCTCTTCATAAATATCCAGGTTCTGACCCGGATACAGCACTTTTTCAAAACCCGGCGCCGGGCGAAGTGCCACTAATTCGGCCAGCATCTGGCTGATATTTTTTCTGAATATCTGAGAAGAGGTAAAGAACGCCGGATTAATCACAATGTGCAACTGGCCGAGGTCACGACCGGCGGTGAGGTCTTCATACATCGAGCTGACGGAGCGCCCGAACGGCAGGCCGAGCAAAATACCGGACAACACATCAACCATCATCATCAGGCCGTAGCCTTTCGGGCCGGACATCGGCAGAAGCGCTTCGACGGCATAAGGATCGGTGGTGGGATTGCCTGCGCCATCTACCGCCCAGGTGTCAGGGATTTTTTCATTGCGCGCCCGGGCATCAAGGATTTTCCCCCACGCCTGCACGGTGGTCGCCATGTCAAAGGTGATGATTTGCTCCCCTTCGCCGGGTGCGGCAAAGGCAATCGGGTTGGTGCCGTAATAGATGTCGGCGGAACCAAACGGCACCACCATCGGGTCAGACTGGCAAACGGAAACCGCGATCAGACCGGCTTTGGCCGCGCGGTGAACGAAATAAGACAGCGCGCCGCAATGCCCCATCTGACGGATTCCCACCACGGCGACGCCTTTGGTTTTTGCCATGTCGATGGCATGTTCCATCGCCAGGTTTGCTGCGACATGGCCAGGTCCGTTATCGGCATGCAGAATGCCGCTGCACGGCCCGGTTTCTTCCCACTGCAACGCCGGAGAGGTGTTGGTGCCGCCTCTGGCAATACGTTCGGCATAATATTCAACCCGCACCGCGCCGTGAGAATGGATGCCTCTGGCATCAGCATAAGAGAGCACGTCGGCCACCACGGCGGCATGTTCCGGCGTTAAACCGGCGGTGGTGAGTTTGCGGGCAATAAGCTGGTGTAATTCTTCGCGACTGACCTTCATCTGGCGTTCCTTATTTGCAGCGAATGAGGCGTTGAATAGCGAAGAAAATACGGGATATCCTGCGTGAGAATGTGATCTGAATAACTAATCAGGGATAGCGAAAATCAATTTGCTAATGCGCATTTTTTCTTATTAATTTTTTATTTAATCGTTATTCATTATTTAATTTTTTCACATGTAAATCAGCGTGGTTATTTAATTAAACCTGACAATAAATCAAGTGTGAGCCAGTTCACCTTGCGAGGTTTTATTTCTGCGTAGCCTGCGTCTCACCGTCTGAAAATATAAGGGAAGCAGATGATCCACGCCTGTATTAAAAAAGGAAGTTTTCAGGATTCCGTCAGCCTGATGATTATTTCCCGCCAGCTCAGTGAATCACCGGACGTTGACGATGTATCGGTGATGATGGGGACACCCGCCAATAAAGCGTTATTAGAAGCCACCGGTTTCTGGCATGCCTGTTTTGAACAGGCGACGCCGAATGATATCTGCGTGGCGGTGCGTAGCGAAAGTCGCGAAGCAGGCATTATTGCTGCGATTACCACACAGCTTGAAGACGCCTTAAAAGCCATGTCAGCCGGGCAACGCGGCGGGCGATCTCTGCCGGTAGCGCGCCGTTTTTCCAGCGCGGAACAACGCCTTCCTGACGCTAATCTGATGCTGATTTCCATTGCGGGCGAGTATGCCGCCGGGCTGGCGCATCAGGCGCTCGACAGTGGCCGCAACGTGATGATTTTCTCTGATAACGTCACGCTGGAAGACGAAATCGCGCTTAAACAAAAAGCCTGTGAGAAAGGGCTGCTGGTGATGGGGCCGGATTGCGGCACCGCCATTATTGCCGGTGCACCGCTGGCGTTTGCCAATGTGTTGCCGCAAGGCGTGATTGGCGTGACCGGCGCATCCGGTACCGGCATTCAGGAACTGACGTCGCAAATTGCGCTGAACGGACAGGGCATTTCGCAGGCTATCGGCCTCGGAGGACGCGATCTTTCCGCGCAGGTCGGCGGCATCAGTGCGCTGACGTCGCTGAAGATGCTGGCGGAGGATCCGCAAAGTCAGGTGCTGGCCTTTGTCTCCAAACCCCCGGCAGACGCCGTTCGCCTGAAAGTGATGGCAGCGATGAAAGCTATTCGTAAGCCAGTGGTGGCGCTGTTTCTCGGTGCGCCGGTCAGCCAGGCGCGTGACGGCAATGTCTGGCTGGCATCGACCCTCGACGAAGCGGCACGCATCGCCTGCCTGCTGGCGCGGGTGGTTCAGGTTGCCGCATCACAACCTGATGTCACGGGTAAAAAAATCGCCGGATTGTTTACCGGTGGCACGCTGGCCGCCGAGGCCGCGATGGTGCTGGCCGGTCTGCTGGATGTGGAAGCCGATCATGCCCATGAGCACGGCACCATGCTTGCCCACAACGGACACCGCATCATTGATTTGGGCGACGATTTCTACACCGTTGGCAAACCGCATCCGATGATTGACCCGACCTCGCGGGAACAGCTGATTCTCGGGCTGGCCGGTAAATCTGAAACCGGCGTGCTGCTGCTGGATGTGGTCATTGGTTATGGCGCGCAGCGCGATCCGGCCGGTTCGGTGGCAACGGCTGTCAGGCAACTGATGACGCAGCGCGCCCGACATGCGCCGCTGGTGGTGATCGCCATGGTGACGGGCAGTGAGCAGGATCCGCAGTGCCGTTCGCAGCAAATCGCCCTATTGCGCGAGGCGGGCATTTTAGTGGTGCAAACCCTGCCGGAAGCCACGCTGCTGGCACACACCTTATGTACCCAAACTGCCGTGACACCTGCGGCATCAACTTGCCCGCTGTTGTCGCAGGTCGCGGTGATCAACGCCGGACTGCGCAGTTTTGCGCTGGATTTGCAATCGGCTTCGGTGCCGGTCGTGCACTACCCATGGTCGCCCGTTGCGGGTGGCAATCTCCGGCTGGCCAGCTTGTTAAAACAACTGGGCTGAGCCGTTTCCCCTCTTCGGATAACGAGACATCTTATGAAAAATACCCTCGAACAGGCCAATACCGCCGTTATCGAACGCATTCGTCAGGCGCGACCGCACTGGCTTGATGTTCAGCCCGCCCGTCAGGTGATCCCGGTGCTGAATCAGGGAAAAACCCTGCTGCATGCAGGCCCGCCCGTCTGCTGGGAAGACATGACCGGCCCGGTGCGCGGTGCCTGCATCGGCGCCTGTCTGTTTGAAGGCTGGGCGCAGGATGAACAACGTGCGTTGCAATTACTGAATAGTGGCGAAATCCGGTTTGTGCCTTGCCATCACGTCAGTGCGGTCGGGCCGATGGGCGGTATCACGTCGGCGAACATGCCGGTGCTGGTGATCGGCAATCTCACTGACGGCAACCGTGCTTTCTGCAACATGAACGAAGGTATCGGCAAGGTGATGCGTTTCGGTGCCTATGGCCCGGATGTTCAGATGCGTTTGCGCTGGATGCGCGACGTGCTGGCACCGGCACTGAGTGGCGCGTTGCATCGTCTCGAGCGCGGTATCGATTTAACGGCGATGATGGCGCAGGGCATTACGATGGGCGATGAATTCCATCAGCGCAATATCGCCACTTCGGCGTTACTGATGCGTACGCTGGCACCGCAACTGGCGGCAGGCAATCTGGATAAAACCACGCTGACTGACGTTTTGCATTTTCTGAGTACGACCGATCAGTTCTTCCTCAATCTGGCGATGGCTTACTGCAAAGCGGCGATGGATGCCGGTGCGGCCATCGGCAAAGGCAGTATCGTCACCGCCATGACCCGCAACGGCAAAGAGTTTGGTATCCGCGTCAGCGGCCTCGGTGACCGCTGGTTTACTGCACCGGTGAATATGCCGCAGGGGTTGTTCTTCAGCGGCTACAGCCAGCAAGACGCCAACCCGGACATGGGCGACAGCGCCATCACGGAAACCTTTGGCGTCGGCGGCGCAGCGATGATTGCCGCGCCGGGCGTGACCCGTTTTGTCGGCGCAGGCGGGATGGACGCCGCCATCACCGTGTCTGAAGAGATGGCGGAAATCTTCCTCGAACGCAACATGATGCTGCAAATTCCCGGCTGGGATTTTCAGGGCGCCTGCCTCGGGCTGGATGTGCGGCGTGTGGTGGAAACCGGCATCACGCCGCTGATTAACACCGGCATTGCTCACCGCGAACCGGGGATTGGACAGATTGGTGCTGGTACGGTACGTGCGCCGCTGGCCTGCTTCGAACAGGCGCTGGAGGCTCTGGCGGAACACCTCGGGGTGCATCCTCAGGTATGAATATTCCCGCACCGCTGGCGGTCAGCGCTCACGCACCGGTATGTCCCGGTGACTGGCAGGTTGTTGGTTTGTTTTCCCGCGCCATCAACCTGAGCAATGAGCGGGGCGAATGGCTGACACTGCATCGATACGGCAAAGGGTTGAGCCCGATGGGATGGCTGTTGCGGGCGCGGGATTTTGAAGGGCTACTCAGTCGTCTGACGTTGGGCGATGTGATGCGGGCGGGTGCTGAAAACCCGCCCGCGCGCAGGCTGGATTTGCACGTAACACAAGGCTCGCGGCAGCTTTACGACTATGTGCACGGTTTTCTGACCGGATGCCCGCAGCTTACGGGGCTGTTCGGTGAGCTTCGTCAGGTTGTCCTTGAACCGCCCGGCGGAGAACTGGCGCATATTCAGCATCAGTTATTGCGGCAGTTGCAGGGGCATCGCGTTGACTGGCAGAACGTAGTGGGCAAAGGCGCGGGGCTGACACCGAGCCACGACGACACGCTGACCGGCATGTTGCTGGTGTGTGCGGCGCACGGGTTGCCGGTCGGTGACTTTTTTGATCATACACCGGACCTGCGTACGCTCACATCATCGGTCAGTTGCGCCTATCTGCATCATGCGGTGAGAAGACAATTTTCCACCCCATTGCTGCATCTGATTCGTGCCCGGCGCGCAGAGCAGGTTCTGGCGCTGGGGCACACGTCGGGTGCCGATACGCTGCTTGGCGTCTGGCTGGCATTGACGCTTTTCAGGGAACACTTTCTTTAAGGAGGAAACATGGAAACTTTAGTGGTCGCACTGGGCGGTAATGCGCTTTTACAACGTGGCGAATGCCTGTCGGCTGAAAATCAGTATCGCAATATTGCGACGGTGGCCGGTGCGCTGGCGCGGCTGGCGACGCGCTACCGTCTGGCGATTGTTCACGGCAACGGCCCCCAGGTCGGATTGTTGTCATTACAAAATCAGGCGTATGCGGAGGTGCCCGCCTATCCGCTGGATATTCTGGTCGCAGAAACACAGGGCATGATCGGGTTTATGCTGGCGCAAATGCTCGGGCAGCAGACGGGTATGCCAGAGGTGTCCACCGTGCTGACGCGCATTGAAGTCGACAGCCGCGATCCGGCGTTTGCCTCTCCCGAAAAATTTATCGGGCCGGTGTACCCGCCGGGATCTCAGCAGGAACTGGAAAACCTGCACGGCTGGAAAATGAAAGCCGACGGGGCTTATTTGCGCCGCGTGGTGGCGTCACCCGTGCCTAAGCGGATTGTGGATATCGACGCTATTCAGCAATTGCTGGCGCGCGGGCACGTGGTGATTTGTAATGGCGGTGGCGGTATTCCGGTGTTTGAAGATGGCAACGGCGCGCAGGCGGTAATCGACAAGGATTTGTCGGCAGCGCTGCTGGCGCGTCAACTGAAGGCGCAAAAGCTGGTGATCCTGACCGATGCCGATGCGGTGTATGAACACTGGGGCACGCCGCAGCAACGGGCGATCCGTCGTGCGACGCCCGCGCAGCTCGCGCCTTTTGCGCAAAACGACGGTTCGATGGGCCCCAAAGTCGCGGCGGTCAGCGCGTTTGTGAATTACAGCGGCTATCCGGCCTATATCGGCGCGCTGGATCAGATCGAGGCGGTGCTGGCGGGAGACGCCGGAACCTGTATTTCGGCAACGGCGTAAGAAAACGGCTCCGCATCGACGGAGCCGTGAGTTACCAGTCCTGCGGGGTTTCTTCCTGCCCGGCGCGGAACTGACCACGCGGCATAATGTTCAGCGTTTCATGCAGTTCTGACCAGACCAGCACAACCTCGCCGCTTTTCAGCTGACGTTTCACGTCATCGACTTTTTGTTCCAGCGATCGTTCCTGCTCGCCGTAATCGGTGCCTTCGCGCAATACGAAGGATTCCACCACGCTGGTGAGCAGTTCAGCGTCCAGTTCCTGCCAGGGAATAATCACTCTGTTGTTTCCTTAGTCTTATTTTCTAAATACGGGGCGATCCAGGCCGGAATGCGTTGCTCCAGCCACATCTGCGGATGACGTAAGCTGCCGGAAACAAACCCGACATGTCCGCCATGTTCTGTTAACTGATATTCCACGCAATCCGGTAAATCTTCTGCTTTCGGGATGACCTCCGGCGTCATAAACGGGTCGTCTTTGGCGTGGATAATCAGCAAGGGTGTTCTGATCTGCGCCAGTAACGGCAGGCCGCTGCACCGGCGGTAATAATCCAGCGCGTCGGTAAATCCGTGTGCTTTTGAGGTGATGGCGTCGTCGAATTCACGAAGGTAACGCATGGCTTTTAGCTGCTCCAGCGTGACGGGCAATGTGCCCGGATATTTCGCCAGTTTGCGCGAGGCATTGCCTTTGAGCTGATCGAGCAGATAGCGCTGATAAATCCGTGATGAACCTTGTTCCAGCCGGTAAGCGCAAGGTTCCAGCATCAGCGGCGCGGAGACCACCACGGCGGCGCTCAGCGTACACGTTTCCCCTTCCTGCCCGAGATAACAGGCCAGCATATTGCCGCCGAGCGACACGCCCACCGCGCCGGTCGGGACTTCGCCATAAGTTTCATTGAGCCAGCGAATGAAAAAACGGGCGTCTTCGGTTTCACCGGAATGGTAAATACGCAGCAGTTTATTGGGTTCACCGCTGCATCCGCGAAAATGCATGACGACGCCGAGCCAGCCTTTGTCTTTCCAGGCCTGCAATAGACCGTGGGCATAAGGGCTGAAGAAACTGCCTTCCAGTCCGTGAAACAGGATCATGCGTGGTTTATGTCGCGCCTGTTCCGGGTCTTCAGTCCAGGCTAAATCCAGAAAATCCCCGTCCGGCGTATCCAGCCTTTGCCAGTGAGGTTTGAGTTTTGCGTGCCGCCGAACGAGCCGCGGTAACAGCGTCTGGATGTGAGGATTACTGGCTCCGCGCAGGGGGCGAAAGGATTCAAACATAAGATGAATAAATTTCTCTTAAGAGACTCTTGTGCGATCAATATCACGCTGTTAGCTTCAATGCTATCGCACATCTTTCGGGTCGGAGAACCCAAATTAAATGGAACCTGGTTTATTTTTCTCGATGCTTGGATTTTTATGGGTCGCCGCTATCACCCCTGGCCCGAACAATATGTTGTTAACCACGTCTGGCGCTAACTTCGGGTTCTTCCGCTCACTCTGGCTGATGGTCGGCATTATGCTTGGCATGCAAAGTATTTTGCTGCTGGTGGCGTTTGGGGTCGGCGGGCTCATCACGATTTATCCTGCGTTACATCTGTTCCTCAAAATCGCCGGTAGCCTGTATCTGCTGTGGCTGGCGTGGAAGATTGCGACATCTGCCTATGAAAAACTGGAAACCGGCGCCCCGCCACCCAGGCCGATCCGCTTGTATCAGGGCTGGTTGCTGCAATTCCTCAACCCGAAAGCGTGGCTGATGGGGCTGGGCGCGGTCGCGAGCTTCAGTCTGGCCGGTGCCGCCTATAACCACTCTATTGCCGGTATCAGCCTCGGGATGTTCCTGGTCAATCTGGTGTCCGGGATCATCTGGCTTGGCTTCGGTACCGTAATTGGCCGCCTGCTGCGCAGCAGGCGTGCGTGGTATACCTTTAATATCGCGATGGGGATCCTGACCGCCGCCTGCGTATTGCTGATCTGGCACTGATTTGCAGACAAAAGAAAGGCGCCGTCGTGGCGCCTTTCTCATTTCTTACCGAACGATCTTCTAGTCGAGATCAAAGGCCTTCGACATGTCTTCCAGTTGTTCCTGTGCATCGAGCCAGGTCATTTCGGTCTCTTCCAGCGCGCCTTTCACTTTGGTCTGCTGTTGCAGACATTCGGTGAGATCGGCTTTACGGCTGTTGTCGTAAATCGCGGAATCAGCCAGACGCTCTTCAATGGTCGCCAGTTCTGTACTTAATTTTTCCATCTGCGCTTCAAGTTTGGTGATTTGCTTACGCAGCGGTTGGGTCTGATTGCGGAAATCGGCTTCGCGACGTTTCTGGTCTTTACGCGACTGCGCGCTGTTAACGCCGCCGTCTTTGGCCGGTGCGTCCTGCTGGCTTTCCTGACGCTGAATGTCCACCAGCCATTGCTGATAATCTTCCAGATCGCCGTCGAACTGTTCCACTTTGCCGCCGTGTACCAGATACAAATCGTCAGTGGTGGAGCGCAGTAAGTGGCGGTCATGCGACACGACAACCATCGCGCCCTCGAAGTCGATCAGCGCTTCGGTCAGCGCCTGACGCATATCGAGATCCAGGTGGTTGGTCGGTTCATCGAGCAACAGCAGGTTAGGGCGCTGCCAGACAATCAGTGCCAGCACCAGACGCGCTTTTTCACCGCCGGAGAATCGCCCGGTAGGATCCGTCACTTTATCGCCGTGGAAACCAAATCCACCGAGATAATCGCGCAACTGCTGTTCGGTTTCTTTGTTCGCCAGGCGCACCAGATGTTGCAGCGGCGAATCTTCTGCGCGCAGGAACTCCAGCTGATGCTGCGCGAAGTAACCGAGTTTGACGCCTTTCGCCAGACCAATGTCACCGTGAAGCGGCGGCATGGTGCCAGCCAGCAGTTTGATCAGCGTGGACTTCCCGGCCCCGTTACGGCCCAGTAAGCCGATACGTGAACCCGGCACCAGATTCAGTTTGATCGACTCCAGAATCGTGGTGTCGCCATAACCGGCGCTGACTTTTTCCATCCGCAACAGCGGATCGGGCAAACTTTCCGGCGAGCGGAAGCTAAAATGAAAAGGATTGTCGACGTGCGCCGGGGCTATCAGCTCCATGCGTTCCAGCATTTTAATACGGCTTTGCGCCTGCTTGGCTTTGGTCGCCTGCGCACGGAAACGGTCAATATAACTTTGCAGATGCGCCACTTTCTCCTGCTGACTTTCAAACAATGCCTGCTGTTGCGACAGTTTGGTCGCACGCTGGCGTTCGAAAGACGAGTAGTTACCGGTGTATTCGTTCAGCGTCTGCTGTTCGATATGCAGTATTTTATCGATGATCGGATCGAGAAAGTCCCGGTCATGGGAAATCAGCACCAGCGTGCCGGTGTAGCTTTTCAGCCATTTCTCCAGCCAGATGACGGCGTCGAGATCCAGGTGGTTAGTCGGTTCATCGAGCAGCAGTAAATCAGAACGGCAAATCAGCGCCTGCGCAAGGTTGAGACGCATGCGCCACCCGCCGGAGAACGATTTGACTGGCTGCTGCAACTGATTCTGAGTAAAGCCCAATCCGCTGAGCAGGCTCGCCGCGCGCGCCGGAATGGTCCAGGCGTTGATGGCGTCGAGTTTACCGTGCAGCGTGGCGATAGCGTGGCCGTCATCACGCTCGTTAGCGTGCTGCAATTGCGCTTCCAGTTGGCGAAATTCGCGGTCACCGTCGATAACATACTCTATCGCAGGCTGGTCCAGAGCGGGTGTTTCCTGATTGACCCAGGCCAGCGCCCAGTTGGACGGAAACGTCAGGTTGCCTGCATCGGCGCTCATTTCACCTTTAAGCAGCGAAATCAGGGTGGATTTACCGCAGCCATTTTTGCCCACCAGCCCGACTTTCTGGCCGGGATTGATGGTCGCAGACGCGTTGTCCAGCAGCACGTTAGTGCCGCGTCGGATTTGTAAGGAGGAGAAAACAATCATAAAGCGCCGTGTTGAGAGTATGTTAAATTGTCATGATAATGATTTAAACAAGACGTATCGCGTCCCATTTTGTCTTTGCGAAGCATGGTAACGGAAAAACCGCACCCTGACGACGCTTTGGAGGTATTGATGTCGCAGCCACCAAAGGTTTTGCTGCTGTACGCCCACCCGGAATCACCCGATTCAGTCGCCAACCGCGTTTTGTTACAGCAGGCACAGCAACTTGAGCATGTCACCGTGCATGATTTGTACGCCCACTATCCTGATTTTTTTATTGATATCCACCGCGAACAACAACTGCTGCGTGAACACAAAGTGATTGTCTTCCAGCATCCTCTTTATACCTATAGTTGCCCGGCTTTATTAAAGGAATGGATGGATCGCGTGCTGGCCCGGGGGTTTGCCAGCGGTGCTGGCGGGAATGCGCTTAACGGCAAATACTGGCGTTCGGTCGTTACCACCGGCGAGCCGGAAGGCGCTTACCGTGCGGGCGGTTATAACCGTTATCCGATGTCCGATATTATGCGTCCGTTCGAGCTGACGTCGGCGATGTGCCATATGCACTGGATGACGCCAATCGTTATTTACTGGGCGCGACGTCAGAAACCTGATGTGTTGCAGAGCCATGCCGAAGCGTACGGCGAATGGCTGCAATCCCCGTTGCCGCATGGGGGGATCGTCTGATGGACGTTTCAAGTATTCCTACGGCAATCCTGCTGTTTTTATTCGCTGCGGTGGTCGCCGTGCCTCTGGCGCAACGTTTAGGTATCGGCGCGGTACTCGGCTATTTGCTGGCGGGGATTGCCATCGGCCCGTGGGGCTTAGGTTTTATCCGTGACGTGGATGAGATCCTGCACTTCTCCGAACTGGGCGTGGTTTTCCTGATGTTTATCATCGGGCTGGAACTGAATCCCGGTAAGTTGTGGGCGCTGCGGCGGCAAATCTTTGGCGTCGGTGCCGGGCAGGTGATCCTGACCGCGCTGGTGCTTGGCGGTTTGTTGTATCTCACGAAGTTTTCCTGGCAGGCGGCGGTGATTGGCGGTATCGGGCTGGCGATGTCATCCACGGCGATGGCATTGCAACTGATGCGCGATAAAGGCATGACGCGTAACGAAGGCGGCCAGTTGGGTTTTGCCGTGCTGCTGTTCCAGGATATCGCGGTGATCCCGGCACTGGCCCTGATCCCGATTCTGGCGGGGGGCTCCGAAGGCAGCAATAACTGGGAAATGATCGGCCTGAAAGTGCTGGCCTTTGGCGGGATGTTGATTGGCGGACGCTATCTGCTGCGGCCGATTTTCCGGCTGATTGTGGCCTCCGGCGTGCGTGAAGTGTTTACCGCCGCCGCGTTGCTGGTGGTGCTCGGCTCGGCGCTGTTTATGGATACGCTGGGCTTTTCGATGGCACTCGGGACGTTCATCGCCGGGATTTTACTGGCTGAAAGTGAATATCAGCACGAACTGGAAATCGCTATCGAGCCATTTAAGGGTTTACTGCTCGGGCTGTTCTTTATTTCTGTCGGCATGGCGCTGAATCTGGGTGTGCTTTATACCCATATTTTGCTGGTGCTGGCGGGCGTGATTGTTCTGGTGACTGTCAAAGGTGCCTTGTTGTACGGGCTGTCCCGTGTATTTGGCTTGCGTACTTCGGTCCGGCTGCAATTTTCCGCCGTGCTCAGTCAGGGCGGTGAATTTGCTTTCGTGCTGTTCTCGGCGGCGGGCGCGCAGAAAGTGATTTCTTCGTCGCAGCTTTCGCTGTTGCTGGTGGTGGTGACGTTATCAATGATGACCACGCCGCTGCTGATGCAGTGGGTTGACCGGATTTTGGTGCGACGCTACAACGACGGCGAAGAAAGCGACGAAAAGCATTTTGTTCAGGATGACGAACCGCAGGTGATTATTGTCGGGTTCGGGCGCTTCGGGCAGGTGATCGGACGTTTGCTGATGGCGAACAAAATGCGCATTACGGTGCTGGAGCGTGATATCAGCGCCGTCGGGTTGATGCGGACTTACGGCTACAAAGTCTATTACGGCGATGCAACCGAACTGGAGTTACTCAGGGCGTCCGGCGCGGAAAAGGCAAAGTCGATCGTTATTACCTCCAATGAGCCGGAAGATACGATGGCTATCGTGCATTTATGCCAGCAGCATTTTCCCCATCTGAATATTCTGGCGCGTGCCCGTGGCCGTGTGGAAGCGCATGAGCTTTTGCAGGCCGGCGTAGTGAATTTTTCCCGCGAGACGTTTTCTAGTGCGCTGGAGCTTGGGAAGAAAGCACTCGTGACGCTGGGCATGCATCCGCACAGTGCGTATCGCGCGCAGCAACATTTTCGTCGGCTCGACATGCGGATGTTGCGTGAACTGGTGCCGCAAAACCGCGGCGACGTTGCGCAGATTTCCCGCGTGAAAGAGGCCCGGCGAGAGCTGGAAGACATCTTTCAGAGTGAAATGCATAACGAACGTCGCCAGCTTGATGGCTGGGACGATGACGAATAGCCCGGTAGCAGAAAAATAATTTCGGTGGTTGATCGAAAACTGACCGGACGCAATATCGGAAATTTCAGGAGAAGTAACATGGCTACAACCCGTAAACGGTTCATCGCTGGTGCGGTGTGTCCGAAATGCAAGGCGATGGATACACTGGCTTTATGGCAGGAAGATCAGGTTGAAGTGGTGGAGTGTGTAAAGTGCGGACACCATCAGCGTCAGACTGACGCGCAGGTCAGCAAGAAGCTTCGCCCGGAAGAGCAGGTGATTGGTATTTTCGATCCGAAGTAGCGTTATGGCTCGTGTTTTTTTATGCTGGTAGTACAGAGACGCGGATTTCCGCTACACTCTTCGCCAAATTTATCCGATCGCGCTTTTCAGGATGATCTCATCGAAAAGTGGCCGTCACTGAATTAGCCTTAAGCGAAGTTGCGTGCGTTATGCAACGCCCGCAGACAACAAATTGAGTTTCCAACGGTAGGAGTTATCATGAAAGTAGCAAAAGACCTGGTCGTCAGCGTGGCATATCAGGTACGTACAGAAGACGGTGTGTTGGTTGATGAATCTCCGGTGAGCGCACCGTTGGATTACCTGCACGGCCATGGTTCCCTGATCTCCGGTCTGGAAACTGCACTTGATGGTCATGCAATTGGTGATGTATTTGACGTGCATGTTGGCGCGAACGATGCTTACGGCAACTACGACGACAACCTGGTTCAGCGCGTGCCTAAAGACGTGTTCATGGGTGTTGATGAGCTGGAAGTCGGTATGCGTTTCCTGGCTGATACCGATCAGGGCCCGGTTCCTGTCGAAATCACTGAAGTTGATGGCGACCACGTTGTGGTTGATGGCAACCACATGCTGGCTGGCCAGAACCTGAACTTCCACGTTGAAGTGGTGGCAATCCGTGAAGCGACCGAAGAAGAACTGGCTCATGGCCACGTTCATGGCGAACACGGCCACGATCATGGTCACGACCATGAACACGGTGACGGTTGCTGCGGTGGTCACGGCCACGACCATGATCACGACCACGGTCATGATCACGGCAAAAAAGGCGGTTGCGGCGGTAACGGCGGCTGCGGTTGTCATTAATCGCCCGCACAGTGATATAACAGTGATATAAACGAAAGGCGCCGCAAGGGTAATGCCGATCGTTTAAGGATCAGTTGACCGATCCGGTGGCTCGTGTAAAAAGGGTTCATGCTCATCATGGACCCTT